>JBGAKU010000106.1:0-17001 GCA_044224255.1 Geminicoccaceae bacterium
CGCCAGACGCTCGAGCAGGGTCCGCATCGGCGTGAGGTCGTAGCCGGCGGCGGCCGCCGCGGCCACGGTCTCCTCCACGGGCCGCCGCCCGGCCGTCGCGCACGCCCACAGATGGCAGGACCGCGTTCCCGAGCGGCAGTAGGCGAGATAGGGGCCGGGGTGATCGGCGATCGCCGCGCCCAGCGCCGTCACGTCGTCGGGTCCCATCCGGCCGGACACGACGGGCACATGAGCATAGCCCAGGCCGAGAGTGGCCGCGAGCTCCCGCGCCTCGGCATCGGAGAGCTGATCGGCCGTCTCGCCGTCGGGGCGGTTGTTGATGATCGTGCGGATGCCCGCGTCGCGGGCGGCGATGAAATCCGCGGCCTGCAACTGCGGTGCCACGAAATAATCGTCCGACACCTTCCGGAACGGCGTTGGCTGCATCTGCCTCTCACCTCGCCAAGTTCAACAATGCGACAGCACCCCAGCATGGATCGTGACACGCGGCCGTCGGCGTCGCTATAGCCGCTTCAGAGCAAAAAAGAGAGGAACGCCTTCGATGCTCGAGTTTCTCGCCGACCCGGCCGTGTGGGCCAGCCTGGTGACGTTGACCGCGCTCGAGATCGTGCTCGGGATCGACAATCTGATCTTCTTGTCGATCGTCTCGGGCCGGCTGCCCAAGGAGCAGCAGCGGCTGGCGCGCCAGATCGGCCTGGCCCTGGCCCTGCTCGGGCGGATCGCCCTGCTGTTCTCGCTCACCTGGCTGATCGGGCTGACCCAGCCGGTGGTCTCGGCGTTCGGCTTCGCGCTGTCCTGGCGCGACATCGTCCTGATCGTCGGTGGGCTGTTCCTCCTGGTGAAGGGGACGATGGAGACCCACCACATGCTCGAGGGCCAGGAGCAGGAGGGCCAGGTCGGCACCACCACCTTCGGCGCGGCGGTGGCCCAGATCATCGTGCTCGACGTGGTGTTCGCGCTCGATTCGATCATCACCGCGGTCGGCATGACCGACCAGCTGCCGATCATGATCGCGGCCGTGATCATCGCCATGATCGTGATGCTGGTGGCCGCCAACCCGGTCGGCGACTTCGTCAACGACCACCCCACGGTCAAGATGCTGGCGCTCTCCTTCCTCCTCCTGGTCGGCATCGCGCTGATCGCCGACGGCTTCCACTTCCACATCCCGCGCGGCTATCTCTACTTCGCCATCTTCTTCTCCGGCCTGGTCGAGGCGCTCAACCTCTGGGCCGCCAAAGCCAGAAAACGCCGCCTCAGACTCAAGGCCTCCGGCGAGATCGTCGAGGGGAGCTGAAGCCTCCGACCCTTCGGCGACGGGTGGGGGGTTGCGACACCAAGCGGCATTTCGGCCAAACGGTCGCAGCCCTCCCGGTTGCTCTTGACATCTTGCCGCATGCGTGGCGGCGGCCCCCGCCCCTATGGAGTGGTCCCACCCTGCGAGCCCGGGGACACCCTGGAGAGGAGGCAAGCAATGGAACCGGCGTCCTACGCCAAGATCCGTCGTAACCCCAAGTTCGGTGAGCTCGTCCAGCAGCGCGGCGCATTGGCGCGCAACCTGACGATCGCGATGCTGGTCATCTATTTCGGCTTCATTCTGCTGGTCGCGTTCGCCAAGGGCTTCCTCGGCACGCCGATCAGCGCCACTGGGGTGACCACGATCGGGATCCCGATCGGCCTGTTCGTGATCGTCTCGGCCTTCGCCTTGACCGGCATCTATGTCAGCAAGGCCAACACCACCTTCGACGATCTCAACGCCCAGATTCTGAAGGACTCCGAGTGATGCGCGCCATCGCACGCACCATGGGCGGGCTCGGCGCGATCGCGACCGGGCTCGCTCTCGCCGCACCGGCATTCGCCGCCGGCGCCATCGAGGGCGAGACCCAGACCCAGGCGACCAACTGGCATGCCATCGGCATGTTCCTGGTGTTCGTCCTCATGACCCTCGCCATCACCAAGTGGGCCGCGTCCCGCACCAAGTCGGCGGCGGACTTCTACGCCGCGGGCGGCGGGATCACCGGCTTCCAGAACGGCCTCGCCATCGCCGGCGACTACATGTCGGCCGCCTCGTTCCTCGGCATCTCGGGCCTCGTCTTCACCTCCGGCTTCGACGGCCTGATCTACTCGGTGGGCTGGCTGGTCGGCTGGCCGATCGTGCTGTTCCTGATCGCCGAGCGGCTCAGGAACCTCGGCAAGTACACCTTCGCCGACGTGGCGTCCTATCGCCTGCAGCAGACCCCGATCCGCACCCTGTCCGCGGTCGGCACGCTGACGGTGGTCGCCTTCTACCTGATCGCGCAGATGGTGGGTGCCGGCAAGCTGATCCAGCTCCTGTTCGGCCTGCCCTACCTCTACGCCCTGATCATCGTCGGCATCCTGATGATCGCCTACGTCACCTTCGGCGGCATGCTCGCCACCACCTGGGTGCAGATCATCAAGGCCTGCATGCTGCTGGCCGGCGCCAGCTTCATGGCCTTCATGGTGCTCAAGCATTTCGGCTTCAGCCCGGAGGCGATGTTCAAGGCGGCCACCGAGATCAACCCCAAGGGCCTAGCCATCATGAGCCCCGGGAGCCTGGTCACCGACCCAATCTCGGCGATCTCGCTCGGCTTGGCGCTGATGTTCGGCACGGCCGGCCTGCCGCACATCCTGATGCGATTCTTCACCGTCGCCGACGCCAAGGCCGCCCGCAAGTCGGTCTTTTATGCGACCGGCTTCATCGGCTACTTCTACATCCTGACCTTCATCATCGGCTTCGGCGCCATCACGCTCGTGATGACCAACCCGGTCTTCTACACCACCACGGTCGGCGCCGACGGCGCTGCGGTCTTCGACAAGGTCAAGGACCTGATCGGCGGCACCAACATGGCGGCCATCCACCTCAGCGAGGCGGTGGGCGGCGACCTCTTCCTCGGCTTCATCTCGGCCGTGGCCTTCGCCACCATCCTGGCCGTGGTCGCCGGCCTGACCCTGGCCGGGGCCTCCGCGGTCAGCCACGACCTCTACGCCTCGGTGATCGCCAAGGGTCGCGCCACCGATGCCGACGAGATCCGGGTGTCGAAGATCGCGACCGTCGTGCTCGGCATCGTCGCCATCTATCTCGGCTACATCTTCGAGCAGCAGAACGTCGCCTTCATGGTGGGCCTGGCCTTTGCCATCGCCGCGAGCTGCAACTTCCCGGTGCTGCTCCTGTCGATGTTCTGGAAGGGCCTGACCACCAAGGGTGCCCTGATCGGCGGGCTGCTCGGCCTGATCTCGGCCGTGGGCCTGGTGGTCCTCGGGCCGACGGTGTGGGAGAAGGTGCTGATGCACGAGGCGGGCTCGGCACCCTTCCCCTACGACAACCCGGCCCTGTTCTCGATGGCGATCGCCTTCGGCGGCATCTGGCTGTTCTCGGTTCTCGACCGCAGCCAGACCGCGCGCAACGAGGCGGCAGCCTTCGACGCGCAGTACATCCGGTCGGAGACCGGCCTCGGGGCAGCGGGCGCCTCGGCGCACTGACCCTTCGTCCGATTTCGGCTACTCGACAGAGCGGCCCCGGGGCAACCCGGGGCCGTTCGCGTCTTCACATCGGGACCGTGCCGACAGCCATGGACGCCGCCGACCTGATCTCCGCCTACCACGAGACCAGCTATCAGGTGCTGGATTGCCGGGGTGCAGTGCTGGGCGCGGCTCGCATCGGTCAGATCTCGCCGAATGTCGACGAGCTGCTCTCCGCGCACGGCGCGGCATCGGGCGTGTTCATCACGGGCTGGAACCCGAGGAGCGTACCGACCGAGCGCGGCCGCAACGAGGCGGCGCACCGCCGTCTCGAGAGCGAGCTGCGGGCGCGCGGCATCCGCTTCCTGCCGCATCGTGGGGTCGGCTCGGACCCGAGCTGGAGCGAGGAGGGCGTATTCGCCCTCGATCTCCCGATCGCCGATGCCCTGGAGCTCGCGAGCCTGTTCCAGCAGAACGCGATCGTCGCCGTCGAGGCAGGCAAGCCTGCGCGGCTCCTGCTCACCCCGCTCCTGGGCGGCTGATCAGGCCGGGATCTTCGGCACCGCCGTGCCGATCAGGCAGTCGCGGGTGACGATGGCGGCGAGCTCCGCCTCGCTCCAGCCCCCGGTGCCGGCTGGCCGTTCCGGTAGCACCACGTAACGCAGCTCGGCGGTACTGTCGTGCACCACCACCGACTTGCCGGCCGGTAGCTCGAGGCCGAACTCGGCGAGCACCGAACGCGGCTCGCGCACGACCCGGCTGCGGTAGGCACGCGCCTTGTACCAGTCGGGCGACGGGCCGAGCAGGAGCCGCGGATAGCAGGAGCAGAGCGTGCAGACGATGACGTTGTGGGTGCTCGCGTCGTTCTCGACCGCGCGGATCGGGATGCCGCCGGCATCGAGACCGAGCTCCGCAGCCGCCGCATTCACATCGGCCAGCACCCGCCCGCGGAAGGCATCGTCGACCCAGGCCCGCGCGACGAGGCGCGCGCCGTCGGCCGGGCTGCGGCTGTCGATTGTCTCGCGCGTTTGCCGAAGCTCGTCCGCCGTGAACACGCCCTTGGCCAGGAGCAGGTCGGTCACCGCGTCGGTCAGGGCCATGAGGCGCGTATAGGGCAGGTCCTCCAGGTCGGGCTGCCTCCCCGGATGGTCATGGTCGTGCTCTGTCACGGCTTGCCTCCGTCGATGGGCTCCAGCCAGGGCTCGAACAGATCGGCGACCACGGCGTCGCCCGGCGCCGATGACGGCTCGCCCCACAGCTCGTTCGCCTCGAAGCGGACGCGATAGACCGGCAGCTTCTGCCCTCTCCTACCGTAGGCCATCGCTTCCGGATTGGGCTGGTGGTCGACGACGTGGAGCACCGTGCCGCGCCGGCCACGGGTATAGAACGGGGTGCGGCAATGGCCGGGCGGGAACAGGGCCTTGACCCGCACGGTGGCACCATCGGCGAAGCGCGCGCTCATGCTTCAGTCGCCGCGGCGCGCCGCGCCTGGGCCGCGGCGATCGCCTCGCCGAGCTCCTGCACGCCGACCACACCCTTCTCGAGCAGCAGGTTGGCGATCGCCGAGATCCAACGCTCGAAGTAGCCGAGCTGATCATAGGCCGCGGGACCGAGCTCCTCGATCGCCCGGCGCAGCTCGTCGAGCGTCAAGACGCCCTTGGCGAGCAGAAGGCGCAGGATCGCATCCACCTGCTTCTCCCATGGTGCCAGGTCGTGTTCGTGCCGGTCGATCGCACCGGCGGGCATCCCGCCCATGTCGTGATGACGTTGCATGTGAACTGCCGCACTCCCCTGACGCAACGGGCACTTGCTGCCGCTTCCAATGCCGGCCCGCCCGACTGTCCACCGGCCTGCGGACCCTGGCCGATGCTTGGGCGATTCACGGATCTAAATCCGTTCCAACATGACCCGATTCGCCTTTACCCCGCCCGACCGCCGGATAGCCTGCCAATAGGTCTGGAGCGCACGCCTCACGAGGCCGGATGCGGGCCGAGCCTCGAGCAGAGCGCGATCTGGAGATCATGTCCACCGTTCGTCAATCATGGCCCGCGCCCGCGCGGGTCGGCACTTCGGGCAGGTCGTCCTTCCGTCTGCGGCCCGGGGTCACGCTCGCGGGACTGCTGTGCCTGGTCGTAGCCGCTCCCCTGCTCGCACTGCTCGGCTTCGTCGGCCAGCCGACGGAGGGCCTCTGGTCCCATCTGGCCAGCACGGTTCTGCCCGAATATGCGCGCAACAGCGCGCTGCTCTGCCTCGGGGTGGGTCTCGGCTCGCTCGCTCTCGGCGCCGGCAGCGGCTGGCTGGTCACGATGTATCGCTTTCCCGGCCAGCGGCTGCTGAATTGGGCGCTGGTCCTGCCGCTCGCCATGCCCGCCTACGTGCTGGCCTATGCCTACACGGACTTCCTTCAGGTCTCGGGCCCGGTCCAGACCCTGCTCCGCGACGTCACCGGCTGGGGCTGGCGCGATTACTGGTTCCCCAACATCCGTTCCCTCGGCGGTGCCGTGTTCGTGCTGACCGCCGCCCTCTATCCCTATGTCTACGTGCTGGCACGGGCCGCATTCGCCGAGCAGTCCATGTGCGCGCTGGAGGTCAGCCGGACCCTCGGCTGCACGCCGTTCGCCGCCTTCCGGCGCGTCGGGCTGCCCCTGGCCCGGCCCGTCATCGCCGCCGGCGTCGCCTTCGCCATGATGGAGACGCTCGCCGACTTCGGCGCGGTCGCCTATTTCGAGCTGCGGACCTTCACGACCGGGATCTATCGTGCCTGGTATGCCCTGGGCAGCCCGGCCGCGGCGGCCCAGCTCGCCAGCCTGCTGCTGCTCCTGGTCTGCGTGCTCCTCGTCGTCGAGGCGGGCGCGCGCGGGCAGGCCCGGTTCAACACCTTGACCATTCACCTGTTCCAAAAGCACCGAGTCGTGCTGACCGGCTGGCGCGGCTGGCTGGCCTGCACCGCCTGCGCATTGCCCGTGCTCGTCGGGTTCGTGCTCCCGGCGATCGTGCTCGCAGGCATGGCGCTCGACTCGGCGGATGGTGTCGGGTTGAGCCGAATCGTCACCCTCACGGGCAACACCCTGCTGCTCGGTGGGCTCGCCAGCGTCCTGATCGTGGCCGTCGCGATCGGCGGGCTGATCGTGGCCAGCCGCGAGTCGGGCAGCCACGCCGGGAGGCTGCTGCGCGTCGCCGCGCTGGGCTATGCCGTGCCGGGTGCGGTCATCGGCGTCGGCGTGCTGATCGTCATCGGCCTGTTCGACCATGCGGTCGACGGCGCCGCGAAAGCGTTGGGCTCGGCCGGAACCGGGCTCGTGCTCGGCGGCACGATCGGCGCGCTGCTCTATGCCTATCTGGTCCGCTTCTTCGCGGTCGGCTTCAACCCGCTGCAGGCCGGCATGGCGAAGATCGCCCCCGCATTCGGCGACGCTGCGCGCGTCCTCGGCTGTCGGCCGTGGGGCGTCGCCACCCGGGTGCTGCTGCCGCTGCTACGGCCGAGCCTGATCAGCGCCTGCCTGCTCGTCCTGGTCGATGTGATGAAGGAGCTCCCGGCGACCCTGATCCTGCGGCCGTTCAACTTCGACACCCTGGCGGTCGAGGCGTTCCAGCTCGCGACCACGGAGCGCCTGGCCGCAGCCGCCCTGCCTTCGCTGGTGATCGTCGCCGCCGGCCTGGCGCCGGTCGTCCTGCTCTGCCGGATGCTCGACCGCGGTCGCGGGGTCGCGCCCGTGGCTTAGGCTACAGGTCGAACAGCTTCTTCAGAAGCGGCGCGGCGTCGCCCGCCCGGGCGGCGAGACCACTCCAGTCGATGGCGGCCGGATCGGCCAGGATCTCCGGCAGCGGGCGCTTGTCGAGCCGGAGGTCGGCCGTCACCTCCTCGCGGCTGAGGAACCCGTCGCCGTCCGCGTCGTAGCTCGCGAACAGCTGCTCGGGTCCCACCGTCTGCACCACGATCAGGCCGACGAGCAGCCGCTGGCGCTCGGCCGCCGGCAGCCGGTTCGCATTGGCCTTCGCCCACTGGTCGATCTGGCCCTGGACGGCCTGCACCTCCACCAGGGACAGCTTGCCGTCGCCGTCGGTGTCGGCGAACGCGAATCCACGCGACACGCATTGGACCGCCGGCGCGCGCATGCAGACCGGCACGCTCCCGGCGAGGAACTGATCCACCGACCCCTTCTGGGCATCGGAGGTGGCGGCATGGCCAGGCGGGCTCACGAAGGACAATGCCGCAGCGAGGGCGGCGCCGATCGCGGTGGTTCGACGGGACATCGGGCAAGCCCCCTTCTTCGCGGGATTAGCGGTCGATGTGCCCGTCGCTCCCGTCTTCGACAAGCAGTTTCTTGAGCCGATAGACCAGATCGAGTGCTGCCTTGGCGGTGAGCTGGTCCGGGTCGGTCCCGGCCAGCACCTCGAGCGCCGGCGAGGGCGGCGTGGGTTCCGGTGCCGTGTCCCGGCGCAGGGCCGCGAACAGCGGCAGATCGTCGGCAAGGCGGCTCGCGGGCGAGCGGGCCTCGCCCTCCTCCAGCCGCTTCAGCACCGCCGCAGCCCGTCGCAGCACGCTCTCCGGCAGGCCGGCCAGCCGTGCCACGTGGATGCCGTAGGAGCGGTCGGCCGAGCCCGGCGCCACCTCGTGCAGGAACACGACCTCACCGTGCCATTCCTTGACGCGGAGCGTGTGGCAGACCAGGCGCGGCAGCTTGGCCGCAAGCGCGGTCAGCTCGTGAAAGTGGGTGGCGAACAGGGCGCGGCAGCGATTGACCTCGTGCAGATGCTCGACGACCGCCCAGGCCAGCGAGAGCCCGTCATAGGTCGCGGTACCGCGCCCGATCTCGTCGAGGATGACGAGGCTGCGCGGCGTGGCGAGATTGAGGATGCCCGCGGTCTCGACCATCTCGACCATGAAGGTCGAGCGGCCGCGCGCGAGGTCGTCGGCAGCGCCCACCCGCGAGAACAGCCGGTCCACCACCCCGAGCCGGGCCGAGGCGGCGGGGACGAAGCTGCCCATCTGCGCCAGCACCGCGATCAGAGCGTTCTGGCGCAAGAAAGTGCTCTTGCCGGCCATGTTCGGGCCGGTCAGCAGCCAGAGCGCCTGCTCGGGGCCCAGATCGCAATCGTTGGCGACGAACTCCTGGCTGGCGCGGGCGAGCGACTGCTCGACCACCGGATGCCGCCCACCCTGGATCAGGAACGCGGCCCCATCCTCGACGGTGGGCCGCACATAGCGCTGCTCGACCGCCAGCTCGGCGAGCGCGGCGCAGAGATCGAGCTCGGCGAGCGCGGCGGCGTTGCGGGCAACGGCCTCGGACGAGGCGAGCACGGCCTGGCGGAGCTGCTCGAACAGCTCGAGCTCGAGGGCCAAAGCCCGGTCGGCGGCCGTGGCGATCCGGCTCTCCAGCTCGGCCAGCTCGGCGGTGCTGAAGCGCGTGGCACCGGCCATGCTCTGCCGCTGCACGAAGTCCGCCGGCACCTTGGCGGCGTGGGTCGCGGTGACCTCGATGAAGTAGCCGAGCAGGTTGTTGTGCCGGATCTTCAAGGACGTGATGCCGGTGGCGCGGCGATGGCGCTCCTCGAGGGCGGCGATGTGGCGGCGGGTGCGGTCGCGCAGGCCGCGCAACTCGTCCAGCTCGCCGCTGTGGCCGGCCCGGACGAAGCCCCCGTCGCGCGCAAGAAGGGGTGCCTCCGGCTCGATCGCGGCCAGGATCGCCTGCGTCAGCTCCGCCTTGGCCGCGAGCCGCTCCGCCAGCGCCGCCAGAGCGGGCTCGCCCGCGATCTCGCCGCGCAGCCGCTCGGCCTGGGGCCGCCCCAGCGCGATAGCCCGCCGTTCGCGGGGGCCGCCCCGGCCGAGCGCGAGCCGGCCGAGCGCCCGGGCGAGATCGGGGCAGGAGCGCAGCGCTGCGCGTACCGCCTCGCGTCGGGCCGGGTCGAGGACGAGAGCCTCGACCTGGTCGAGACGTTGGTGGATGGGCTCGGCCTGCGCCAGGGGTGCGGCCAGCCGCTCGGCGAGGAGCCGGCCGCCCGCATTGGTGACGGTCCGGTCGATCGAGGCGAGCAGGGAGCCCTCCCTGCCCCCACCGACGGCCTGCAGCAGCTCCAGGCTCCGTCGGGTGGCCGGGTCGATCAGCATCTCCGCGCGCGGCTCGACCCGCGAGGGCCGGTCCAGCCGCGGCAGCAGCCCCTTCTGCGTGAGCTCGAGATAGCCCAGAACGGCACCGGCGGCGGCGAGCTCCGCACGGCTGAAGGCGCCGAGGCCGTCCAACGTGGCGAGCCCGAAGGCCTGGCGCAGGCGGCGTTCGGCGGCGAGGCTGTCGAAGCTCGCGTCCGGCAGCGGCGTCAGTTCCGAGCCGTGCTCGCGGCGAGCGCCGTCGAGTCCGGCCGCGAGGCGCGTCGGGGCGAGGATCTCACCGGGCGCGCAGCGGGCCAGCGCCGCGGGAAGCGCGCGCGCCTCGACCGGCTCGGTGACGAACGCGCCGGTCGAGATGTCGACGCGGGCGAGGCCCAGATCGCCGCCCGCCTCGGCCACGGCCACCAGCCAGTTGCTGCGGCGCGCGTCCAGGAGGCCTTCCTCGGTCAGCGTGCCGGCGGTGACGATCCGGACCACGTCGCGCCGGACCAGCGCCTTGCCCGGGCGGCGGCGCGCCTCGGCCGGGTCCTCGAGCTGCTCGCAGATCGCGACCCTGAAGCCCTTGCGAATCAGCCGGTGCAGATAGAGCTCGGCGGCGTGGACCGGGACGCCGCACATCGGGATGTCCGCCCCGGCGTGGCGGCCCCGCTTGGTCAGGGCGACGTCGAGCGCCGGTGCAGCGGCGACCGCGTCCTCGAAGAACAGCTCGTAGAAATCGCCCATGCGGAAGAACAGGAGCGAGTCCGGGTGCTGCCGCTTAAGCGCTTGGTACTGCGCGATCATCGGGCTGGCCGGCGCCGCGTCGGCGTCCTGCTCCTGCTTATTGCGCATGAGTTGAGATATGGGATATAGTTTTAACTGAGGATTGTAAGGTGGGCCGACTCGCGGGCAGCCCGCGGTCGACGGTGGGACGGGCTTGATCGAGTACGACCCGAGAGCGACGCAGTTCCTCCGCGACAGCCTGCCGGCGGAGTGGAACCGCGCCGCCACCACGGCCGCCTGGCTCGCCGCACGCGCCCGCTATCTGCCTTGGGCTGACCGTGCCAAGGCCTTCGACGAGCTCTACTGGACCGAGGCCCGCCGGCGCCTCGCCACGGACGCGATCACCGCCATCGTCAACCGGCAGGCGGTCACGCTCGCGGACCCCGGGCTGATCGCCAGCTATGGCCGGTTCTGTGGCGCCGTCACCACCGCCGTGCTCTTGCAGCTCGACGAGCCGCTGGCGATCGACGAGGACGCGGCCGCGCTGATCCACTTCTTCTCGCTGGTGGACCGGCATCGCGAGGCGGCGATCGACTGGATCGGCAACCGGCATCAGCTCGGGCTCGCCGCCAGCCTGCCGTCCTGGCCGGGTTGCGCGTTCCTGCTCCTGATCCTGTCGCCGAGCGACAGTGCCGAGAGCTTCATGGCCCGCGACGCGTTCTGGGCGGCGATGCTCGGGCGCGGCTGAGCCGGCTCAGCCATGGGCGACGTCCGCCAGGGCCAGGCGGGCACAGGGCGCGAACCCGAGGCGGTGGTGGTGGCAGAGGCCGAGACGGGCCAGTGCCGCCAGATGTTCCGGAGTCGGGTAGCCGGCGTTGCGCTCCCAGCCATAGCCGGGGTGGCGCTGGGCGAGGCGGACCATCAGGGCATCGCGCGCGACCTTGGCCACGATCGAGGCGGCGCCGATCTCGGGCACGGTGGCGTCGCCACCGACCACGCAGCGGCAGGGCATCTCCACAGGCGGGGCACGATTGCCGTCGACCAGCACGAGGCCCGGCGCCAGCCCCAGCCGCAGGACCGCGCGGCGCATGGCGAGCATGCTGGCGCCCAGCACATTGTGGCGCTCGATCTCCGCGACCGAGGCGGCGCCGACGCCGACCGCGCAGTCCCGGCGGATGACCGCGGCAAGCTCGCGGCGCCGCTCGGCGCTGAGCACCTTGGAGTCGGCGATGCCGGGGACCGGCCGCAGGAGGATCACGGCGGCCGCCACCACGGGGCCGGCGAGCGGGCCGCGGCCGACCTCGTCGACCCCGGCGGTCAGGACCCGGGCGGTGCGGCGCCTCATGCGGGCCAGCCCGCGGCCGGCGCCACCCGCCCGACCGGCGCGCCGGCGGAATTGTGCAGGAGCGGGGTGCGGAAGCCCGCGAGGTCGAGCCGCGCCGCCTCGTCGAGGGCGCCGAAACGGTCGAGCAGCGCCAGCAGCGCGGTTTCCGCCGCCCGGTTGGCGCCGTCCTCGGCTTTGAGCGCGATGCCGGTAGGGCGGCGAGATAAGTCCCTTCGGCGCCGTTCTTCACGATCACGCCGGGCAGGCGCTCCATGACCGCGGTGCCGCACCGGCCGGTGGCGGCCACCAGCCGCGGGTGGTCGCACATGGCACGGCCGATCCGGCGCAGCGCCGCCCCCCGCGCCGGCGCACAGCCCGCGGGGTCGGCGAGGCATGCGGCCGCACGTGCCAGGGCCCGCAGCGGCAGGGGATGATTGGGGAGGCCGCAGCCGTCGATCCCCGGCGCCGGCAGCTGCTCCAGCCCGGCGAGCTCGGCAATGGCTGCGGCGCAGTGGCGCTGCACGGGATGGTCGGGCTGCTCGTAGTCCCGAGTCGGGGCCGCGAGACGCAGTGCTGCCGCGAGCATGCCGGTGTGCTTGCCCGAGCAGTTGTTGTGCACCCGGCCCGGTGCAACGCCGCGCTGGGCGAGCGCTGTGGCCGAGGCGTGGTGCAGGGGTGGGTGCGGCCCGCAGGCCAGGGCGGTCTCGTCGAGGCCCATGCGCGCCAGCCAGGCCTCGATCAGGGCCACCTGGTCGGGCTCGCCGCCGTGCGAGGCGCAGGCGAGTGCCAGCTCGGCCCCGCTCACGTCAAACGCGTCCGCGGCCCCGGTCTCGACCAGGGCCAGGGCCTGGAACGGCTTGACCGCCGAGCGCGGGAAGACCGGCTCGTCGACATCGCCGGCGGCGAGGATCATGCCGCCTTGAGGGTCGAGCACGCAGGCGCGCACCCGGTGCCGGCTCTCGACCCGGTCGCCCCGCCAGACCTCGACCGCCACCGGTGTCGCCGTCATCTCCCGCCCTCGCGCCGTGGCGGCGGATGAGCCACAAGCGGTCCATCGGCGCAAGGGGTGGGCAGAATGCAGGATCGGCACTGGGTGGCGCTGGCGGCGGGCCTTGGCCTGGTCGCGGTGGCCTTCGGCGCATTCGCGGCGCACGGCCTCGGCGACTCCCGCGCGGCACAGTGGGTCGAGACCGGCTCGCGCTACCAGATGGTGCATGCCGTCGCCATCCTCGCGGCGATCGCCTGGCGGGGAGGTCGCTCGGCGGCGACCGCGCTGTGGGCGATCGGGGCCGTCCTGTTCCCGGGCAGCCTCTACGCCCTGGCCCTGGGCGCGCCGCCCGCCGCGGCAGCGCTGGCGCCCGTCGGCGGGACCGCGCTCCTGCTCGGCTGGGCCGCACTCGCCTGGCAGGCGCTCAAAAGTCCGGGCTGAGCTCGGGTCCGACCGCGGCGCCGCGCAGGCGAAAGCGGCGGACGCCGTCCGGGCCGGTCTCCGCCACCACCGAGCCCAAGCCCACCGCCGCGGCCGCGAGCTCGGGCGGGACGGCCCCGGGCTGAGATCGGGTCCGGCCACGGCGCTGCGCAGGCGAAAGCGGCGGATGCCGTCCGGGCCGGTCTCCGCCACCACCGAGCCCGAGCCCACCGCCGCGGCCGCAAGCTCGGGCGGCGGGACGGCCGAGGCCGACGGTTCCGACGGCAGGGCCGCGAGGAGCGAGATGAGGCCGGGGCGCACGCCCGACTGCTCCCAGGCCGCCACGTCGGCCGGATCGACGAGCCCGTCGCCGCCACCTTCCAGCAGGCCGCGATCGCGGGCACGGCGGCCCTGCGCGACGCGAAAGCGGCGGGTCTCACGCAGGCTGTCCTCGAGCGCGAACACGTCGCCCGTCCCGCGGTCGACCAGGAAGGCGCGCACGCCGCCCGTGCGGGCCGCTTCCAGCGTGGTGACCTGGAAGCTGTAGGGCTCCCAGTCCACCTCGTCGAGGCGCGCCGGCATGTCCGCGAGGCGCCGACGCAGCGCGTCGGCCTGGTGCTGGTCGACGGCGGCGGTGATGCCGTCCAGCACACTGCCGGCTACGAGCCCGATCAGGTCGAGGCCGGGATCGCCGGTGGCCAGCACCCCTGGCGCGTCCGCGCGCTCGAGGTCGCGCAGCTGCTCCTGGAGGCGGCGATACTCTGGGTTGGGCCGGCCGGCGGCGCTCGTCCGATAGGCCGAGCGCACGCGCTCGTGGCCGAGGATGCGGCGCGGGGCGGCCCGGACGCCGGGTTGCACCTCGATCAGCAAAGCACAGCGGCGTCGGCCGTCGTCGGCCGGCAGCGGCGGGTCGGCCAGCCCGTCCGCAGCGGAAAAGGCGCCGTCGGCGGCGCGCAGCGTGACGCCGAGCGGTGCCGTGGCCGGATCCAGCCGCGCGCGCTCCGCCGGGCTCATCGCCACCAGCGCCGCCGCGAGCGCACGGCAGTCGCCGACGCCGGGCCAGGGCAGCCTCGATGGCGGTGCCGCGGCCGGCTCGGGCAACGTGGCGGAATGAACGATCTCGGGCGGCGGCTCCGGCGCGACGGAACAGCCGCCGAGCAGCAGGATGGCGACGATTCGGCACCGTTTCGCCGGAATACGCATCCATCAACTATAAGTTGATATGAATTCTTGTGCAATGCCGCAGCGCGAACGCGGAAACCAAGCTCGGGCGTTCAGGCGCAGAGCAGGGCGGGGCCTGGTGCGGTGGTTGGGAGCAGCGCGTTGGCGGCACCGGCGTCGTCGCTCAGCCTGGCCCAGCCCTCGCGCATCTTGCGCAGCAGCGGCAGCAGCTCCTCGCGGAGCGAGGCGTCGTCCTGCAGGCGGAGCTGCATCAGCCGCCGCAGGACGTGGTCGTAGAGCCGGTCGAGCATGGGCGCGATCTCGCCGCCCAGCTCGAAATCGAGGCAGGACTGCAGAGCGCCGACGATGGCGTGCGCCTTGGCGACGTGATTGAAACGCGCCTCGATCCGACGCTCGCGGGTCGCGACGGCGGCATCCTCCAGATGGCGGATCGCACGATCGTAGAGCAGCACGATCTGTCGCGCCGGCGGAAACGATTCGGCGTCGCGGTAGGCGGCCGAGGCGCGGCCGTGGAGCGGGGCAGGGGTCATGCGACCTCTCAGCTAGTCTGGTTCATCGCGTCCATCTGGGCGCGCACTTGCGTCAGCATGGTGTTGGCGAGGCTCAGCGCGGACTCCATGGCGGCGAGGCGCCGGACCAGCAGCTCGCGCGCCCGATCGGCCCGTTCCTCGATCTGCTCGATCCGTTTGGCGTGGTCGCGGTTCGCCGTCTCGAGCTCGCCGATCGCACGCCCGATCGGCCCGTCGACCTCGTCCAGGGCGGCATCGAGCGTGTTGTAGAGCCGGTCGGCGAGGCCGGGGCTGACCGCGAGATCGATCGTCGTGCTGCCCTGCCCGCTCCAGATCAGCTTCAGACCCTCATAGGGCGTGCCGGGCGCACCCTCGATCACGCCGCCGTCGACAATCGCCGGCACGCCGTCCAGCGTTGCCGCTTCCGCCCTGCCGTCCGCATCGGCGTCGGTGACCGCGACCGTGAAGGCGAGGTCGGAAAGAGCGTTGGTCCGTTCATAGACGGCGAGCCCGCCGGCGCTCGCGGTGGTCGTGAACTCGAACACCTTGCGCACCGCGTCGAGCTGCCCCAGCAGTCGCGAGTCGAGCTTGGCCTCGTCGACACGCAGCCGCCCCCCGGCCTCCATGGTGATGCCCACGTCGCGCAGCGTGCTCGGCGCGTCCGCGGCCAGGCCGGGCACCGAGGATCCGACCAGGCCGGCGAGACTCTGGGCGAGGCTGCGCAGGGTCCGATCACCGAACAGGACCGCACCCTCGGCGAGCGTGCCGTTGCCGTCGACGACGCTCTGTCGCGAGACGAAGTCGCGCAGCTCGTTGTACGCGGCGACGAAGCCGATCAGCTGCTCCTTGGCGGCCGCGAGGGACGGCTCGACCTTGACCGCAAGGGTCGTGCCGGGCTCGGCGCGATAGAGATCGAAGGTCACACCCGGCAGGATATCGTCGATCCGATTGTCGGGACGCTCGATCGTGATCCCGTCCAGCCGGATCTGCGCCGTCTGCGCGGCCTGCAGCGTGGTCGATGCCATCATCACGGTGATCGCGTCGCCGGCCGTGTCGGCGAGCTCGATCGCGCGACCCGTCTCGGCCGCGCTCAGGACCAGCCGCCGCTCGCCGTCCGACACCGCGACGACGGTCGCCGTCACCCCGGTTTGTGCCGAGACCGCATTGATCGCCGCCCGCAGATCGTCCGCCGACATGTCGCCGTCCACGGCGACCGCAGCCCTGGCTCCGCCGGCGAGGCCGAGCTCGAGGGTGCCGGAGAAGCCGGCGCCGCCGTTCCAGGCCTCGGCCAGGCTCTGCCCCGCGGCCCCGAGCGGCGCTGCCACGAGCTTGTGCGCCGTGGCGAGACGGCCCACCTCGAGCGAGAAGCCGGCCGCGGCGGCGCGGTTCTCGACGGAGATCCCGACCAACTCGTCCGCAGCCACCGCGCCGCCGCCGGTCACGAAGGCCTGCTTGGCCTCGAACAGGTTCTCGGCGGCGCCGAGCAGGCCCGGTGGGTTGCGCAGGCCGGCGGCGCTGTCCTTGAGCCGCTCCAACAGAGTGCGCAGCTCGCCCAGGGCGGTGCCGCGCGCCTCGTTGCGGGCGATGCGCTGCTCCAACCTCACCGCCGGCAGTCGGCTGGCCTCGTACGCCGCCGCGACGATCGCCTCGGTGTCGAGCTTGGAGCTCGTGCCGGTCAGGCGTGCCGCACCGCCGGAAAGGCTGAGGCTGCCGACGCTGAGCCCGTCCGCCATGGCGTCGGCGCCTCAGGCCTCGACCGCCAGGAGCGGCCGTTCCAGGCTCCTGCGCGCGCTGGCGAAGAAGCGCAGCAGCGCGTCCGGCGGCGACTGGTGCAGCACCTGGCCGCTCGCCTTGTCCGCGATCCGGTAGACGATCCGCCCGGTGACCTCGTCCTGGAAGCTGGTGACCTCGACGTCCCGGTCCCTGAACAGCGCCCGGGCGGCAGCCCGGCTCGCCCGATCCAGGGCCTGAGACGGCTCCACCGCTCGCGGGACGAGACGCTCGGCGGCGGGGACACGCACGCCGGCCGTCGGATCGGCCGTCGCGGCGCGCGGTTCCGCAGGCGCTGATCCGGTCGGGCGCGCCACAACCGGCGCGCCGACCATGCTCAACTCGGTCGGCATGGCCGCTTCCTCGAACAGTGCCGGAGCCCTGCGCCGGCGGCCCCTGCGAGGCGGGTGCATGGACCCGGGCCGGCGGCTACGACCGGCCGGTCGGGACGGCGACCACGCCGCACGCCGCACGTCGATGCGGCCCGGGGCGGAGCGCCGCCCGACATGGCCGGGCTAGCTCA
>JBGAKU010000107.1:0-17135 GCA_044224255.1 Geminicoccaceae bacterium
AGTTGAACAGCACGTCCTCGGCGGTGAAGTCGTCGCCGTTGCTCCACTTTACGCCTTGGCGCAGGCGGAACGTCCACGTCCTGAGATCGTCCGAAGGCTCCCAGCTCTCGGCGAGATAGGGCCGGGTGACGTTGTCCGGCCCCGTGTAGGTGAGATACTCGACGATGTGCCGAGCCTGGTTCGACATCTCGGTCCAGCTGAACACGGACGGGTCGGCCATCTCCTGCACCGACATGGAGACACGCAGGACGCCGCCCATGACGGGGTCACCTTCGGCGGCCGCGGCCGGCGGCAGGATCGCCTCGCCCAGGATCTCGCCGGCCATGGCGTAGGCAGCGCCTGCCGACACGCCGAGCAGGGTCACGTTGCGCAGAAAGTCCCGTCGATCGCTCTTGCCCTCGGCCAGCTGCCGCCGGGCCAGACCGACCAGCGGGTGCTGCCGCGTCTCTGGATGCCTGCTGGTCATGCGTTGGCTCCCTCTTGCCTTCGTTGAGTCGGGCGACGGAGCGTGGCCACCATTCGACCTATCGGGCGGCATCCACGACATCGGGCAATCATTCCGACTTGATGGGCGTGGACGATAGAGGGCTGCCGGCCCAGGAGTCAAAACCCGATCTCGGCGGCGACATCGGCGAAACCGTGCCGCCGCTGGTGCGCTGGCGCGGTTTGTGCTCCATCACCGGCTCGCAAGCGAATTTGCCGCGCGCATCGGCCTTACAGGGGGGCGCTGCCCGAAAGTCAGGCACGCGCCGCCCGCACCAGTGCACGGATCGAGGCAAGCCCATCATGGTCATGCAGGTCGCCCTGCGCCACCGCACCTCCTACCGCTACGACCGGCTGGTCGGCCTGCGGCCGCAGATCGTCAGGCTGCGGCCGGCGCCACACTGCCGCACCAAGGTGCTGAGCTACTCGCTCTCGGTGGTGCCGCGAAAGCACTTTATCAACTGGCAGCAGGATCCGTTCGGCAACTATCTGGCCCGCCTCGTCTTTCCGGATCGGACCACCGAACTCCGGGTCGATGTCGATCTCGTCGCCGAGATGGCGGCGCTCAACCCGTTCGACTTCTTCGTCGAGCCGATCGCCGAGACCTATCCGTTCACCTACGAGCCGGCGCTCAAGAAGGACCTGGCACCCTATCTCGAATGCGCACGCCCCGGTCCCCTGCTCGCGACGAGGCTGGCCGCCGTGCCGCGCGGCCGATTCGGCATCGTCGATTTCCTCGTCCGGCTGAACCAGGAGCTGCAGGGCGAGGTCGGCTACGTCATCCGGATGGAGCCGGGCATCCAGAGCTGCGAGGAGACCCTGGCGCTGCGGACCGGCTCCTGCCGCGATTCGGCCTGGCTCCTGGTACAGATGCTGCGCCATCTCGGCCTCGCCGCCCGGTTCGTCTCCGGCTACCTGATCCAGCTCAAGCCGGACGTCGAGGCGCTGGACGGGCCGTCGGGCGCCGGGCAGGACTTCACCGACCTGCACGCCTGGACCGAGGTCTATCTGCCCGGCGCCGGCTGGATCGGGCTCGATCCGACCTCGGGCCTGCTCGCCGGCGAGGGCCACCTGCCGCTCGCCGCGACCCCCGACCCGCAGTCGGCGGCACCGATCACCGGCGCGGTCGACCCCAGCGGGGTGGAATTCGGCTTCGAGATGAGCGTCAAGCGCATCTTGGAACAGCCGCGGGTCACCAAGCCCTACAGCGAGACCGAGTGGCAGGAGATTCTCGCCGCCGGCCAGGCCGTCGACCAGCGGCTCACGGCGGGCGACGTGCGGCTCACGGTGGGCGGCGAGCCGACCTTCGTCTCGATCGACGACCGCGACGGCGACGAATGGAACACGGCCGCGGTCGGCCCGACCAAGCGGGACCGGTCCGATGCCCTGATCCGGCGCCTGCAGGCCCGGTTCGCGCCGGGCGGCCTGCTGCACCACGGCCAGGGCAAATGGTATCCGGGCGAGCAGCTCCCGCGCTGGGCTTTCTCCCTCTACTGGCGCGGAGACGGCATGCCGCTGTGGCGCAACCACGCGCTCGCCGCCGACGCCGGGGAGCCCGGCACGGCGACCATCGCCGATGCCGAGAAGTTCATGCATGGGCTGACCGTGCGGCTGGGGATCGATCCGGACCTGGCCAAGCCCGCCTACGAGGATACCGCACACTTTCTCCTGCGCGAGCACCAGCTGCCGATCAATGTCGACCCCGCCGACAACAAGCTTGACGATCCCATGGAACGCGGCCGCCTCGCGCGCGTGTTCGACCGCGGCCTGGGCCAGCCGGCGGGCTACGTCCTGCCGATCCAACGCTGGCAGTCGCGGGCCGGCGCCCACTGGCGCGGCGGCGAATGGCCGGTGCGGCGCGACAAGCTGTTCCTCGTGCCGGGCGACTCGCCGGTCGGTTACCGGCTGCCTTTGGGTGGGCTGCCCTGGATCGCGCCGAGCGAGTATCCGCATGTGATCCCGCTCGACCCGTTTGCGGCGCACGCCGCCCTGCCCGCGCACGCGCCGCAACTGCAGCCGCAGCTTCACGCCGAGCCGCCGAAGGCGCCGCCGGTGCAGCGCGAGGCGCTGGGCGCCGTTCGCACCGCGCTCGCGATCGAGCCGCGCGACGGCCACCTCTACGTGTTCATGCCGCCTACCGAGGATGCGCAGGGCTATGTCGAGCTGGTCGATGCGATCGAGACCACGGCGTCGGAGCTGGGCACGCCCGTCGTTATCGAGGGCTATCCGCCACCATCCGACGCGCGGCTGAACTACATCAAGGTCACGCCTGACCCCGGCGTGATCGAGGTCAACATCCACCCCTCGCGCAGCTGGGAGGAGCAGGTCGCGATCACCGAGGCCCTCTATGAGGAGGCCCGGCTCGCCCGGCTCGACACCTGCAAGTTCATGCTCGACGGCCGTCAGGTCGGCACCGGCGGCGGCAACCATGTCGTGCTCGGCGGCAGCTCGCCGCCCGACAGCCCGTTCCTGCGCCGGCCCGACCTCTTGGCCTCGCTGGTCGCCTACTGGCAGAACCATCCGAGCCTGAGCTACCTGTTCTCGGGCCTGTTCATCGGACCCACCAGCCAGGCGCCCCGCGTCGACGAAGCGCGCGACGACCAACTCTACGAGCTCGAGATCGCGCTGGCGCAGGTCCCTGATCCCGATGCCGGCTCCTGCCCGCCCTGGCTGGTCGACCGGATCTTCAGGAACCTGCTGATCGACCTTACCGGCAACACGCACCGAGCCGAGATCTGCATCGACAAGCTTTACTCGCCCGACGGCCCGACCGGCAGGCTGGGCTTGGTCGAGTTCCGCGCCTTCGAGATGCCGCCGCACGCGCGGATGAGCCTTGCCCAGCAGCTCGTGCTGCGCGCGCTCGTCGCCTGGTTCTGGGAGCGGCCCTATCGCCGGCCGCTGATCCGCTTCGGCACCTCGCTGCACGACCGCTTCATGCTGCCGCACCATGTCTGGCGCGACTTCGAGGCGGTCTGCGCCGATCTGCAGGGGGCGGGGCTGCCCGTGCGGCCCGAATGGTTCAAGACCCACTTCGAGTTCCGCTTCCCCTACTACGGCCACGTCACCCTCGATGGCGTCACCATGGAGCTGCGCGCCGCGCTCGAGCCCTGGCACGTCATGGGCGAGGAGGGCGTGATCGGCGGTACCGCCCGCTACGTCGACAGCTCGCTCGAGCGGCTGCAGGTCGCGGTGACCGGCCTCGAGGGCGAACGCCTCGTCGTCGCCTGCAACGGCCGCGCCCTGCCCCTGCAGTCGACCGGCACCCGCGGCGAATGGGTCGCCGGCGTGCGCTTTCGTGCCTGGCAGCCGCCGGCCTGCCTGCACCCGACCATCGGCGTGCACTCGCCTCTGCGGTTCGACCTGGTCGACACCTGGAACCACCGCTCGCTCGGCGGCTGCACCTATCACGTCATGCACCCGGCCGGCCGGAACTACGAGAAGCTGCCCGTGAACGAGCTCGAGGCCGAGGGCCGCCGTCTCGCCCGCTTCGAGGTCGGCGGTCACACCCCGGGCTGGATGAACGTAGCCCCGGCGAACCCGCATCCGGACTTTCCGCACACTCTGGATCTCAGACGGTTCGGCTGAGGCATGGACACTCGGCGAGCTTTCCGGCATCCCTGACCACCGCGGCTCCCATGTTCTCTCGCGCCGCTCTGCGGATCGACACCTTGTCCGACGCGCCAAACGAATGGTCCGAACTCGATCGCTTGCTCGCGGGCTACCGAGAGGCGGCAGCCGGCTACGATGAGATGCTGGGCGCCGACGGCCTTGTTCGTCCGCACTGGCGGGGCTTCGTCGACGGCTTCGCGGCGCTTGGACCCGAGGGGCGGACGGCCGCGGCCGAGAGCACGCGGCGACGGTTGCGCGAGAGCGGCATCGCCTTCAATGTCTATGCCGACCCGGACGATCGGAAGCACGCGTGGCGGCTGGATCTGGTGCCGGTCCTGCTGCCCGACACGGAGTGGGCCAGCCTCGCCGAGGGCATCCTGCAGCGTGCACGGCTGATCGACGCCGTGCTCGGCGACCTTCACGGGCCGCAGCATCTGCTGCGTGACGGCTCCCTGCCGGCATCGCTGCTCCTGGGAAGCCCGGCCTTCGTGCGCACCAGCGTCGAGCGTGATGCGCCGCCGCGGCGCTTCCTCCATGCCTATGCCTGCGACGTGGCGCGCACCGCCTCGGGGTCGTGGGTGGTGCTCGGCGATCAGACCGATACGGCGATCGGCAACGGCTACGTTCTCGCCAGCCGGGTGGCGCTGAGCCATGGCCTGGCTCAGCTGTTCCTTGATTCGCACGCCCGTCGCCTGGCCGGGCACTACATGGCGGTGCAGGAGGCGTTCCGCGGCCTGTGCCGGCGCGACGACGGCCGGATCGTCGTCCTCAGCCCGGGGCCGGCGAGCCCATCCTATTTCAGCCACGCCTACCTCGCGCGCTATCTCGGCTACACGGTCGTCGAAAGCGGCGACCTCACCGTCCGCGACAATCATGCCTACCTGAAAACCCTCGACGGCCTTCAGCGTGTCTACCTGATCGTCAACAAGCAGCCCGGCCACCTGTCCGACTCGCTGCTGCTGCCCGGAGCCGAGCTCGCCGGCATACCCGGCCTGCTCCAGGCCGAGCGCAGCGGCAACGTAGCCATGGCCAACCGGCCAGGAAGCGGCGTCATCCAGAACCATGCCCTGGCGCCGTTCACCGAGACCCTGTTCCGGCGTGTCCTCGGCGAGGCACCCCTGCTCGCGGACGTGCGAACGCACTGGCTCGGCCACGGAGCTGCACCGGCGGGCGACTGGCTCGCGGTCGAGGCGATCTCGCGCAACGACCCGAGCGAGCCGTCGCCGATGCTGGCTCTCGCCGAACTCGAGCCCGCCGCCCGGCGCAGGTTGGAGGAGCGGCTTGCGACGGAGGCCCATCGCTGGGTGGCGGTCGAGCGGGTGCCGCTGGCGACGACGCCGTCGTTCGACGGCGATCGTCTCGTGCCGACGCCTTGGGCGCTGCGGACCTATATGGTCGCCACCGAGGAGGGCTACCGGATCATGCCCGGCGGCATGGTGCGCCTTGCCGGGAGCCCGGCCGCGGCCACGCTGCCCAACGGCTTCGGTAGCAAGGATCTGTGGATCACCGCCGACACGCCGGAGCGCGAGCAGGCCAGCATCCTGCGCACGAGCATGAGCGAGGTCCACCTCCGGCGCACCGGCCGGGATCTGCTGAGCCGCACCGCGGACAATTTGTTCTGGCTCGGCCGCTACGCGGAGCGGGCCGAGGGCACCATGCGCGTGCTGCGCAGCGTGCTGTCGCGCTTTCTGGAGGACGGCCGGCCGGACAGCGACCCCACGGTCTTGGATCGTCTGCTGCGCCTGCAGCTCGAGCGCGGCCCGGCGCCACCCGACGCGCCGGCCGAACCGAGCTGGGACGGGGTCGAGCGTCTCGCCGCCCTGCTGATGCACGAGCCGCGCGCCTATGGTCTGCGCGACAGTCTCGACCAGCTGCACCGGACCGCGACGCTGGTCCGCGACCAGATCAGCCACGACGCCTGGCGGATGCTGAACGCGCTCCATACCGACCGGCGCTGGCGCCAGGGTCAGGTGGCGAGGCTGGCATGGCCCCTGCTCGAGCTGCTGGACGAAGGCATCCGGGCGCTCAACGCCTTCAGCGGCACCGAAGGCGAGAACATGACCCGCAACTTCGCCTGGCTGTTCCTCGAGATCGGCCGGCGCATCGAGCGGGCGTGGCAGCTCACCGAGCTCATCCGCGAGCTGGCCTGCGAGCCGGCCGAGCCCGAGAACGACGGCAGCCTGCGCCTGCTGCTCGAGCTGGGCGACAGCTTCATGACCTATCGCTCGCGCTATCTGATGACGCCGCTGATGACGCCGGTGCTCGACCTCCTCCTGCTCGACGAGACCAACCCCCGGGGGGTCGCCTACCAGCTCACGAAGCTCGAGTCGCATGTATCGCTGCTGCCGAGCGACGGGCCCTATCGCAGCCCGGCGCAGCGGCTGATCCTGAAGCTCCTCACCGGTGTGCGCCTCGCGGAGGTCGTTGATCTCTGCGCCCGTGCCGAGAACGGTCGCGCCGCACGGCTCGAGGCGTTGCTGGCCGAGCTGACGCAGGGGCTGCCCCAGCTTTCCGACCTCATCGGCCGCAGCTACTTCGCGCACGCCGAGGTGCCGGTCGCGACCATGGTCATGCGCCGGCGAGACGAGCTGTGATCTACGAGGTCAGCCATCGGACGGCCTACCGCTACAGCCAGCCGGTCTCGATCTCGCACCATCTGCTGCATCTGACCCCGCGCGACGGCCCCTGGCAGGCCTGCCGGGACACGGCGGTCGAGATCACGCCGGCCCCGACCGTTCGGACGCGCGGAACCGACTATTTCGGCAACCCCACCACCTTCGTGACCGTCCAGCAGACCCATGTCGAGCTGGTGCTGCATGCGCTGAGCAGCATCGAGGTCGCGGACCGGCCGGTGCCGGAGCCGGCAGCCACGCCGGCATGGGAGGCGGTGCGCGAAACAGCGCTGCGCGACCGCTCGGACGAGGCGCTGCAGGCGCTCGAGTTCACCTTCGCCTCGCCTTACGTGCCGCTCGCCTCCGAGCTGCGGGCCTATGCCGCGCGGTCGTTCCCGCCCGGCCGTCCGGCGCTCGAAGGCGCTCGTGAGCTGACGACCCGCATCTTCCGGGACTTCAAATATGAGCCCGGGGCGACGAGCCTGGCGACCGGCGTCGTGCGCGCGTTCCAGATGCGCCGTGGCGTGTGCCAGGATTTCGCCCACATCCAGATCGCCTGCCTGCGGACGCTCGGGCTGCCGACACGTTATGTCAGCGGCTACCTGCTCACCCGTCCACCCGAGGGGAAGGAGCGGCTGGTGGGGGCGGACGCATCGCATGCCTGGCTGTCGGTCTGGATGCCGGGTCACGGCTGGATCGATCTCGACCCGACCAACGATGTGATTCCCGGCCGCGAGCACATCACCATCGGCTGGGGTCGGGACTATGGTGATATCAGCCCGATCAGCGGCATGATGTTCGGCGGCGGCGCGCATGAGGTCAGCGTCGCCGTGGACGTGCTCGCCGCGGGCTGAGCCGCATCGCCTCCGGACGAGGCCAACGCACGGACCATATCGCAGGAGATCGGCATGAGCCTGCGCCGCCTCCAGCATCTCCTCGAGCCCGACGACATCCTCTGGGTGGGGCCGAGCGGTGACCCAGCGCCATGGGCAGCGATTGCCGAGGCCAATCTCTGGGACGCCGGGTTCGCGGGCACCGTCAGGGCGCTGCGCAGCACCGGCCCGGCGCCGGCCGATGCCAGGGTGGGCGATCCAGCCGCTTTGGATCCGATACCCCGGCTCGCCGTGGTCTGCTTGCCGCAGGACGACCTATCGGCCCTGATCGGCACGCTCGGCCAGCGCGGCTGCCGCGCGATCAGCCTGATTGGTGGCGGCATCGGCCGCGCTGCCCTGAGCGCCGCGGACGCATCCAAGGTCCGGGCGGCAGCGGCCAACGCCGGGATTCGGCTGACCGGCCCGGACCGGATTGGCGTGATCGTGCCGTCGCGCCGCCTCGTCACCGGCACGGCTCCGCTGCCTGCAGCGGGCGATCTCGCCTTCGTGGCCCAGTCCGACACGATCGCGTCGACCATGCTCGACTGGGCTGCCGCGCGGGGCATCGGCTTCTCGCATGTGGTCTCGCTGGGCGAAAGTGCGCAGAGCGAGCTCGGCGACGTGCTCGACTATCTCGCTCTGCAAGTATCCGCGCGGGCCATCCTGATCCATCTCGAGGGCATCACCGACGCGCGCAGGTTCATGTCGGCAGCCAGGGCCGCGGCGCGGATGAAGCCCGTGCTGGTTCTCAAGGCCGGGCGGCAGCTCGGGCCGCCCAGGGTGCGGCGATCCGGGTTCGGCCTCCGCCTGCACCGGGACCAGGTCTATGACGCGGCGTTCGCCCGCGCCGGTCTCGTCCGCGTCGGCTCGATGGAGGAGCTGTTCGCGGCGGCCGCCAGTCTCGGCGCCGGCGCGGCCCGTCGGGGCCACGGTCTGCGCAACGGGCGCCTGGCGCTGTTGACCAATGGGCACGGGCCGGGTGAGTTCGCAGCCGACGCGCTCGTCGCGGGCGGAGGGCGTCTCGTGCCGCCCGGCGCCAGGCTGCTCGGCGAGATCGTGCGGGGCGTGGGCGAGGTGGCGTCGATGGCCGGCTCCGTCGACCTCGGTCCCGATGCCGACGGAGCCGACTACGGGGCCGCACTCGGCGTGCTGCTCGAAGCACCCGACGTGGACGGCGTGATCGTCATCCACGGGCGCTCGGCAGGTATCGATCCCGCCGCCGTCGCAGCCGAGGTCGCGGCGGTGGCGGACCGCAAGAAGCCGCGCGGATCGCAGCGGCCTGTGCTCGCCGCCTGGCTCGGCGAGACGGCGGCGGATGCGGCGCGGCCCGCCTTCGAGTCTGCCGCGATCCCCGTCTTCACCACGCCCGAAGCGGCGGTGCGGGCCTTCCTCTACCGGGTCCAGCACGAACGCCGGCAGTTCCTGCTCCGACAGATCCCCGTCTCGCGGGGCGGCGGGCCGGAGGAGGGCGAGGACGCCGCGAGCCGGATCATCGCGACGGCCCTACGCGAGGACCGCCGGACGTTGAGCGAGACCCAGGCGATGGCGCTGCTCGATGCCTATGGCATCCAAAGCGTGCCGACCCGTCTCGCACCCGATCTCGCCGCCGCTGCCGCCGTCGCCGACGAGATCCGCTATCCGGTGGCGCTGAAGATCGTCAGCCCGCGCCTGCCGCAGAAGAGCTCGATCGGCGGGGTTGCTCTGGACATCATCGACAACGCCGCCCTGATGCGCCGTGGCCGCCACATGCTGAAGCAGGTGCGCGCGGCCGTGCCGAGCGCGGCAATCGACGGCTTCCTGGTCCAGCGCATGGAGCGATCGGTAGCACCCCTGGAGCTCTATCTCGGCGTCGAGACCGATCCGACGTTCGGGCCCGTGCTCCTGCTCGGGCACGCCGCCCTGCGCGCCTCGGCCGTCGGGATCGTCTATCTCCTGCCGCCCCTCGACTCGGCCCTGGCTCACGCGATGGTCGACGAGACACCGCTCGGCCGGTTCCTCGCGCAGCAGGACCAGGACGGCTCGATCCTCGAAGGCATCGTCGAGATGCTGGTGCGCCTTTCCGAGCTCGTGGTCGAGCAGCCATCCGTCCTCCGGCTCGCGATCGATCCGCTCCTGGTCAGCGCTGGTCGCCAGGTCGTGCTCGATGCGCATGTCGAGCTGGGCCGCCCTGGGCGCGAGACGCGCGCGGTGCTGGCCGTGCGACCCTACCCGCGCGAGCTCGAGCAGACCGCGACCCTGCGCGACGGACGGACGATCCGGCTGCGGCCGATCCGCCCGGACGACGCGCCCCGGCTGCAGCAGATGTTCGACAACCTCACGCCGGAGGACCGACGGCGGCGTCTGTTCTCCTCGATCAGTGAGCTCTCCGACGAGCTGGCTGCCCGCATGACCCAGATCGATTACGATCGGGAGATGGTGCTCGTGGCACTCGACCCCGACGACCCGGATCAGATCTGGGGCGGGGCGCGGATCGCCGCCGACGCGGATAACCGCCGCGCCGAATATTCGGTGACGATCCGATCCGACAAGCAGGGCCTCGGCCTCGGCCGCATCTGCTTCGACCGGGTCCTCGACTATGCGCGCTCGCGCGGGATCGAGGAGGTCTGGGGCACGGTCCTGGCGGAGAACGACGGCATGCTGGGCCTCGCTCAGCATCTCGGCTTCACCCGCCGCCGCGATCCCGATTCGCCCGACCTGTTCATCACCGAGAAGCGCCTGGTCTGAGCCCTCAAGTGCGCAGGCCCGCGGCCACCGAGCCGCGATAGGCGAGTGCGGCCGGGATCGTCGCGAGGCACAAACCGATGGCGATGATCGCCAGAACGAGGCTCAGCTCCTGCGTCGACAGCGCCACCGGCAGCGCCACGGCCGTCTGTGCCCCGAAGACCTGCGCCAGCGCGAACGCGGCGCCGTAGCCGAGCACGAGCCCCAGGAGCGAGCCTAGGGTGAGCATCAGCGCCACGCTGAGCCACACGGTCGCGAACACGAACCGCCGCGACGCCCCCAGCGCCCGCAGGACCGCGATCAGGCGCCGGCGCTGGGACAGGCTCGCCAGCACCGCCAGCAGCACGGCGCCGATCACGAGCACCTGGGTCAGGATCGAGATCATGGCGAGCAGATTGCGCACGTCGCCGAGGAGGCTGTAGAGCCGCACCAGCACCTCCGCCGGGAACACGGCGGTGGTGCCTTCGCGGGTGCGATAGTGCTGGCGCAGCGCGTAGGCCGCAGCGAACGAGCTCGGCTCCACCACGATCGCCGGCACGCCGGTCAGCTCCGTGGCGTCCCAGGGCGGCCCGAGCGGGATCGCGGACCAGTCGGGCGCCTCGTCGGGTCCGCGCGGATGCAGGGCGGCCTCGTCGACCGCGTGGCCGATCGGCAGGGAATGGACCCACCACACCGCCTCGATCGGCGCCAGGATGGCCCGGTCCCAGGGATTGCCCAGCCGGGGCAGACGGCCGACGGCGTGGTAGCCGAACTCGTGCTCCTCCTCGCCCTCGACCGCGATGATGCCGTGGGTCGGGTGGAACTCCGCGCCGAGATCGATCGGCACGTCCACGCCGAGCACAACCTCGTCGAGACGGGCGAACGCGCGCCCCTCCGCCAGTGGACCTCCGCCCAGATGGGTCACGAACTGCGGCGTGACGCCGACGACGGGATGGCCGCGCCAGCTGTCGCCGAAGCCGATCGGCGAGGCCAGCTTCACCGCCTTCTCCTGGTCGAGCTCGGCCAGGACCGCCGGCGGCACGAGACCGATCGCCGCCGGCTGCAGATAGACCGAGCTGAGGACCAGCTGGGTCTCGCCGCCGGGCGCGCCGATGATCAGGGTGAACTTGTCGGCAGCACGAGCGCTGCCCTGCCGCAGGGCACGGTCCTGGGCCGACACCGCGACGCCGAGCGCCACGGCGAGCGCCACCAGCAGCACCACCGCCAGCGCCCCGACGCGGTTGCGGCGGAAATCCGCCAGGACGAGCGGCCACGGGTTCATTCTGTTGCTCCTGCGGCGCCACCATCTAGGTTGCGGAGGTCAGCGACCACCGTCCGCAGCCCAAGGCCCGCCTCCATGCCCCTTCACTTCGCCGTACTCTACGGGTCCGTCCGCACCGAGCGACAGGGCATCCGGGCCGCACGGTTCATGCTGCGGCAGCTGGAGCGCCGCGGGCATGCGGCGACCCTGATCGATCCGCTCGAGGTCCGGCTGCCGCTTCTGGACCGGATGTACAAGGAATACGCGGCCGGCGAGGCCCCTCCCGAGCTCGCACGGCTGGCCGCCCTGTACCGCGCCGTCGACGGCTTCGTTATCGTCAGCGGCGAGTACAATCACGGCATCCCGCCGGCGCTCAAGAACCTGCTGGATCACTTTCTGGAGGAGTACTTCTTCCGCCCTTCCGCCATCGTCTGCTACTCGGGCGGCTCGTTCGGCGGCGTGCGAGCGGCCATGCAGCTGCGCATGACGCTGGCTGAGCTGGGCACGGTCACGATCCCGTCGCTGTTCCCGATCCCCAAGGTGCAGTCGGCGTTCGACGAGGACGGCGCTCCGCTGGACCCGAGCTACGACAAGCGCGTCGGGCGGTTCCTCGACGAGCTCGAGTGGTTCGCCCAGGCGTTGAAGACGGCGCGTGCCGCCGGCACGCCCTACTGAGCCGGTCGTCTCGGGCGCACTGCGGGGAGCGAGGTCGTGAGCGAGACTGCGCCGTCACTCGTCGCGTCGGGCGTGAGACACGCCTACGGCCAGGGCCATCCGCCGGTGGTGGACCTGGACCGTCTCGAATTGCCGGCGGGAGCGGCCGTGGCGCTCACCGGCGCCTCGGGCTCGGGCAAGACCACCCTCGCCTATCTGCTCACCGGCATCGAGCGGGTGCAGGCCGGCTCGGTCCGCTGGGGCGAGACCGATCTCGCCGCGCTGTCCGAGCGCGCCCGCGACGCCTGGCGGCGCGAGCGGGTCGGCTTCGTGTTCCAGGACTTCCACCTCGTCCCGGGCCTGTCGATCCCCGACAATGTACTGGTCACCTGCTGGTTCGGCGGCTGGCGGCCCAGTACCGCCGCCCGTGCCCGCGCCCGGGCGCTGCTTGATGCCTTCGAGGTGCCCGGCGACAGGCAGGTGACCGATCTGTCGCGCGGCGAGCAGCAGCGTGTCGCCATCGCCCGCGCGCTCCTGCACGAGCCGCGGATCCTGGTCGCCGACGAGCCGACCGCGAGCCTGGACGCCCGCAGCGGCGAGGCCGTGATCGGGTTGCTGCTACGCGAGGCGCGTGAGGCGGGCGCCACCCTCCTCGCCGTGACCCACGATCCCGCCCTGATCGAGGCCTGCACGAGCGTGCTGCACCTCGACCACGGCCGCCTCGAGCGGCGGCGCTGAGCCAGCTGGCGGCGAGCAGGCTCGTCGAGGTCACCTTACGATGCAGGCTGGGTCGGCTTGAAGCGCTCGATCAGCCGCGGGCAGTTGGTGGCGGTGAGCCGCTCCTCCTCGGGCAGGTTGAGCTGGTCGAGCAGCTTCGCGTAGGTGTCGCGCAGGCTCTGCGCGGTGGCGTCGATCAGCGCGGTCTGCTGCTCGGCAGTCAGGATGCCCTTCTCGACCCCGACCTGTGCTGCCGTGCATGCGCCCATGAGCGTGCCGCCGATGCCGCCGCCCAGCGCGCCGACCGCGGCGCCACCCGCGCTGCCGAGGACGAAGCCGATCGCACCCACGGCCAGGAAGGCCAGGATCCACAGCAGCACCTTGACCACGCGCATCGTCGTCTCCGCGGCTCCCCGTGAGCAATGCCGTTTATCCTCTCGGCCGGTGCAGCGGAAGCGGCGTCGGTTGACCGGGTCTGCGATCCTTCCCAGTCTCGCTGCGGACGAGCGTGGAGGTGCGATCTTGGGCCAGGGTTGGCGAGCCGTGGTGCTGTCGGCGGCAGTGGGACTGGTGGTCCTGCTGGTCCTGTGGCTGCTCAGCGGCATTCTGTTGCCGTTCGTCGTCGGCATAGCCGCCGCCTACATCCTCGATCCCCTGGCCGACTGGCTGGAACGCCACCGCTTCAAGCGCGGCGTGGCGACGCTGCTCATCACCGCGCTCTTCTTCGCCGGCCTCGCCACGCTGCTCCTGGTCATCCTGCCGGTGGCGATCGAGCAGGCGGTCGGGCTGGCGGCGAAGCTGCCGGGCTATTTCGACGAGCTGCGCACCCGCATCCTGCAGCTGGCCGAGCGGCTCGAGCGCGAGAACGTGGTCCAGGGCGGCTCGGTGAAGGGGCTCGCCTCGAGCTTCGCCGAGCGCGCGCTGAGCTATGTCGGCACGGCGGTGACCAACGTCGTCCAGTCGAGCCTGGTCGTGCTGAACCTGGTCTCGCTGGTGTTCATCACCCCGATCGTGACCTTCTACCTGCTGCGCGACTGGGACCGCTTGGTCGCGTCCTTGCGCGACGTCGTCCCGCCCCGCCACCGGCCCGTGGCACGAAGGCTGGCACGCGAGATCGACCTGGTGCTGGCCGGCTTCCTGCGCGGCCAGGGCATGGTCTGCGCCTTCCTCGCTTTGTTCTACGGCACGGGCCTGGTGCTGGCCGGGCTCGACTATGGCGCGATCATCGGCGTTCTGACCGGCCTGTTCTCGTTCATCCCCTATGTCGGCATGTTCGTCGGCGTCGCCGTCGGTCTGACGGTCGCCATCTTCCAGTTCGGCGCGGTCCTGCCCGTTGCCCTGGTCGCCGCCGTGTTCGCGGTCGGCCAGTTCATCGAGGGCAATTTCCTGACCCCGCGGATCGTGGGCTCGCGCATCCGCCTGCACGAGGTCTGGGTGATCTTCGCCGTGCTCGCCGGCACTGCCCTGTTCGGCCTGGTCGGCACCTTCCTCGCCACGCCCGTGGCCGCCGTGATCGCGGTCCTGGTCCGCTTCGGCGTCGAGCGCTGGCGCCACAGCGACTATTTCCGGGAGGCAGCTCCGATACCAGCCAGCCCGCCGCCGAGAGCGCGCCCAGACTGAGCCATTGACTCCCTACGCATGATCATGAACTTTCAGGATGTCGGCTTCGAATGGGACGAGGCGAAAAGGCAGGCAAACGTTGCGAAGCACGGCCTCGACTTCCTCAGGGTCACGCGAGTCTTCGACGGCCCTGTGGTCACGCGCCATTCCCCGCGCGGTGCGGAGGATCGGTTCGTGTCGATCGGCTGGCTGGATGGCCGTCTGGTTGCGGCCGTCTGGACGACGCGCGGCGACAACGTTCGATTGATCTCGGCAAGGAGCGCGCGCGATGGCGAGCGACGGCACTATCAGGAAGTATACCCGCCGTGACATCGAGGAGATGATCGCGCGCGGTGAGGATCGGACCGACTGGGCCAAGGTCGATTCGATCTCCGAGGAGGAGCTGGACGAGATCGTCCGCAACGATCCCGACGACGTCTATCTGAGCGAGGCCGAGCTGGCCGACGCGATCCCGATCTATCCGGTCGACCTCAAGCAGCTCCGCCGGCGGCTGGGCCTGACGCAGGAGTCGTTCGCGGCACGGTTCGGCTTCTCGCTCGGGACGGTGCGCAACTGGGAGCGTGGCCGTCGCCGCCCGGAAGGCCCGGCCCAGATCCTGCTGCAGGTGATCGACCGCGAGCCCGAGGCGGTCGAGCGGGCGCTGGGGCGCAAGCCACGGGCGGCGTGAGCGGCCGTTGCGCCACCGCACCGGTTGGCCGCCGCTGCGCTGGCATCGGCCGGGCGGTCCGGATAGTCTCGCTGCGACCGAGGACGGAGCATGGGATGCCCGACAACGGGGACGAGCGGATGCAGGCCGCCTGGGAACGGGTCGAGGCCAAGCTGGACCGCCTGGGCGAGATCGTCGCCGGCATCGGCGAGGTGCAGGCCGAGCACGGCCAGATATTGGCGGAGCACGGGCGGGTGCTGGCGCAGCTCGACCGGCGGCTCGGCCGGGTCGAGGGCGATCTGGATCTGGTCAAGCTGATGCTGGAGGCCGTGCGGCACGAAATCGAGCGCCGGGCGGGGCGGCTGAAGGACGAGCTGCTGACGGCGCTGGGCCGGGAAACCCGCGTCGAGCTCCTGGCCGCACAGGGGCTGAACGAGGACCGCCTGAGCGCGCTGGAGCGGCGGGTGCTGGCCCTTGAGGGAGGAGGGTGACGCCTGCGGCGGCCGAGCCGCATCAGTATCTTCATTAATGGTACCTGGTACCGAGGACCCCGGAGACCCCCGCGGGCGCCAGTGGCTTGGGCCAAACGGCGCAAAGCGCAGGGGATGCAACGGCTGGATCGGCTGGCCGGGTCATCCTCTATTGTTAGGCAACGTGGCAAGACACTGGCCCATTACACCTGGAGGTGCTTAGATAGAGGCAATTTGATGAAGGCCATCGGATGTCCGACTCAAGCTTTCTATGGCGCCATATTGCGTCTGGTCACCGCAAGCCGGCGCTGTCCGCTAATCCCCCACCAATCGATCGGTGGGAAAAGATCAAGATCCTTAGCGGCCTGTTTGCGGCAATCGCTGTGCCTATCGTCATCGCCATCGTGGGCCAGGCCATCGCGGTAATTCTGAAAAGGAACGATGTAGAGATAAAAGTTATGGAGCTGGCGATCCAAATACTACGTGATGATCCAAAAAATACACCTGAAACCCCCACGCTCCGTGAATGGGCGATGAGTGTAATAGATGATTATTCAGGAAAGAAACTGCCTCAGAAAGTTAAAGAAGAATTACAGCAAAATCCTATTGTTCAAGAGAGACCTCCAACTAGAGCTACGTCTACTAAGGTAACCCGTTGTCCGACGGCAAACGCTTGGATGGAAGAGCGGCAAGATCGCCAAATTACAGTTACCGAAACTCCGTATGGATGCAATTTTTCCGTGAATGGTTCCAGCCGACTGGCTGCATCATGCCAAACAGTTAAGGCAAGCGTCTTTTACACAGGAAGCGCGATGGCAATGGAGCATGATGGTGAGTGCGTTCTTGTATTAAACTAGTCGCGGCCAACTGCTGTTCCACCTGATCGCGGGGATTCCGGGGACACCGACCTCAGTTTACCGCTTCATCGTGCCGGCTCCGCCGGCCGCGGGCTACGCCAGAAGTGCCGCGACATCGATCTCGATCCCCGGCACCAGCGTCGGCGCGATCATGCCCGCCGTCAGCCGGCGACGCTCGGTGTGGCCGTCCGGCCCCGGGCCGCGGCAGACCTCGACCAATCGGCCGGGCAGATCGACGATCCAGACCTTCGGCACGGCGTGCCGGGCGTAGAGGTCGAGCTTGGGGCCACGGTCCCAGGCGAGCGAGCGGTCGGCGACCTCGACCAGGAGCAGGACGTCGGCGGTGGGGTGGCTGGTCGTGTAGTCGTCGGGGCGTGGGCGCAGGAGCATCAGGTCGGGCTGCGGCTCGTTGAACGGGTCGAGGCGCAGAGGGCTCTGGACACTCGCGACGACGCGGCCGTCCGAGGCGAGACGTCCAACGAGGCCGGTCAAGCCGGCATTATGGAGCAAGCGCACCAAGCGCTACGGTTGCATAACTAAGACGGCTGCTCATACTTACCGACCCGGCTGGGAAGCGGCTAGGGTCGGGGCATGCTCAAGCGATCGGTTAATATCGGCGACTATTGGAGCCGCG
>JBGAKU010000108.1:0-17133 GCA_044224255.1 Geminicoccaceae bacterium
CAGGTGATCGAGCGACCACCGCGACGCGCCACCCTCCTCCGCCGGTACCATCATCTCGCGAGAAATCAGCAGCCAGCGACGAGGCGACGCGCTGTCGATCTGCTTTCCGGCGATCAGGCCAGGATACTCGGCGAGAAGCGTTTGCAGGAGGTCCTCGGAGTCGTACGGTCGATCGACCAGTTCCATGAGCTTGCCGTCGCGAATCAGAAAAATCCCATCCCCCATTGGCCACACCGCCTACGCGAATCAGTGATGACACTACATGCTGCGGTTGGAACACTTTGACCGCTACTACAAGTATAATCCATTGCCGACGAAAAAGGAGATATCGCCGGCAAGAAGCGCCTGATCGGCGAGGCCGTCCTGTGTGGCCGCATGGGTTATCTCGAGGACATGGCGGGTGCGGCCCTGGTCCTGTCCTCCTCCTCCGCCGACTACATCGTCGCTCACCTGTCGACGACGGCAGCCGGACGCGCCGAAGCCCGACCATAACGTGACGCACGCGTGAACGTCTGGTAGCATTGCTGCGACAGACGCCTCGGGCGGGCGGCCAGACATGGGCGGGTGCCGGCAGGTTTCGGCGTTGCTGGGCGTGCTTCTTCTGGGAGCATGCGTGAGCGACCGCGGCGCAGGTCTGCCGATGTCGCCGGCTGCAGCGACGGCTCCGGCCCCACCCGAGCGCATCGCTGAGATCAGCGTGCCCGAGGCGGCTGCCGATGCGGGTGCAGTGGCGCATGCAGCGGGTCGGGCCGCGCAGGCACTGCCCAGTGCGACCATGGACGAGGCAGCCGCGGCCGGCGAGGCGGCGGCGCAGGAGGTGGCGGGGCAGGGTCTCGTCGCGCTGCAGGAAACCGCCAATACCGGGGCACCGATCCAGGCCCGCGTCACCGGCCTGGGGGCCGGAGCGACCAGCTTCCAGTCCAGCAGGCTTTCCGGGCCATTGGGGTCGCTGGACTTGGCGCAGGGGGCCGGCAGAGCCGGGGCCGTGGCCAGGCTCGAGCCCGGCGCCGGCATCGGCGTGGTGGTGCGGCAGGAACCAAACGCCATGGGCGCAGGGATCGATCTCGGGCCTGGGGCACGGATCGACGCCGAATCCCAGGCCGACCGCAGCCGGCTCGCCGCGGCGGCGGAGATCGCGCGCGGCCTGAGCGTGGGCGCGGCGAGCGAGGGCGACATGCGGCGCGGCGCCGTGGCCTGGCGGATCACCCAGCGGACGCGACTGTCGGGCAGCCTTGGGAGCGACGGCACCGGCGGCAGCCTGGACCTGCATGCGATGGACCGCTTCGGCTTCAGCGTCAGCGAAGCGGAGGGCGAGCGGCGCCAGCGGGTGTCGGTGGACGTAGCACCGGGACTGACCGTGGAGTCGTCGCGCGCGCTGAGCTGGAGCGGGCGCGAGGACGACGACCGCATCGGCGTGAAGTGGATGCTGCGCTACTGACCGGGCGCGGGGCTTGACGCCTGCGTGGGATCGACTAGATCATAAGCAAGCTTATCATAGCTTCGCTTAGGATCGCCATGCCATCGAACCGCCAGGCCTGGAGCGAGCCCACGCTCGGCTTTCTGGTCCACGACGTCGCCCGCCTGCTGCGCAAGCGGCTGGAGCAGCGCGCCCGTGCGGCGGGAATCGGGCTGAGCCGGGCGCAGTGGCAGGTGCTGGCGCACATCGCCCGCTGCGAGGGAATCCATCAGGCGGGCCTTGCCGCCATCCTCGATATCGAGCCGATCACGCTCGTTCGCCTGCTCGACCGGCTGGAGGCGATGGGCCTGGTCGAGCGCCGCCTCGACCCGAAGGACCGCCGCCAGCGCAACCTCTTCCTGACTGAGCACGCCGCCCCGGAGCTCGAGCGCATACGCGAGCTGGGGGCGGAGGTACGCGAGGAGGCGCTGGCCGGTCTCGACGCCGAGACCCGCAAGCGGCTCCTGGCCGAGCTCGGCCGGATCAAGGGCAACCTGCAGGCCGCCCTCGCGGGCGAGGAGGCTGCGGACGAGGGGGTACGTCGTCATGGCTGAGGCGGCGGAGCAGGCGAGGGTGACCGCGCTGCGGCCGGAGACGGCGCGGGCCGGCGAAGCACGCCGCGAGCCGCTGGCCCGGATCACCCGGCACGACCGCAGAAGCCGGCGCCAGCTCGTCCGCTGGAGCCTGCTGCTCGGCGGCCCGGCGCTGGTCCTCGCGGCGGTCGGCTGGTTCTGGCTGACCGGCGGACGCTATGTCGGCACCGACAATGCCTATGTGCAGGCCGACACCGTCCAGGTCGCGACCGACGTGGCCGGGCTGGTCAAGACCATCGTGGTCGGCGACGACCAGCACGTCACCCGCGGCCAGATCCTGTTCACGCTCGACGACGCGCCCTACCGCGCCACGCTCGCCTCGGCCGAGGCAGAGATCCGCATGGCGGGGACGGAGCTCGAGGCGCTGAAGGCGAGCTACGCCAAGGTTGCCGCCGATATCGAGCAGGCCGAGAGCGACGTCGCCTTCTACGAGAAGGAGCATGCGCGGCAGGTCGATCTTGCCGGCCGCCGGGTCAGCGCCCAGGCGCAGCTCGACGCCGCCCGGCACGATCTCGACGCCGCCCACGCCCGGGTGAGCGCCCTGCAGCAGGAGCAGGCCAGTATCGCCGCCCAGCTCAACGGTGACCCGACCGCACCGATCGAGCGCCATCCGCGCTATCTTGCGGCGGTGGCGGCAAGGGACCGCGCAGCGCATGATCTCGAGTCCACCGTGGTCAAGGCCTCGATCGACGGGATGACGGCGCGCGTCTCCTCGCTGCAGCCGGGCGAGTACCTGGACGCTGGTCAGGCGGCCTTTGCCCTGGTCGGGACCAAGCGCTGGATCGAGGCGAACCCGAAGGAGACGGACCTGACCTGGATCGAGCCCGGGCAGCCGGTCGAGGTGTCGGTCGACACCTATCCGGGCCGCTCCTGGCACGGCACGGTGGAGAGCGTCAGCCCGGCCAGCCAGGCCCAGTTCTCGCTGCTGCCGGCGCAGAACACGAGCGGCAACTGGGTCAAGGTGGTGCAGCGGATCCCGATGCGCATCGCGGTCGAGCCCGAGGCGGGAGCACCACCGCTGCGCGCCGGGATGAGTGCCGAGATCGAGGTGGACACCGGCCATCTACGCCACCTCGGCGACCTGTTCGCCTGGCTCTGAGGCATAGGCCCATGGCCGCCGATCACTCGAGCTACTGGCCGGTCACGATCTGCGTGATGCTGGCGACGATCATGCAGGCGATCGACACCACGATCGCCAACGTCGCGCTGCCCTATATGCAGGGCAGCCTGTCGGCGACCCAGGATCAGGCCAACTGGGTGCTGACCTCCTACATCGTCGCCGCCGCGATCATGACCCCGCCCACCGGCTGGCTCGCCGCCCGCTTCGGCCGCAAGCGCCTGTTCCTGATCCAGGTGGCGGGCTTCACCGCCGCCTCGATCCTGTGCGGTCTGGCGCAGAACCTGAACCAGATCGTGCTGTTCCGTCTGCTGCAAGGCGTGTGCGGTGCCGCGCTCGTGCCCCTGTCGCAGGCGGTCCTGCTCGACACCTGGCCGCGCGAGAAGCACGGCTCGGCCATGGCGCTGTGGGGCGTGGGTGTGATGGTCGGCCCAATCCTGGGGCCGACGCTCGGCGGCTGGCTGACCGAGAGCTACAGCTGGCGTTGGGTGTTCTACGTCAACCTGCCCGTCGGTATCCTGACCTTCGTCGGCCTCATGACCTTCCTGCGCGAAAGCGACCGGCGCGACATCCCCTTCGACTGGCTGGGCTTTCTGGCTTTGAGCGTGGCCATCGGCTCGCTGCAGCTCCTGCTCGACCGCGGCGAGCAGCTCAACTGGTTCGGCTCGACCGAGATCATGGTCGAGGCGATCGTCGCCGGGACCGCCTTCTACCTGTTTCTCGCCCACACCTTCACGACCGACCGGCCGTTCGTGAACCCGCATCTGTTCACCGACCGCAACTTCTCCGCCGGGCTGGTCTTCATCTTCCTGATCGGGATCATCCTGCTCGCCACCCTGGCGCTGCTGACGCCGTTTCTGCAGGGCCCGATGGGCTATCCCGTGCTGACCGCCGGCATGGTGCTGGCGCCGCGCGGCATGGGCACCATGCTGATGATGTTCATCGTCGGCCGGCTGATCGGGCGGATCGACGCGCGCCTGATCATCGGCGCTGGCCTCTTGGTGACCGCGGCCTCGCTTTACGAGATGAGCCTGTTCACGCCCGACGTCGACGCCGCCACCATCGTCCGCACCGGCTTCACCCAGGGCCTCGGCTTCGGGCTGATCTTCGTGCCGCTCAGCACGATCACCTTCGCCACCCTGCCGCCTGAATGGCGGACCGAGGCCACGGGCCTGTTCAGCCTGATGCGCAATCTCGGCAGCAGCATCGGCATCTCGATCGTGATCAGCCGCCTCGCCAGCGGCACCCAGGGCAACCATGCCGAGATCGCCGCGACCCTCGACCCGTTCAACCCCGCCCTCTACGAGCCGGCGATCCATCAGTACTGGGACGCCTGGACCGCCGCCGGCCAGGCGGCGCTGAACAGCGTCGTCAACGAGCAGGCGCAGGTGATCGCCTATGCCTCCGACTACCGGATGATGATGCTCCTGACCCTCGCCGCCGTGCCGACGCTGCTCCTCATGCGCAAGCCCGGCCAACATCCGGCCGGACCGGCCCACGCCGCCGTTGCGGATTAGGGAAGCTGTGCCGAGTGCGTGAAGTCGTGTAGATGCACGTCACGGGCGGCATGGCGCTCGAGCGTGGCGATTGCGATGCGCTCCTGCTCGCGGCTGCGCGTCTCGGCCCAGATCGGAATGCCGCCGCGGGCAAGCTGCTCCTGAAGCTCCCGGATGCGGCGACGCCCGATCAGGTGAGTGAGGCCGATACCGCCCGCCCCGGCAATCCCACCGCCGGCGGCGCCCGCAGCGAGGATGGCCAGCAGGGCGCCGTCCTCGGCGACCATGGCGGCGATGGCGACCAGACTGCCCACATAGGCGAAGCCGGCTGCCAAAGCGGTCTTGCCCGCGTTGAGCTCGTGCTGGTCGAACCAGCCGCCGAGCGGGATGGTGGGCTCGTCCTCGAGCTCACGCACATGGCCGATCGGTCGCCCCAGCCGCCTCTCCGCGGCCGTGCAGCTGCGCATCAGACTGATCTGCGAGCGGTCGAAGCCCGCCAGCTCGAGTTCCTCGATCGCGGCGACGAGGTCCGCATAGTCGTCGAACAAAGCCACCGCCTCGCGCGGCTGGTAGGTGGCGGCCGGCTCGAGCGGTGGCGCTGGCATGGCCGGGCCTGCTCGCGCGCGAGATTTAGGGTCGCGCGCCGAAGAAGAAGAGCCTGGTGAGCAAGGTGTAGTCCGATTCGAACACCATGATCGCGACGAACACGAGCACCAGGACCGGCGGCAGCAGGATGGCGTAAACCAGGGCCAGCCGCTCCCAGGCCATGTGCATGAAGACGGCGACGATCAGCCCGGCCTTCAGGACCATGAACAGCAGGATCAAGGTCCAGCGGAGGTGGCCCTGAACGTGGAAGTAATCCACGAGATAGGAGCAGGTGCTGAGAACGAACAGCCAGCCCCAGACTACGAGGTACAGCTTGATCGGGTGCTGCTGGCCCTCGGCATGTGCGACCCCCGCAGCACCTTGCGGGCGATGATCAGCAGGAAGATCACGCCGATCGTCACGTGGGTGCCGTGGAAGCCCGTGATCATGAAGAAGCTCGAGCCGAACTGCGGCGCGCCCCAGGGGTTCTCCCAAGGTCGGACGCCCTCCAGGATCAGCTTGGTCCACTCGAACGCCTGCATCCCGACGAAGGTGGCGCCGAAGAGCGCCGTCAGCAGCATGAACGCGGCGCACCGCACCCGGTCGCGGCGGTAGCCGAAGTTGACCGCCATGGCCATGGTGCCGCTGCTGCTGATCAGGACGAAGGTCATGATCGCGATCAGGATCAGCGGGATCGAGGTACCGCCGATGGTTAGCGCGAACACCTCGCTCGGGTTCGGCCAGGGCACGGTCGTCGACGAGCGGACCGTCATGTAGGAGAGCAAGAAGCAGCTGAAGACGAAGGTGTCGCTGAGGAGGAAGATCCACATCATGGCCTTCCCCCAGGACACGTTCTTGAACGCGCGCTGGTCGGACGACCAGTCCGCGACGATCCCGGCCAGTCCGGCAGGATGGGCGAGCGCCGCAGCCGTCGGCGCCGATGCGGGCTGTGTCATCTGCTCCCTGTCTCCTCTAGTGATGCAGAAGCAGCGCGAAGAGCACCAACCATACCAACAAAAGGAAATGCCAGTAGACGGCGCACAGCTCGACACTCAGGCGCACCCGGTCCGGTTCGCCACCGCCCCAAACCTTGGCCGTCGCTCGCGCCAGGGCGACGAGCCCGCCCAGCACGTGCAGCCCGTGCACGGCGGTGAGCAGGTAGAAGAAGGCGTTGGCGGGGTTCGCGGCGACGAAGTAGCCAGCAGCATCGAGCTGCCGCCAAACCAGCAACTGCCCGGCCAGGAACAGCAACGCGAGCCCGCCTCCCAGCAAGAGAGCGTCACGTGCGCGATCCATGCTTCCGCCACGCGCGGCGAGCTGCGCCCGGTGTAGCGCCACGCTACTGGCGACCAACACGGCCGTGTTGGGCCACAGCAGGAACGGCACCGGCAGCGCGCGCCAGTCGGCACCCATGTGCATGCGCATGGTGTAGGCACTGGCGAAGAGCGCGAACAGCGAGCCGGCGACGGTGAGGAAAACCCCGAGCCCGATCATGGCGGTGCGGGTGCGCGTGACACCCGCGTCCGGCGCATCCGCGCCGATCACGCCCTGCTCCAGCCACGGCTTGGCAGCGAGCCGCTGGTGCGACAGCCACCAGACGACGATCGTCGCGACCACGGCCAGGAATATGGCGGTGATGGCCACGACCGCAGCTCCTCAGGCCGGGCGCGGCACGGCCGCCGGCGGCTCGTTCTGCGGGATGAAGTCCTGCGGCGCACCCGGCACGCTGTAGTCGTAGGCCCAGCGATAGACCACCGGCAGCTCCCGCCCCCAATTGCCATGCCCCGGCGGCGTCTCCGGCGTCTGCCACTCCAGCGTGGTGGCGCGCCATGGGTTGCCACCGGCCGGTCGGCCGTGGCGCAGGCTCCAGATCAGGTTGAACAGGAACACCAGCTGGGCGACGCCGACGATCAGGGCCGCCACGGTGACGAACTCGTTGAGGGTGTGGGCCGATTCCGGGATGAACGCGGTCTGGCCCAGCTCGTAGTACCGGCGCGGCACGCCCATCAGGCCGAGATAGTGGATCGGGAAGAAGATCGCGTAAGCGCCGAGGAACGTCACCCAGAAGTGCAGCTTCCCCATGGTGTCGTCCAACATGCGCCCGGTGATCTTCGGGTACCAGTGATAGATGGCGCCGAAGATGACCATGATCGGCGCGATGCCCATCACCATGTGGAAATGCGCGACCACGAACATCGTGTCCGAGAGCGGGACGTCGACGACCACGTTGCCGAGAAACAGCCCGGTCAGCCCGCCATTGAGGAAGGTGACGATGAAGCCGAGCGCGAACAGCATCGGCACGGTGAGGTGGATGTCGCCACGCCACAGGGTCAGCACCCAATTGTAGACCTTGATCGCGGTCGGCACGGCGATGATCAGGGTGGTCGTGGCGAAGAAGAAGCCGAAATACGGGTCCATGCCGCTGACGTACATGTGGTGCGCCCAGACGACGAAGCTGAGCCCGCCAATGGCGACGATCGCCCAGACCATCATCCGGTAGCCGAAGATGTTCTTGCGCGCATGGGTGGCGATCAGGTCGGAGACGATCCCGAATGCCGGCAGGGCGACGATGTAGACCTCGGGGTGGCCGAAGAACCAGAACAGGTGCTGGAACAGGATCGGGCTGCCGCCGGCATAGCCCAGCCGCTCACCCATCTCGACGATGGTCGGCATGAAGAAGCTGGTCCCCAGCACCCGGTCGAGCAGCATCATGACGGCGGCGACGAACAGGGCGGGGAAGGCGAGCAGCGCCAGGACCGTGGCGGTGAAGATGCCCCACACCGTCAAGGGCAGGCGCATCAGCGTCATCCCGCGGGCGCGCCCCTGCAGGACGGTCACGACATAGTTCAACCCGCCCATCGTGAAGCCGATGATGAACAGGATCAGGGAGCCGAGCATGAAGATGATGCCCCACTCCCGGCCTGGCGTGCCGGACAGGATCGCCTGGGGCGGATAGAGGGTCCAGCCGGCGCCGGTCGGGCCCCCCGGCACGAAGAAGCCGATCACCAGCACGAGCACGGCGAGAAGGTAGATCCAGTAGCTCAACATGTTGACGTAGGGAAACACCATGTCGCGGGCGCCGACCATCAACGGGATCAGGTAGTTGCCAAAACCTCCCAGGAAGAGTGCCGTGAGCAGGTAGATCACCATGATCATGCCGTGCATGGTGATGAACTGATAGTACTGCGTCGCATCGATGATCGAGAACGTGTCGGGAAAGCCGAGCTGCAGACGCATCAGCCACGAGAGAACCAGGGCCACGAGGCCGATCGCCAGGGCCGTGACCGAATACTGGATGGCGATGACCTTGGCATCCTGGCAGAAGACATACTTCGTCCACCAGCTCCGGGCGTGGTAAAGCTCGACATCCTCAGTTTCGGCCGGTGGAACGGCGGTGGTCGCGCGCGCCGTTGCGTGAGCCATCAAGTTGCCCTCCGCGGTCCGTGTCGCATTCGCAGGACGAGGCCAAATGTCATCGCGCGGCTCGTTTACTCGCCAGGAGTGCGGATCTTGTCCTGCCCAAGGTTGGCCTCCGCTCTTCTTGTCGGTCGCCCGGTCGATGCCAGTTGCGCGAACGTGGCCTGGCTGTCCAGCCACGCCTGATAGTCGCTCTGCTCGTCGACCACGACGATGCCCCGCATCTCGGGATGCCCCAGCCCGCACAGCTCGAAGCACAGGATCTCGTACGTGCCGGTTCGCGTCGGAGTGAACCAGAAATAGGTGACCATCCCGGGCACCATGTCCATCTTGGCGCGGAACTCGGGCACGTAGAAATCGTGCAAGACGTCGACGGAGCGCAGCAGGACCTTCAGCGGCTTGCCGACCGGCAGATGCAGGTCGTCGCCCTGGATGATCACGTCATCCTGTCCGTACGGATCGTCGGGGTTGAGGCCGAGCGGATTGTCCGGGCTGACATTGGCGGTCTCGGCCGTGCCGAGCCGGCCGTCCTTGCCGGGCAGCCGAAAGCTCCACAGCCACTGCTGACCCACGACCTCGAACTCCGACGCCCCGTCGGGGACGGTCACGAAGCGCTGCCAGACGAACAGGCCGGGAGCGAGCATGGCCGCGACGCCCACGGCGGTCACGACGGTGAGCCACCATTCCAGCCGCGCGCTTTCCGGCTCGTACGCGGCCCGCCGACCCTCGCGATGGCGGAAGCGAAAGACGCAATAGGCCATGAACAGGATGACGGACGCAATAGGTGTCCACCACCAAGGGCTCAGGACATGGAACAGAACAGAACCGACGGCGACCAGAATGAGTATGACTGCTACCGCCATCACTCACGGTCCTCGCTGCCAGCGCCCAGGCTTCCCGGCGCGGAAGCCTAACTGCCACGCTACTTGCGCCGGGCAACGAACAGGCGCTCCCGCGCATGCCTAAGACACGCCGTGTAATTCTGCAGATTCTACCTACTTTGGCCATTTGTCAATTGAGGGCGTGGCCGATCGGACGAAGCAAGGGCTGTAGGTGGCGCGCCACGGCATTCGATCCGTCCGGGCAACGGGCGCGGCCGCCGTTTTGCCCAACATGACGGAGGACTCTGCCGTGAGACCGGCGTATGTTGGGCATCGCGGGGTCGCGGCTCTCTCGTGACCGGCCACAGATCTGGCGTCGCGCGACGGGCAGCCTCGACTCTCGAGCAGCGTTCGGGAGGATCGATGATGGCCGAACGGGACCATATCCGGAACCCTGTCGAGTGGACGGCGGATCAGGTCAAGGCCGCGGGCCTCGCGGTGGGTAGCACTGGGCGCGCCCTGCGCGAGCATGGCGAGCTGCGCGACGGCGCGCTGCCAACGGTGCGCCGGATTGGCGTCGAGGATCTCCGCGATGCCCTGGTCAAGGGCCTCGACGACTTCTTGACCTACCGCACCGACGTCATGTTCATCTGCATCATCTATCCGCTGGCTGGTCTGGTGCTGGCTTGGTCCGTGCTCAACTATGATTTCATCCCGCTTCTGTTCCCGCTCGCCTCGGGCTTCGCGCTGCTCGGCCCGGTCGCGGCGGTGGGCCTCTACGAGCTGAGCCGGCGGCACGAGCAGGGGGCGGAGGTAGGCTGGGCCGATGCATTCCGTGTGATGGCGACGCCCGCCTTCGGGGAAATCGTGGTCCTCGGACTGATCCTGCTCGGGATCTTTCTGCTCTGGCTGGTGACCGCTCACACGATCTACTATGCGACGATGGGCCACGAGGGTGTGGTTTCGTTCGGCGCCTTCTACCACGACGTCTTCACGACCAGCGAAGGTCGGTCGCTGATTGTGGTGGGTGTCGGCGTGGGCTTCCTGTTCGCGTTGCTGGTGCTGATGATCAGCGTGGTGTCGTTCCCGATGCTGCTCGATCGCGACGTCGGCCTCTATACGGCGGTCGCGACCTCGGTGCAGGCCTGCATCGTGAATCCGATACCGATGGCGATCTGGGGTCTGATCGTCGCGGGCGGCTTGGTGCTGGGTTCACTGCCCGTGCTGCTCGGCCTGATCGTGGTCATGCCCGTGCTCGGGCATGCCACATGGCACCTCTATCGCAAGCTCGTGCCGCGCTGACCTTCGTCTCGCCATCCCTGATCGTGGCGGCTGCGGCTATCAGCCTGCCACGATCGCAAGGGCCGTCGGGCGATGATGCCTGACCGACGGAGGCGACGACGACCGGTGCGTGGCAAGGGGGCACAGACCATGGTGCCCGTGGTCAGGCCGCGTTCCTGGGCGGGGTTGCCGACGTCCGGCGACATCAGGTTACCCCGCAGCTGCCTCGATCATCTCGGCCAGGGCTACTACGCGGCGCGCCTCCAGGACGTGCAGGTTCTCGATCAGCTTGCCGTCGACCACGACCACGCCCTTGCCGGCGGCGCGGGCCTCCTCGTGGGCGGCGATGATCCGGCGCGCCCAGGCGACCTCGGCCTCGGACGGTCCGAAGATCCTGTTGGCGGTCTCGATCTGCTTGGGATGGATCAGCGTCTTGCCGTCGAAGCCGAGCTCGCGGCCCTGGCGGCAGGCCTCGGCGAAGCCGGCCTCATCGTCCAGATTGAGATGCACACCATCGAGGATCGAGATCCGCGCAGCCCTGGCGGCCAAGAGGCAGATCTCGAGCGAGGTCAGCATGGGCAGCCGGCTGGGCGTGTGCAGTGCGTGCAGGTCCGTGGTCAGGTCAGAGGTGCCCATGACCAGGCACTCCACCCGCTCGGTGTCGGCAATCTCCCCCGCCCGCAGGATGCCGCGCGGTGTCTCGATCATGCACCAGATGGCGAGGTCGGCGGGGGCGCCGGCCAGGTCGAGCACGTGCAGCGCGCGCCGGACCGTGTCCGCGCCCTCGACCTTGGGCAGCAGGATGACGTCGGCCCCGGTATGCGCCATGGCGCTGAGATCGGCGTGGCCCCAGGGCGTGTCGAGCCCGTTGACCCGCACGATCAGCTCGCGACCGCCATAGGCGGCCTTGTTCTCCAACGCGCGGGCAATCTCGATTCGGCCCTGCCGCTTCGCATCGGGGGCCACCGCGTCCTCGAGGTCCAGGATCAGGCCGTCTGCCGGTAGGGTGCGGCCCTTCTCCAGCGCACGCGCGTTCGAGCCCGGCATGTAGAGAATGCTGCGGCGCGGACGAATACCTTTGGTCATGGCGCACACCTATCCACCTTCGCCGCGGCGAAGCTTTCTCGGCCGGGGCATCGCTGACGATGGTTCGAAGTCTAGCGCGTTCCTCGACCGCTGAATCCTGCAGCGGTCGCTCAAACCAGCGAGCGCGACGGTCGCCAGGCGAGTTTTCCGCAATGCGGAAAGCATTTGCTCCCTCCCTGCGCGTTGGCTACTTGCTCACCAAGTTAGCGACGGTGGGGGGATGCCCGGTGAGCACCGGCTGGCACGAGCGCTGACTGGCAGCCCCACCCCGGTCACAGGCACTTTCCTCGGCGTGGACGTCCAGAATGGAGCGCAGAAACAAACATGGACCCGGTGAGCCGCTCCGCTCCGGCGATACACCGCATAGCGAGCGAGCTGGCAGGGTAAAGTCTCTATCTCGTGCATTGGCGATTGCCCGAATAATTGGCCGTAATCCTAAAGGTCTTGGCGTCACCGAAATCGCGCGGATTGCCGACCTTCCTGTGTCGACGGTACATCGTCTACTGACTACCTTGGAGGAAGAGCATTTTGTGCGGTTTGATCGTGAGCGGGCCACCTGGCTGGTGGGTGTCGACGCATTTACATTCGGGATCGGCTTCGTATATTCCCGTGATCTCGCCGTCATGGCGCGACCTATTCTGAGGATCCTTGCCGAGGAAAGCGGCGAGACCGCGAATCTCGCCATTCTGGACGGCTATCATGCCTTATATCTAAGCCAGGTCGAATCACGTCATGTGGTGCGAGTGATCGCCAATCCCGGCGAACGCGTTCAATTGCATTGCTCAGCCATTGGTAAGGTGCTGCTGGCCTACATGCCCGAGGACGAACTTGCAAAGGCGCTGCGGCAGCTCACGATGGCACCCTTGACCACGAAGACCATTCAGTCGGTGGACGAGCTCCGCCGGGAACTCGATGTCATACGGACTTATGGCTACAGCACGGACGACGAGGAGCATACGTTGGACGTGCGCTGCATCGCCGGCGCGATTTTCAGCGAGCACGGTCTGCCGATCGCCGCCTTGTCGCTTTCTGGACCAAAGACACGTGTCACGGCCGAGCGCATGCGGATCCTTGGCGTGCTGGTAGGTCAGGCCGCCGGCAAGCTCACCGCGGACTATGGGGGGCACATCCCTTCCACGCCATATTTCGCGCCTCGGGCCGGTGAGCCAGGGGCGGCGGCGGTCGGGTGAACGCAGATGCCGCCTGAGCGACACCGCCCGGTGGTGAGCGAGGCGACATTAGTGGGCATGGAGGACGCGGACGAGCGAGTCTGGCGTCGTCCGACATAGTCGAAGCGATAGGTCGAAGCTGCGCGCAACGATGCGGTGTGTGCTGCGCCTACGAACGCGGAGGTCAAGGGATGGCGGGTGCAGGGCAGAATGAGGATCAGGATAGCGAACGATCGGCGGTCGCGCGGCTGCTGGCGGCTCCGGCGCGGTCGAGACAGGTTCAGTCGCTGACGCGGGCGCTTGCCATGCTCGAGGCGCTGGCCTCCAGCCAGAACGGTCTGACGCTGACCGAGCTGGCGCAAGCGGTGGCCCTCCCGTCCGCTACGGTGCATCGATTGCTCGCCACACTCGAGGGACGCCGGTTCGTTTACCTCGATGCCGCCACGGACCTCTGGCAAATCGGGGCGCAGGCCTTCGTCGTGGGGAACGCGTTTGCGCGTACACGGGACATCGTGACGACGGCAAGGCCGTACATGCATCAGCTGATGGAGGACAGCGGCGAGACGGTAAACCTCTACATGATGGAGGCCGGCGAGGTCGTCTGCATGGGCCAGGTCGAATGCCGGCAGATGATGCGCGCGATGGCCCGGCCGGGCGATCGCCTCAAGATGCACTGCTCGGGTGCCGGCAAGGCGATGCTGGCGTGGCTACCGGAGACGGAGGTGAGGCGGGTGCTCAGGCGCCACGGCCTCCCGCGCGTCACCGAACGGACGCTGGTGGCAGCGCAGGCGCTGAGGGCTAGCCTCGAGCAGGGGCGCGTTCAGGGCTACGCCGTGGATGACGAGGAGCATGCGGCCGGGTTGCGCTGCGTGGCCGCGCCAATCTTCGACGAGCAGGGGCGCCCGCTCGCCAGCCTCTCGGTGGCAGGCCCAAGCGCTCGCCTAACAGATGAGCGCCTGAGCCAGCTCGGGTCGATGGTAGCCGCCGCCGCTCAGGCAATCACCGCCAACTTCGGCGGCCACGAGGCCGCGGCACGGCGAGCGGATTGAACAGCAAGCGGAGACGACGCGGACGAGACGCGACCCTGCCTTGAGCCCCGAGGCTCAGGGCAGGAGCTCTTTCAGTCGGAGCAACGCGATACGTTCGATCTGCTCCAGCGCGGTACGCCGCTCGGCGTCGAGGTCGTTGCCCAGCCGACGCTCGAAGGCGGCCAGGATATCGTCCTTGGTGAGCCCTCTGACCGCGATCACGAAGGGAAAGCCGAATCGGGCCCGGTAGGCATCGTTCAGCTCGGTGAACCGGGCAAGCTCGCCAGCGGTGAGTTGGTCGAGGCGTGCCGAGGCCTGCTCCCGGGTCGATTCCTCGGTCAGGCCCTTCGCCTGCGCAAGCTTCCCGGCCAGATCCGGGTGCGCCCGGATCAGCTCAAGCTGGCGCTCCTCGCCGGCGTCGCCCAGCACCGCGCACATGCGGGCATGGACACCCTCGGCCGTGTCGGCGTCGGGTCCCAGCCCGCGGTCCCACGCTTGGCCGGGGATCCAGGGCGAATGCTCGAACACCCCTTCGAAGCGCTTGACGAACGCATCGCGATCCATCCGGCTGGGACGATCGGCTTCGCTCAGGCTCATATATGGCCTCCCTCCGGTTCGTCGGCGGACGGAGCGCCACCGCGCGTATCCAGTCGCTGCATCATTACTTGGTCGACGCCTCTTGGATATAGGCGATCACGTCCACGACGTCCTCGTCCTTCTTGAGGCCGGTGAAGGCCATCTTGTTGCCAGGCACGTAGCCCTTGGGGTCCTTCAGGTAGGCCGTCAGCGTCGTCACGTCCCAGGTGATTCCGGAACCCGTCATCGCCTCGGAATATTTGAACCCCTCGACCGCTCCGGCCTTGCGCCCAATCACGCCGTGCAGGGTCGGGCCGACCTTGTTCTTGTCAGACGCGACGTCGTGGCAGGCCTTGCACTTGCCGAACACCTTCTCACCCTTGGCCGCATCGCCGTCGGCGAGCGCAGGCGCGGCGAGCAGGAATGTGGCAATCACGGACAGCAGGATGCGTCGCATGGATCTTCTCCTCCCCTCTGGCGGCTCGAGGCATCGGAACCGCGACGCGATGCCTCGGCCATGAGGCTGCTGCGCGCATCCGACCCGGTCAAGCCGCCGAGCGGTCGCCGGTCGAGCGCTCACACGCTTTTCCACATTGTGAAAAGCTCGGATTTTGGCATTTCATGCGCCCGCGATTGCTGGCAGACGGAGCGCCGCCGGAAGGAACGAGACAGCACAGGGCCGGGGTCGCGCAACGCTACCGCGGGGGAGGAATTTGACGTGGCAGGCACTACGGGCAGGCTGACGACGCACGTGCTCGATACGGCCGCGGGGCAGCCCGCCGCCGGGATCCGAATCGAGCTGTTTCGCGTCAACGATGGCTCGACCGAGCTTCTGAAGACAGTGACGACCAACGATGACGGCCGCTGCGACGTGCCGCTCCTGCAGGGGGCGGAGCTGGCTTCCGGCGTCTACGAGCTGGTGTTCCACGCCGGGGATCACTTCCGCAACGCCGGGCTCGAGATACAAGAGCCCGCTTTCCTGGACGTGATCCCGATTCGCTTCGGCATCGCCGCGACCGATCAGCACTACCACGTGCCGCTGCTGATCTCGCCCTATTCATACTCGACATACCGCGGCAGCTGACGCGCGGCCGACGGCCGCAGCCCCGCACCCAAAAGATCGAGGAGAGTGCCTTATGGCAGCGTTGGCCCGCACCGCCGATGGTGGTGCCAGTTCGCCCGCGGTTCATCCCATCGACGAGGTGCTGCCCGCACCGAAGCTGCTGGCGCTGGGCGTGCAGCACGTGCTCGTGATGTACGCCGGTGCGGTGGCGGTGCCGCTGATCATCGGCGGTGCCCTGAAGCTGCCGCAGGAGCAGATCGCCTTTCTGATTAACAGCGACCTCCTCGCCTGCGGCATCGCCTCGATCATCCAGAGCGTCGGCATCTGGAAGTTCGGCATCCGCATGCCAGTGATCATGGGCGTCACCTTCGCCGCGGTCGGGCCAATGGTGGCGATGGCCGGCAATCCGGAGCTCGGCATCCTCGGCATCTTCGGCGCCACGATCGCCGCCGGCATCTTCACCATCCTCGTCGCGCCGCTCGTGAGCAAGCTGTTGCCCCTGTTCCCGCACGTCGTGACCGGGACGATCATCACCATCATCGGCGTCTCGCTGGTGGGCGTGGGCGTCAACTGGGCGGCCGGCGGCCTCGGCAACCCGCAGTATGGCCGGCCACTCTATCTCGGGGTGGCGCTGTTCGTCCTCATTGCGATCCTGTTGATCTCCAAATACGCCAAGGGGTTCTTGCGCAACGTCTCGGTCCTCTTGGGCCTAGTCATCGGCATGCTCGTGGCAATGGCGCTGGGCGAGGTCAATTTCGGGCGCCTGGCCGATGCGCCGTGGTTCGCCCTGGTCTACCCCTTCAGCTTCGGCTTCCCGATCTTCGACCCGGTCGCGATCATCACGATGTGCATCGTCATGATGGTGGTGATGGTCGAATCGCTCGGCATGTTCCTGGCACTCGGCGAGATCTGCGATCGCAAGCTCGGCGAGGAGGACCTCACCCGTGGCCTGCGCGTCGACGGGCTCGGCACGGTGATCGGCGGTATCTTCAACACCTTCCCGCATAGCTCCTTCTCGCAGAACGTAGGCTTGGTCGGTGTCACTGGCGTTCGCAGCCGCTGGGTCTGCGCGGTCGGTGGCGTCATCCTCCTCTCGCTCGGCCTGATGCCGAAGCTCGCCCAAGTCGTGGCCTCCGTGCCCCCCTTCGTGCTTGGCGGCGCCGGCCTGGTCATGTTCGGCATGGTCACCGCGACCGGGATCCGGATCCTTGCCGGTGTCGATCTCGAGAAGAACCCCAACAACCTCCTCATCATCGCGATCAGCATCAGCGCCGGCATGATCCCGCTCGTTGCCAAGAACTTCTTCAGCCAGATGCCGCACTTCCTGGAGCCGCTGCTGCACAGCGGCATCCTCTTGGCCTCGATTACCGCGGTGGCGCTGAACCTCTACTTCAACGGCCGCTCCGGGGGGCACACCTTCGAGCCCGTCCACGCGGCCGACGGCA
>JBGAKU010000425.1:0-2056 GCA_044224255.1 Geminicoccaceae bacterium
GCATGACTGCATCATGGTCGGGACCCAAGGGGTCCAACCGAATACAAGTTTGTGACGCGATTCTCCGCGTCCAAGGCGGGCTCCCCTCCGGTCGTCCGATGTTGGAACACACTCAACGCTGAGTCGAGAGGAAGCAAATCGGGAACTGCACAGCTTGACATCAATCGCCCCATACAAGTTCTCGGCTCGGTTGTTGAGGCCCTTGTGCCAGCGGTGCTCGACCCCGGGCATCAGCTGCTTCTTGGCCGCGGGATAGCTCGCCTGCTTGTCGGTGATCAGCATCTGAGGCGGCCGGCCCTGCTTCCTCAACAGCTTGCGCAGCAAGCGCTTGGCCGCCTGCTTGTCACGTCGGCTCTGCGCCAGCACGTCGAGCACGATGCCGTCCTGATCGACGGCTCGCCACAGCCAGTGCTTCTGGCCGGCGATGGTGATGGCGACTTCATCGAGGTGCCACTTATCACCGGCACGGGGTAGCCGGCGGCGGATCTGGTTGGCGAAGGCCTGGCCAAACTTGCGGGCCCACTGACGCACGGTCTCATGGCTGACGACGATGCCGCGCACCGCCAGCAGCTCCTCGACCAGGCGCAGGCTGAGCGGAAAGCGGAAATACAGCCAAATCGCATGGCTGATCACCTCGGCTGGAAAGCGGTGGCCGGCGTAGGGGGAGCGAGCGGGCGTCGTCATCCCGCTCGGCTACCCGGCCCACTCAGTCACCGCAAGCCCAACGCAAGGCGATTGCATTAGGCGGCTTGCAGGATGCTGAGCAGGAAGCGGTCGTCCCAGGCGGCGCGTTTGATCTTGCCACGGGTGGAGCCCTACTCGGGGTTGGCGCGCAGCAGGTTGAGGGCGAAGTGGCGGAGGCGGGCGAGGTTCTCGGGGCCGTGGTCCTTGCGGCTGCGGGAACGATCCTCGTCCATGGCGGTGTCGAGCACCCAGAGCAGGCGGTTCTCGATCTGCCAGTGCATCCGGACGATCTCGGCGAAGCGGGCGGCAGACATGGGCCTGGAGAGCAGATAGTAGCGGGTGGCGGTGGTGGTCCGACCGTCGATCTCGCGCGTGGCGGTGACCTTGCCGACGGCCTGGAGCCCTGGCCAGGCGTGCGTCTCGGCCAACCAGGCGACGTCGTGGACGATCTCGGCGCGGCGGATCTCGATCCGGCCATGGTCGCCGTCGGTGGTCTCGACCCGATCGCCGGGCAGGACCGCGGGATCGTCGAGCAGGATGCGGACATCGTCCAGGAGCGTCGGGTGATTGCCCTTGAGCGCCAGGACATAGTCGCCGCCGCGGTCGAGGATCGCCCGCGCGGTCGCCTTCTGGCAGTGCAGGGCGTCGGCGGTCACGGTGCAGCTGTCGAGGCAGAGCAGGGCCAAAAGCTCGGGCAGGGCCGTGAGCTCGCTGCCGTCGGCGTTTCTCTGGCCGAGCACGAGCTGCTGCTCGCAGGCCCATCGAGCGCGCCGCGCTCGATCCGTCTGCGCAGCAGCCGGTGCCTGGAGGCACCGGAGGGGCGCTCACCAGATGCAGCGGATCGCGCCCCGTGCGGCGGTCGAACGAGCGGCGGGCGGTCTTGCCGTCGACGGCCACCACTTGGTCGACGCGCGCGGCGAACGCCGCCACGAAGCGGCCGAAACACGCCTCGAACCCGGCCGGATCGAGCAGACGGAACAGGCGCGAGAATGGTCGATCGTGAAACGATCGACGGGCTCGGGACGCCGCCGGGCAGGGCGAGGAACCGGCGCAAGAGCGGCTCCTTCGCCCGCCCGAACTCCGCCATGTCGACGCAGGTCTCCGCACCGGCCAAGGTCGCGGCCAGCGCGATCAGCAGAATCTCCAACAGATCGTGGCGCTGCGCATTGCCGGTACGCGGATCCGCCAAATCCGCAAAGCACGCCCGAAACCGCTCCATCCCGTCCCTCCCGCCCCGCTCGGGAGGATGCTGACCAGAATCTCGCGCAAGAAGATTCTACAAACTCCTAATGCGATTCCCCTAGGGGTCACTCCCAACGGGCATCAATGTGCCAGAGTGGAGGTGGTGTGGCGTTGGTGCAAGATTGCCGTT
>JBGAKU010000109.1:0-17969 GCA_044224255.1 Geminicoccaceae bacterium
CTCGACCACCTGCATGCTGGCGCTCGGCGACGCGCTTGCGGTGGCCCTGCTCGAGCGCCGCGGCTTCTCGGCGCACGACTTCGCCGTGTTCCATCCGGGCGGCAAGCTGGGCGGCCAGCTCCTGCGGGTGGAGCAGCTGATGCACCAGGGCGACGAGCTGCCGCTGGTGGCGCCCGAGACGAGCGTCGGCGACGCGATTCTGGAGATGAGCCGCAAGCGGCTCGGCTGCGTCGGCGTGGTCGCCGCGGATCGCCTGGTCGGGATCGTCACCGATGGCGACCTGCGCCGCCACATGGCCCCGGACATCCTGGGCCGGACCGCGGGCGAGATCATGACCCGCAGCCCACGGACCATCGGGCCCCGGGCCCTGGCCGTCGAGGCCGTCGCGGCGATGAACGGCCCGCCCCGGCCGGTCACCGTGCTGTTCGTCCTCGACGAGGATCGCCCGGTCGGCGCCCTGCATCTGCACGACTGCCTCAAGGCGGGCATCGCATGAGCTCGAGCGTGCGCGCCCTCGGCCGCGCCGGCCTGCTCGGCGCGGCGCTCGCGCTGGCCCAGAGCCCGGCAGCACCGGCCCAGGACACCGCGCCGGCGGCGCGCTCCGGAGGGAGCGAGGAGCCGATCGAGATCACCTCCGACAAGCTGGTCCTGCAGCAGAATCAGCGCATCGCGACCTTCACGGGCAACGTCGACGCCATCCAGGGCGACACGGCGCTGCGCACCGACCTCCTGCGCGTCTTCTATACCAGCGAGGAGGAGCGCCAAGCCTCGGGCAGCCAGCAGACGGTGCGGCTGCTGGAAGCCGAGGGCAACGTCATCATCATCCAGCCCGGCGAGACGGCCGAGGGCGACAATGGCACCTACGACCTGGCCGCCGGCAAGATGGTGCTGCTCGGCAATGTCGTGCTCACGCGCGGCAAGAACGTGGTCAAGGGTGATCGGCTCGACGTCGACCGCAACACCGGGGTGTCGGTCGTGTCGGTGAGCCAGGCGGCGGGCGGGGCCGGCCGCAAGGATCGCGTGCGCGCCCTGTTCGTGCCCGAGCCCAAGCCGGCGGCGAAGCCCGCACAGCCATGAGCGCGGCGGCCGACACCGAGCTTCTCGAGCGCGAGCGGACGCAGGCCGCCGGGCCGGCTGCGCACGTCCGCTCCGCGGACGAGGCGGCCCTGGCGGCGCGCCATCTCGCCAAGCACTATGGCGGGCGCACGGTGCTGCGCGACGTGTCGCTGCGCCTGCACCGCGGCGAGGCGGTCGGCCTGCTCGGCCCGAACGGTGCCGGCAAGACCACCTGCTTCTACATCATCACCGGGCTGCTCGCGGCCGACGGCGGGCAGGTGCTGCTCGACGGCCAGGACATCACGGCGCTGCCGATGTACCGGCGGGCCCGGCTCGGGATCGGCTACCTGCCGCAGGAGGCGTCGATCTTCCGCGGCCTGAACGTCGAGGACAATGTTCGGGCGGTCCTGGAGATCGCGCAGCCGGACCGTGCACGGCGCGAGGACAAGCTCGAGCGCCTGCTGGCCGAGTTCGGGCTCGCCCATCTGCGCCGCTCGCCGGCGCTGGCGCTGTCCGGCGGCGAGCGCCGGCGCGTCGAGATCGCCCGTGCGCTCGCCGCCGACCCGAGCTTCATCCTGCTCGACGAGCCCCTGGCTGGCATCGACCCGATCAATGTCGGCGAGATCCGCGAGCTCGTCAGCCACCTCAAGGACCGCGGCCTGGGGGTGCTGATCACCGACCACAATGTCCGCGACACCTTGGAGATCATCGACCGCGCCTTTATCCTGCACGATGGCGCCGTGCTGCGCGAGGGAACGCCCGCGGAGATCGTCGCCGATGCGGCGGTGCGGCGCGTGTACCTCGGAGAGCGGTTCAGCCTCTAGGCGCAACCGATGAGCTTCGCCCCCGGCATCCGGCTCGAGCTGCGGCAACAACAGAGCCTCGTGCTGACGCCGCAGCTGCAGCAGGCGATCCGTCTCTTGCAAATGTCGAACCTCGAGCTCGCCAGCGCGGTCGACCAGGAGGTCGCCGAGAACCCGTTCCTGCTGCGGCGCGACGGCGAGGGCACTCCCGCCGCAGGTCACGTGAACGGTGCCGGCGGTCCGAACGGCCCGGCCGCCCCGGTCGCCGAGACCCCGCCGCCGCCCTTCCGCCCGGCCGACTGCGCCCTGTCGGTGCGGTCGCCGGCCGGCCGCACCTTCGACGACGAGCGCCGCCCGTTCGAGGAGCGACTGACCCGCAGCAAGGGGCTGCGCGAGCATGTGGCCGAGCAGGTGATGACGATGCTGCGCGGGCCCGAGGAGCGCGCGGTCGCCGAGCCGATCGTGCAGAGCCTGGACGACGACGGCTATCTGCGCGACGACGATGCCACGCTCGCCGCCCGCTACGGGGTCGAGGCACCGGTGGTCGCTGCCGTCCGTGCGGCGATCCAGCGCTGCGAGCCGACCGGGGTCGGGGCGCGTGACCTCGCCGAGTGCCTGCGCGTGCAGCTCGCGGAGAAGGACCGGCTCGACCCGGCGATGGCCGCCCTGCTCGCCAATCTGCCGCTGCTTGCGCGCGCGGACTTCAACGAGCTGATGCGGCGCTGCGCCATAGACGCCGAGGACCTTCAGGAGATGATCGCCGAGATCAAGTGCCTGGACCCCAAGCCCGGTGCCCGATTCGAGGCCGAGGAGCCGGCCACGCTGGTTCCCGACCTCTACGTCGTCCCGATGCGGGAGGGGCGCTGGCGGGTCGAGCTGAACAACGGCACCCTGCCCCGCGTCCTGGTCGACAGCGAGTACCACACCGAGCTCAGCCGCAACGCGCTCGACCGCCACGCGAAGGATTATCTCTCGGAACGGCTGCAGTCGGCGAACTGGCTCGCCAAGGCGCTGGACCAGCGCGCGCGCACCGTCCTGCGGGTCGCCAAGGCGATCTTCGCGCGCCAGCTGCCGTTCCTGGAAGGCGGCGTACAGCATCTGCGGCCCCTGGTGCTGCGGGACATCGCCGCTGCCACCGGGCTGCACGAGAGCACCGTGAGCCGGGCGACGGCCGGGAAGTATGTCGCGACCCCGCACGGGACGTTCCCGATCAAGTACTTCTTCACCACCGCCATCGCGACGTCGTCGGGCGAGCCGTCGCACAGTGCCGAAGCGATCAGGCAGCTGATCCGCAAGATGATCGAGCGAGAGGGTGCGGACGAGATCCTCTCGGACGACCAGATCGTGGCCGAGCTGAAGAAGCGCGACATCCTGATCGCGCGGCGGACGGTCGCGAAATACCGCGAATCGCTGGGAATCGCGTCGTCGGTCGAGCGACGGCGCGCGAAGGCGTTGCGCGGATGAGGTGGAGGTCCGCGGTCCCGGCGTCGGGACGGCGCGTTCGTACGCGTTTTGGAGAGTGATGATGGTCGAGGTCGAGGACTTCCTGCCTCCCGCCAACCTGCGCCTGGGGATGGCAGCCGAGAGCAAGGCGGAGCTGTTCGAGGAGCTCGCCGCGATCGCGGCTGCGGAGCTCGGGCTCGAGCCGACGGTCGTGCTCGCCTCGCCGGCTACTTCATCCGACTGAAGGCACCGATCGAGTACGATGCGCTCGACAACGCCCCGGTCGATCTCGTCTTCCTGCTTCTGTCCCCCGAGGCGGCAAGCGCCCTGCAGCTCAAGGCGCTGGCGCGGATCGCCCGGCTGCTGCGCGATCCCGAGGTCAGCGCGGGCCTGCGCGGCGAGCCCTCGCCCGAGGCGGTCTACGAGCTGCTCCGGCGCAAGGTGCCCGGGCAGGCGGCGTGACCCCTGGCCGCACTGACGCCGAGGCTGGCGCCATCCACGCGTCGCTCGTCGCTTGGTGCGGCCACGGCATCCTGATCCGGGGCGAGGCCGGCGCGGGCAAGACAGCGCTCTGCGTGGAGCTGATGGCCGCCGGCGCTCATCTTGTCGCCGACGATCTGGTTCGCCTGTCGCGCCGCGGCGACGCCTTGTGGGCGCGCGCCTCGGGCGCAACGGGCTTGATCGAGCTGCGCGGCAACGGCATCTTCCGCGTCGCCACAAGCAGCGGGGTCCGGGTGAGCCTGTGCGTCGAGCTCCAGGCGGTATCGCGTCAGGATCGCCTGCCGGAGACGAATGTCGTTTGCCTGGCCGAAATCCCGCTGCCCCTCCTGCGCCTGCCGGAGGGCGGCGTCGCCGGGGCAGGCTCGGTGCTGCTGGCCCTCTATGCCGGCCGGAGCGCGTGAGCGGTCATGACCAGGGTCGTCGTCGTCACCGGCATGTCCGGCGCGGGTCGGACCACCTGCCTCAAGATGCTCGAGGACCTCGGCTACGAGGCGGTCGACAATCTGCCCGTCAATCTGCTCGGGCGCCTGGTGCGGGACGGCGCCGACGCGCCGGAGCTTCTGGCGATCGGGGTCGACAGCCGTACCCGTGGCTTCGCCCCTCAGGTGGTGCTGACGGCACTCGCCGAGGCCGGCGGGGCCGGCCGGACTTGCCTGCTCTACCTCGACTGCGACGACGAGGTGCTGCGTCGGCGGTTCACGGAGACGCGCCGCCGGCATCCGCTGGCGGATCTGCCCGGGGTGGCGGAGGCCCTGGCCGCCGAGCGCACGCTCACCGCACCCCTCAAGGCCGCCGCCGATCTGGTCCTCGACACCTCGGACCTGTCGCTGCCCGATCTGCGTCGGCTGCTCGCCGGAAGATTTGGGGCGGAGCAGCCGGGGCTCGCCATCAGCGTGATCTCGTTCGGATTCCGCAACGGCCTGCCACGGGAGGCGGATCTCGTCCTGGACGTCCGCTTCCTGCGCAACCCGCACTATGCGCCGGAGTTGCGTCCGGACACGGGGCGCGACGCCCCGGTCCAGGAGTTCATCCGCGCCGACCCGGCACTGGAGCCGTTCGTCGCCGACCTGCAGCGGCTCCTCGCCCCACTGCTGCCGCGCTACCAGGGCGAAGGGAAGAGCTACTTGACGATCGCGTTTGGCTGTACCGGCGGGCGGCATCGCTCCGTCTATCTCGCGGAGCTCGTGTCGGCTTGGCTGCGAGAGACCGGTTGGGAGGCCACGACCGTGCACCGTGACCTGGATCGCGGCACCGCCACGGCAAGGCGGAATCCATGATCGGGCTCGTTCTGGTCACCCATGGTCGGCTCGCCGCCGAGTTTCTCGCCGCGATGGAGCATGTGGTCGGCCCGCAGGCCATGGTGCGCGCCGTCTGCATCGGCGCGGACGACGACATCGAGCTGCGCCGGGCCGAGATCGTCGAGGCCATCAACAATGTCGACGACGGCCACGGCGTGGTGATCCTGACAGATATGTTCGGCGGCACCCCCTCCAACCTCGCCATCTCGACCATGGACCGCAAGGGCATCGAGGTGATCGCCGGCGTGAATCTGCCGATGCTCATCAAGCTCGCGAGCGTGCGCCAGAGCGAGCCTTTGCGCGAGGCGGTGGTCGCGGCGCAGGAGGCCGGCCGCAAGTACATCAACGTCGCGAGCCAGCTTCTGAACGGAGACCGCGCCTGATCAGCCGCGTCGCGGTGATCGTCAATCAGCGCGGGCTGCATGCCCGCGCGGCGGCCAAGTTCGTCCGTCTCGCCGACGAGTTCCACTGCCGGGTCCAGGTCGTGCGTGACGATCAGACCGTCTCCGGCACCTCCATCCTGGGCCTGATGCTGCTGGGCGCCGGGACCGGCACGGCGCTGACGATCCAGGGCGAGGGCGAGGACGCGGAAGCGGCCGTGGCGGCGCTGGCCGACCTGATCGAGCGCGGCTTCGACGAGTAGATCTGTGGTTGCCGTGATCTTGCTGCGCTGCGGCAGTTGTGCTTAACGCGCCGCCATCGAGGCGCGGGTCCGCGCCGGCGACCGTGCCTCCCTGCGGGCGGTCAGCTTTTTTAAGGAGCCGTGATGACTGCCGCTGCCGACTATGTGGTCGCCGATATCGGGCTTGCCGACTGGGGCCGTCGCGAGATCGCGATCGCCGAGACCGAGATGCCCGGCCTCATGGCGATCCGGGAGGAGTATGCGGCAAGGCAGCCGCTGAAGGGTGCTCGGATCGCCGGCTGCCTGCACATGACCATCCAGACGGCGGTGCTGATCGAGACGCTCAAGGCCCTGGGTGCCGACGTTCGCTGGGCCTCGTGCAACATCTTCTCGACGCAGGACCACGCTGCTGCCGCGATCGCTGCCGGCGGCACGCCGGTGTTCGCGGTCAAGGGCGAGACGCTCGAGCAGTACTGGGACTATGTCCACCGCATCTGCGCCTGGGATGACGGCGGCTATCCCAACATGATCCTGGACGATGGCGGCGACGCCACGCTCCTGTGCATCCTGGGTCGCAAGGCCGAGCGCGACCCCTCGATCCTGGACGACCCCAAGAACGAGGAGGAGGAGGCGCTCTTCGCCGCGATGAAGGGCGTGCTGAAGCGGGCGCCGGGCTGGTACACCGGGCTCGGCGATGCGGTGCGCGGCGTGACCGAGGAGACCACCACCGGCGTGCACCGGCTCTACGACATGGAGCGCCGCGGCGAGCTGATCTTCCCGGCGATCAACGTCAACGACAGCGTGACCAAGTCGAAGTTCGACAACCTCTATGGCTGCCGCGAGAGCCTGGTCGACGGCATCCGCCGCGCCACCGACGTGATGATGGCCGGCAAGGTCGCCGTCGTCGCCGGCTACGGCGATGTCGGCAAGGGCTCGGCCGCGAGCCTGCGCAACGCCGGCGCCCGCGTCGTGGTCACCGAGATCGACCCGATCTGCGCGCTGCAGGCGGCGATGGAGGGCTACGAGGTCAACACCATGGACGAGATGGCGCCCAAGGCGGACATCTTCGTCACCTGCACCGGCAATGTCGACGTGATCACCGTCGACCACATGCGGGCGATGAAGGACCGGGCCATCGTCTGCAACATCGGTCACTTCGACAGCGAGATCCAGGTCGCCGGCCTGCGCAATTTCAAGTGGCACAACGTCAAGCCGCAGGTCGACGAGATCGAGTTCCCCGACGCCAAGCGCATCCTCCTCCTGGCGGAGGGCCGGCTGGTCAATCTCGGCTGCGCCACGGGTCATCCGAGCTTCGTGATGTCGGCCTCGTTCACCAACCAGACCTTGGCGCAGATCGAGCTGTTCACGAATCCCGATGGCTATGCCAACCGGGTCTACACGCTGCCCAAGAAGCTCGACGAGAAGGTGGCGGCGCTGCATCTGGAGAAGATCGGGGTCAAGCTGACCACGCTCTCCGAGAAGCAGTCCTCCTACATCGGCGTCGCCGCGCACGGGCCGTTCAAGCCCGAGCACTACCGCTACTGATCGACCGCGGGCATGGAGCAGGCAAGCCGGCGCCTGATCCTGCCCGATCTTCCCGCGACCCAGGCGCTGGCGGCTCGCCTCGCCCGGTGTCTCCGGGCTGGCGACCTCGTGCTGCTGGAGGGTGATCTCGGCGCCGGGAAGACCGAGTTCGCCCGTGCCGTGATCCGTGCCCTCGCCGGCGCGCCGGTGGCCGTACCGAGCCCGACCTTCACGCTCCTGCAGACTTACGATCTGCCCGGGCTCGAGGTCGGGCATGCAGATCTCTACCGCATCGCTGATTCGGGCGAGCTCATTGAGCTCGGGCTCGAGGAGTGCCTGACGCGCGGTGCCCTGCTGGTCGAATGGCCCGACCGCGCCGCGTCGCGGTGGCCCGCCGAGCGGCTGTCGGTGGCGCTCGGCGCGCGACCGGACGACCCGGAGGCACGCGAGGTGACCCTGACCGGCACCGGCCGCTGGGCCGGCCTCGTCGCGACGCTCGCAGGCACGAGCGCGGCCGGCTAAGGTCGCGGCGATGCTGCGTGTCACCAATATCGGCCTGGGCCGGCCATTCCTGCGGACCTTGATCGGGGGCCTGCTCGACCGCGACGATCTCGCCGACCTGACCCTGCTCCTGCCGAGCCGCCGCGCCTGTCTGGCTGCGCGCGAGGCGTTCCAGAGCCTGAGCGGCGGTGCCACCCTGCTGCTGCCGCGCCTCCTGCCGGTCGGCGAGCCGGATGAGGCCGAGCTGGCGCTGTCCGGTGCTTTGGAGCTGGCGCTACCGCCCGTCATGCCGCCCTTGCGGCGTCGCCTGCTGCTGATGCGCCTGGTCCTCGCCACCTCCCCCGGCATGGCCCACGAGCAGGCCGTGCGCCTGGCCGCGGAGCTCGAGCGCTTCATCGACGAGCTGCACAACGAGGAGGTCGATCTCGCCGGCCTCGACACGCTGGTGCCGGCCGAGTTCGCCGAGCATTGGCAGGAGGCGCTGACCTTCCTCGGCCTGCTGCGCCAAGCGTGGCCCGACATTCTCGCCGCCGAGGGCCGCCTGGAGGCGAGCGAGCGGCGCCGCCGCCTGCTCGACGCCCTGGCCGCACACTGGCAGGCCAACCCGCCCGGCACGGTCGTCGCCGCCGGCATCACCGGCACGCTCCCGGCCGTCGGGCGACTGCTCGCCACCATCGCCCGCCTGCCCTCCGGACAGGTGGTCCTGCAGGGCCTCGATCGTGCGCTGGACGAGCGGGGCTGGACGGCGGTCGATCCCGTGCATCCGCAATACGGGCTGAAACGGCTGCTGGAGCGCATCGGCATCGAGCGGGAGGCGGTCGCCGAATGGTCGGCCGGGGACGGCGGCAGACCTGCCGGGCGCCGGCGGCTCTGGGCCGAGGCGCTCCGGCCTGCCGAGGTCACCGACGGCTGGCGCACCTGCCCGCTCCCCGGCGACGCCGTGGCCGGGATCGAGATCGACGCGGCACCCGATCCGGCGAGCGAGGCGCTGCGGATAGCGCTCCGGCTGCGCGAGGCCCTGACCGTGCCCCGGCGCCGAGCCGCGCTGATCACACCGAGCCGCAGCCTCGGCCGGCGGGTCGCCGCCGAGCTGCAGCGCTGGGGCATCGTCCTCGACGACAGCGCCGGCCTGCCCCTCGATCAGACGCCGCCCGGCGGCTTCCTCCTGCTGACGGCCTTGCTGGCGACCCGCGACGTCGCGCCTGTGGACATCCTGTCGGCGCTGAAGCACCCGCTCGCCGCGGGCCGGATGCGGCGCGCCGATCTGCGCGAGAAGGTGCGCCGCCTGGAGCGGGCCGTCATGCGCGGGCCGCGGCGGGCGGACGGGCTCGGCGGGCTCGCGACGGCGCTGGCCGAGGTCGAGGACGCGGACGATCTGCGGGGCTGGCTGCACGGGATCGTCGGTGCGGCAGCACCGCTGGCCCGAGCCCTCGACGACGGAAGCGCTCCGCTGGCGGAGTTGCTGTCGCTCCATGTGGCATTCGCCGAGTGGCTCGCCTCCGACGAGACCGGCCACCCCAGCGAGCTGTGGGCTCGCGAGGCGGGTCGCTGCGCCATGGATTTCATGACCGGCCTCGCGGAGACGGGCGATGCGGCCGGCGAGGTGCCTGCATCCGCCTATCCGGCCATGCTGGCGATCCTGATGGCCTCGGTGAACGTCCGCCCCGATCGCCCGGCCCATCCGCGCCTCATGGTGCTGGGCCCGATCGAGGGCCGGCTGATCGACGCCGATCTCGTGATCCTGGGTGGGCTCAACGAGGGCGTCTGGCCCCCCGCCCTGGAATCGGGGCCGTGGCTCAACCGAGCGATGCGGGCCGGCCTCGGCCTGCCGCCGGCGGAGCAGGCCACCGGCATCGCGGCGCTGGACTTCCTCGCCGCCGCGGATGCGCCCGAGGTCGTGCTGAGCCGCGCGGCCAAGGACGAGAACGGCACGCCCGCGGTGGCATCCCGCTGGCTCGTTCGGTTGCAGGCACTCCTGACGGCGGCCGGCATCGAGCCGCCCGGGCGGGCGGAGATCGCCGCCTGGGCGACATGCCTCGACCAGCCGGACGCGCCGCCACGACCGATCGCGCGCCCCGAGCCGCGCCCCCCGCTCGCCGCCCGACCGCGCGAGCTTTCTGTATCGGACATCGAGCGGCTCATGCGCGACCCGTACGCGATCTACGCGTACCGCATCCTCGGCCTCAAGGCGCTTACCCCGCTCGACGCCGATCCGGGCGGTGCCAAGCGCGGCGAGATCATCCATGCGGTGCTCGACGAGTTCGTCCGCGTGTGGGCGCGCGCACTGCCCGACGACCCGGTGGCGGAGCTTCGGGCGATCGGGAGGAGGCATTTCGGCAAACTGGCGGCGCAGCCTCAAGTCGCGGCCTTGTGGTGGCCGCGCTTCCTGCGCGTCGCCGACTGGTTTGCCGAGGTCGAGCGCAGGCGACGGATCGAGGCGGCACGGGTGGCGGCCGAGGTCAAGGGTCAGACGACGCTCGACCTGCCGGGTGGCCCCTTCACGCTCAAGGCGCGCGCCGACCGGGTGGAGATCGGTCGCGACGGGCGGCTGACCATCGTCGACTATAAAACCGGCCCCGTGCCGAGCGACAAGGACGTGCGACTCGGGCTGTCGCCTCAGCTCACGATCGAGGCCATGATCGCCGAGCGCGGTGGGTTCGCGAAGGTCGGCCAGGCCGACGCCGCGACCTTGCTCTACATGCAACTCAAAGGTAGCGAGGTCGCTCCGGGCACCGAGGTGGATCGTGCCGGCAACGATCTGCGACGCCTGATCGACGAGGCGGCTGCGGGTGTCGAGCGGCTGATCGCGCATTTCGACGACCCGGCGACGGCCTATCTGCCGGTGCCGCTGCCCGAGATCGCCCCGGCTCATTCGGACTACGACCACCTCGCCCGTGCCCAGGAATGGCTCGGCACGGAGGGCGAGGGATGAGCGCGCCGACCCCGGCCCAGATGCTGGCCGCCGATCCCGGCGGCTCGGTCTGGGTGACCGCCAATGCCGGCACGGGCAAGACGCGGGTGCTGGCCGACCGCGTGCTGCGGCTGCTGCTCGCGGGTGCCGATCCCGAGGGTATCTTGTGCCTCACCTTCACCAAGGCGGCGGCGGCAGAGATGCTGCTGCGGATCGAGCAGCGCCTCGCCGGCTGGGTGACCGCGGACGACGGCAAGCTCGCGGCCGAGCTCGAGGACCTGACCGGCACGCCGCCTGACGCCGCCACCCTCTCCCGCGCGCGGCGTCTGTTCGCGCGGGTGCTCGATCTGCCGCTCGGCCTGGGCATCATGACCATCCACGCCCTGTGCGGGGCGTTGCTGCGGCGCTTCCCCCTGGAAGCGGGCGTGGCATCGCATTTCGAGACCATCGACGAACGGACCGCGACCGAGCTGCTGCGCGAGGCGCAGGCCGAGGTGCTGCGTGACGGCCGCGACGCGGAGTCCCCGCTCGGCCGGGCGCTCGACCTGCTCGCGGTAACGCTGGCCGACGGCGGGATCGCCGAGGCGCTCGCTGAGGCGGTCGGGGAGCGGGCCCCGCTGCTGGCGACGCGCGACGCGCATGGCGGCACCGAAGAGTTGATCCGGGCGGTCCACGGGGCGCTGGACGCCGACCTTGGCGTCGAGCCCGGCGAGCTGGCGCGCCGCGCCTGCGCCGACGGCGAGTTCGACGCCCTAGGCCTGCTCGCCGCCGCCAACATACTGCGGGGCGGCTCGGCCACGGACGCGGAGCGTGGCCAGGGGATCGCGGCCTGGCTCGACCTCGTGCCGGACGATCGGGTGCGCAACTTCGAAGCCTATCGGCTGTGCTTCCTCACCAGGGAGGGCCAGGGGCGCAAATCGCTGGCGACGAAGAAGATCGCGGGCGATCCTGCGATCCAGGCCCTCCTCCACGAGCAGGCGCGGCTCCTGCGCCTGCGGGACCGGCTGTGCGGCCTGACCGTGGCCCGGCGTACCGCCGCTTTGCTGCGTGTCGCCCTTGCCGTGATCGAGCGCTACGAGCGGCTCAAGGCGCGCCATGCCGTGCTCGACTATGACGACCTGATCGAGCGCACCAACGCCCTGCTGGCGCAGCCCGGCAAGACCGATTGGGTCCTGTTCAAGCTCGACGCCCGGATCGACCATCTGCTGGTCGACGAGGCGCAGGACACGAGCCCGGTGCAGTGGAAGATCATCCTCAGGCTGAGCGAGGAGTTCTTCGCCGGCGCGGGCGCCCGGGACGTGACCCGCACCCTGTTCGTGGTCGGCGACGAGAAGCAGTCGATCTACAGCTTCCAGGGCGCGGACCTCGCCAATTTCCAGCGCGTGCGTGCGCTGCTGCGCTCTCGCGCCGCAGCCGGCGGCGTGCCGGTGCGAGAGGCTGTGCTCGACCGCTCCTTCCGCTCTGTGCCGACCGTGCTCGCCGCCGTGGACGCCGTGTTCGCCCTGCCCGAGGCGCGCGCGGGGGTCCTGGAGCGGGAGGACGTGCTGCGGCACGAGGCGCAGCGGATCGACCTGCAGGGCCGAGTCGAGCTCTGGCCGCTGGCGGTGCCGGCCGCCGCGGACGAGCCGGTCCCTGCTTGGCCGCTGCCCGACGCGCCGCGTACCGCCGACGAGCCGGAGCGCCGGGTGGCTCGCACGATCGTCAAGACGATCCGGGAATGGCTCGAGCGTGGCGAGATCCTGGAAAGCACCGGCAAGCCGATCCGGCCGGGCGACGTGATGATCCTGCTCAGCCGGCGCGGCATCCTGCAGGAGCGGCTGGTCCGCGCCCTGAAGCAGGCGGGCGTGCCGGCGGCGGGGGCGGATCGGCTGGCGCTGATGGACAGCCTGCCGGTGCAGGACCTGATGGCGCTCGGCCATGCCGTCCTCTTACCCGAGGACGATCTGAATCTTGCCTGCCTGCTCAAGAGCCCGCTGCTCGGCCTCTCCGAGGAGGATCTGTTCGATCTCGCCTTCGGGCGCGGGGCGACCAGCCTGATCGACCGGCTGCGGGGTGCCGCCCTGCGCGAGCCGGCGCGCTACGGCGTCGCCTCCGACCGGTTCGCCGCCTGGCTGGAGCGGGCGGACTTCATGCCGCCGTTCGAGTTCTTCACCTGGGTGCTGGGTGCGGATGGCGGGCGTCGCCGGCTGCTGGCCCGCTTGGGCCCCGATGCGGCCGAGCCGATCGAGGCGCTCCTGGCCCAGGCGCTCGCCTATGAGCAGGGCCATCCCTCGACGTTGCAGGGCTTCCTGCACTGGCTCTCGCTCGGCACCGACCAGCTCAAGCGCGACCCGGAGCAGGCGCGCGACGTGGTGCGCGTGGTCACGGTGCACGGGGCGAAGGGCCTGGAGGCGCCGATCGTGTTCCTGGCGGATGCCGGCCCGCGCCAGTCCTCGCGGCGCGGCCGCCTGCACTGGAGTGTTCCCGAGCTCGACGGGACGGCGGGCGCCCTGCCCTTCTGGCGCGCCACCGCGGGCGAGCGGCCCGGGCTGTGCGACGCGATCGAGGCGCGCGATCTGGCGGGCGAGCTGGAGGAGCGGCGGCGCCTGCTCTACGTGGCACTCACGCGCGCCCGCGATCGGCTCTACGTCACCGGCTGGCTGCCTCGTCGCGGCGAGGCGGGTGAGCCCTGTTGGCACGAGCTGGTCCGGCTGGCGCTGGAGCAACAGTCGGACGTGGTGCGGCTCGACGGCGAGACCATCGGCGGGCTACCGGGCACGGTGCTGCGCCTCAGCCGCGGCCGACCCGGCGCGCAGGCCTCGGCCGCGACGGAAGCCCCTGCGGGGTTGCCCCCGCTGCCGGCATGGGCCGCGGCGCCGGCCGTCGCCGAGGAGGTCGCGGAGCGCGGCCGGGCACCGTCGCACCGCGAGGGCGAGGCGGCGACGGGCCCGTCGGATCCGCACGCGATCCGGCGTGGCCTGATCGTGCACAAGCTGCTCCAGCTTCTGCCCGACCTCACGACCGACGCACACCCGGACGCCGCCGACCGCCTCGTCGCGGCGATGGCCGAGGACATGCCGCCGGACGCCTGCGCGGCGATCGCGCACGGCGTGCTGATCCTGGAAACGCAGCCCGAGTTCGCGCCCGTGTTCGGGCCGGGCAGCCAGGCCGAGCAGACGATCTGCGGCACCGTCGCCAGCCGGCCGGTGCTGGGGCAGATCGACCGGCTGGTGATCACGCCCGACGAGGTGCTGGTCGTCGACCTCAACCGCCACCCGCCGCCACGCTGGACACGGTGCCGGTCGGCTATCTCGCCCAGCTCGCCACCTACCGAGCGCTGCTGCGAAACCCGCTTTATCCGGACCGGCCGATCCGCTCCGCTCTGCTCTGGACCACGGTGCCACGTCTCGACGAGATCCACCATTTCTGCTGGACCGCCACGCACCGGACGCAGCGGCCTCCTAGCGGGCACAACCTACCTATGGTCTCCAAAACCGGCGATCGTGGGTAGCACGGAAAGCGTTCATGGCTCTGACCCAGACTTCCGACACCGCGTTCGAGCAGGACGTGCTCAAGTCGAGCCGACCCGTGCTGGTCGACTTCTGGGCCGAGTGGTGCGGCCCTGCAAGATGATCGCCCCCTCCCTCGAGGCCCTGGCCGACGAGTTCGGCGAGCGGCTCGAGGTGATCAAGGTCAACATCGACGAGAACCCGCTGACGCCGACCCGCTACGGCGATGCGCGGCATCCCCACCCTGATGCTGTTCAAGAACGGCGAGGTGGCGGCCGACCAGGTCGGAGCGGCCCCCAAGGGCAAGCTCCAGGAGTGGCTGAACGAAAAGGAACATCTGACGGCAGCCGGGGCCGTCCCGCAGGGCGGCCCAACGCCCATGCCGGCCAGCTCGACGCCTTCCTTCGCGAGCATCCGCTCACGGGCTCGGTCGACATTCTCCTGCCGGACCTCGCGGGCGTGCTGCGCGGCAAGCGCTTGCCGCCGGACGATGTGCGCAAGGCGCTGGCCGGCGAGGCCTTCTTCACCACCACCGTCTACGCGATCGACACGCCCGGCGCGAATGTGGCCGAGAGCGGGCTGGTCTGGGAGGAAGGCGACGCCGATCGCCCGCTCCGGCTCGATCCGGCCACGTTGCGGCCCGTGCCGTGGCGCCCCGAGCGGGCGCAGATCCTGGGCGGCATGTCCGAGACCGACGGCAGCCCGTTCTTCGCCGATGTCCGCGAGCTGGTGCGTCGGCTCGCCGGCGAGCTTACGGCGCGCGGGCTGCGACCGGTTGCCGCGCTGGAGTTCGAGTTCTATCTGGTCGACGCCGCGCCGGACGCCATGGGCGCGCCGCAGGTCCCACGCTCGGAGCGGCTAGGCCGCCGACCCTCCGAGACCGAGGTGTTCGCGCCCGAGCGGATGGACGACCAGGAGGCATTCTTCGACCTCGTCGAGGCCTATGCCGAGGCCCAGGAGCTGCCGCTCAAGGGGGCCTTGTGCGAGTTCGCCCCCGGGCAGTTCGAGGTCAATCTCGGCCATGTCGACGACATGGTGCTGGCCGCGGACCACGGCGCCATGCTCAAGCGCTGCGTCAAGGCGGCGGCCCGCGCGACCGGCCAGCGCGCCACCTTCATGGCCAAGCCGTTCGCCGAGCAGAGCGGCAGCGGTCTGCACATCCATCTGAGCCTGCTCGACCACGCCGGGCGCAACCTGTTCGGCCAGACGGAAGGCGGCGAGCGGCTGCTGCGCCAGGCGGTGCGCGGCCTGCAGGAGCTGATGCCCGAGGCGATGCTGGTGTTCGCGCCCAACGCCAACAGCTATCGCCGCCTGCGCCCCCTCACCTACGCGCCGACGGGCCCCACCTGGGGCTGGAACAACCGCACGGTCGCCCTGCGTATCCCCGCGGGTGGCCCAGCGGCGCGGCGCATCGAGCACCGGGTCGCGGGCTCCGACGCCAATCCCTATCTCGTCCTGGCGGCCGTGCTCGCCGGCGTGCTCGAGGGCCTGGAGCGCGGGGAGGAGGCGGGCGATCCGGTGGTTGGCAACGCCTATGCGGGCCCAGAGCCGAGCCTGCCGCTCACCTGGGAGGACTCGCTCGCCGCCTTCAGGACTGCAAAGCGCCTGCCGCTTTGGTTCGGCGAGCGGTTCTGCAAACTGTTCGCGGCCGTACGCCAGGGCGAGCGCGACCGGTTCCATGCCCGGATCACGCCCACCGAGTACGAGTGGTATCTCACCACCGTCTAGCGGCGAATCGCCAGACGCTGGCGCCGACCTGCTCACACTCCTCAGCCCAGCCGAGCGGCGAGCGCAGTCGCCACCTTCCCGCGCGCTCCCGGCGGGAACAGTGCCCACGTAAAGCTCACATCATCATGCCCAGTCCATTGGGCCACCACGCGAGCTGGTCTGAGATCTGCTTCTGTTCGTCACTGAACGCGGCATAGAGCGGGACGAGAACCCCCTTCGTGGCGCGCAGCCCGTCGAGCCTGAGGGCCAGAGCCTTCTCCTGCCAGTCGAGGCGTTCGGGCAGGCTCGGGATGGCACCCTGCGGCGTCATCGTGGCTTGGTGCATCGTGCCGCCCCCTTGCGCCCCACCGCAGCAGGGCGTGATGCCCGCCATCTTCCGAGCGTTGGCGCGCATGGTCTCGGCGAACGCGTCCCAGAGAGGCTCTTGCGCCGGGGTGATCTTGAGTTCGGCCTTCAGGAACGCGAGGCGGCCCTCGACATGCTCACCCATGCCCATCATTGGCATCGCGCCCGGGGCTACAGCCATCCCGCGCATGTGCATCATCATGGACATCATGCCCCAGTCGTTGGGATCCATGCCCATCATGCCGGAGCCAATCGAGCTGCTCTGGGTCCCTTGCTGCTGCGCGCCGGGGCCGGCGGCCGTTCCGAGCGCGAGCAACGCTGCCGCGATCACTACGGGTGCTTTCCTCATGACACCTTCCTCCTGGCAGTCACCACCTCTCATCCTGCCATAGACCACTCCAAGGCGCTTTGACTTGGATCAAGCGCGGTGGCCGCAGCGGCTGCGCATCCCTATCCTCCCCTGCCGCGCGGCCGGCGATTGTGACGTGGACGAGTTGACGAAGGATCATGGTCACGTCGCGCCGATCTGCCGGCGCGACGTGGATCGTGGCTCGGCGACTTAGGATCGCGACACGGCGGCGCGCAGCTCCGACAGCGCCTGGGCATGGGCCTCGAAGCCCTCGTAGCGCGCCAGGACCCCGGCGTGGCGGGCGAGCTCGGGGTAGCCCGCCGCGGTCACATGGCCGAGGCTGGTGCGCTTCATGAAGTCGTGGACGCCGAGTGCGGACCAGGTGCGAGCCCAGCCTCCCGTGGGCAGCACGCAGTCGGGGCCGAGGCAGAAATTGCCGATGGTGATCGGGGTATGGCCACCGAGCAGGATCTCGCCGGCATGCTGGATGCCGCCCAGATGCTGCAGCGGCTCGGCGGACAGCACCTCCAGATGCTCCGGCGCGTAATCGTTCACGAAGCGCAGCGCCTCGGCCCAGGACGGAGCCAGCACGATCCCGCCGCGCGGCCCAGAGAGCACGGCCTCGACGAAGCCCCGCCGCTGCTCGCCCAGGCGCCCGATCAGCTCGGGCAGGCGCTCGCGCGCGGCTGCCGCCACCTCGGGGCTGTCGGTGACCAGGAACGCCGAGCTGTCGGGTCCGTGTTCGGCCTCGATCAGCAGGTCGAGTGCCGCCAGATGCGGGTCGGCCGTGGCGTCGGCGAGCACGATCGCCTCGCTCGGCCCAGCGGGCAGGCCGGTATCGATCCGGTCGGCGACCAGACGCTTGGCCGCCACCACCCATGGGCTGCCGGGGCCGACGATCTTGGCGACCCTGGGCACGCTCGCCGTGCCGTAGGCGGCGGCCGCCACCGCCACGGCACCGCCCAGGCGATAGACCTTCGCCACGCCCGCCGTGCGCGCGGCGAACAGGCTCGCCGCGTCGATGCCGCCCTCCGGCGTCGGCGGGGTCAGCACCACGATCTCGGGCACGCCCGCCACCACGGCCGGGACCGTGGTCATCATCATCACCGAGGGGAAGGCACCCTTGCCGCGCGGCACGTAGCAGGCGACCGACGGGATCGGCGTCCAGCGCTCGCCCGCCAACGCACCGGGGCGGATCTCCATCAGCCACATCGGCTCGGGCTTCTGGCGCTCGTGGAAGCGGCGGATATTGTCGACCGCGTAGCGAATCGCTTCCTTGACCTCGGGTTCCAGCGCGCGCTCGGCGTGCTCGAACTCCTCCTCGCGGGCCACCAGCCGCGCCGGGTCGAGCTCGACCCGGTCGATCTCTCGCGCGAGCCGCACGACGGCGGCGTCACCCT
>JBGAKU010000110.1:0-17083 GCA_044224255.1 Geminicoccaceae bacterium
CCCGACCGGCCCGTCGACCGCCACCAGCATGATCTTCGTCACGCCCGACGGCCAGCGGACGATGAACACCTATCTCGGCGCCTGCGTCGAGCTCGGCCCGGACGACGTCGACCCCGAGTTCGTGGCCGGGGCGTCGATCACCTATCTCGAGGGCTATCTCTGGGACCGGCCCGAGGCCAAGGCCGCCTGCCGCAAGGCAGCCGCCATCTGCCACGAGAGCGGCAAGAAGCTCGCGCTCACCTTGTCCGACGGGTTCTGCGTCGATCGCTGGCGCGCCGAGTTCCGCGAGCTGGTCGAGGGGCAGGTGGACATCCTGTTCGCCAACGAATCGGAGATCACCAGCCTCTACGAGGTGGACAGCTTCGACGCGGCGCTGCAGCAGGTCCGGCGCCATGTCCATTTCGCCGCCCTGACTCGCGGCTCCAAGGGCTCGGTGGTGGTGCATGGTGAGGAGGTGCACATCGTCGACGCCGTGGCGCCAGAACGGGTGCTGGACACCACCGGCGCGGGCGACCTCTACGCCGCCGGCTTCCTCCGCGGTCTCACGCTCGGGCTCGATCTGGCAGCCTGCGGGCGGCTGGGCAGTGCCTGCGCCGCGGCGATCATCGGGCAGTTCGGCGCGCGCGCGGAGCGGCCCCTGCTGCCGTTGGTCGAGCGCGACGCTCGGGCTGTGGGCTGAAAGCCGCAGCCAAGGGCGCGATACGTTTCCGAGGCATACCAGGGGGACGCTTGTGAGGATTCGCACGTCCCTGCAGGCAGCCGTCCGTTTACCTGGACGGAAACCTTTTGCTTTGGGAACGCATGATCTTGACGATTTCCGCTTTCGCTTCCCCTCGGCCTGCGTGGCGCAAGCTGGCCGGACGGCTCGGCCTTGCGCTCGCTCTGTGTGGGACGAGCGCCGCCGCCCGTGCGGACAACGGGATCGGTCGCTGGTCGGCTCTGGCCGACTGGCCGCTGATTTCCATCCACACGATGCTGCTGCCCAACGGCACGGTGATGACCTACGGGTCGAACGGCGACGGCCAGCAGACGGGGCGCTTCATCTACGACGTCTGGGATCCGCGCCAGGGCCTGACCGGCGGTCACCTGACACTGCCGAACACAACCCAGACCGACCTGTTCTGCAGCGCCCAGATCATCCTGCCGACGGACAACAAGGTGCTCCTGGCCGGCGGCGACATCTGGGGTGGCACCAGGACGACCAACGGGTCGAATGACGACACGCTGATCTTCGACCCGGCGACCAACACGCTGACCCCCAGTGCGGACATGGCACGGGCGCGCTGGTACGCGACCCTGACCACGCTGCCCAATGGCGAGATCTACATCCAGGGCGGCCGGCAGAATGTGAGCCAGGGCGGCACGACGGGCGTCGACCTCGCCGAGGTCCGTACCAAGAGCGGCGCCCTGCGCTCCCTCAACGGCATGAGCACCGCCGACCTGCCCTGGTGGTATCCGCGCAATTGGGTAGCGCCGGACGGGCGCATCTTCGGCTTCTCCTACCGCAAAATGTACTATGTCAACACGACCGGCACCGGCACCCTGACCCGGGTGGGCAATCTGCCGTCCACTGGGCCGGAGGGCGTCACCTCGAGTGCCGTGATGTACGCGCCGGGGAAGATCCTGCACACGGGCGGCGGCGCCTACGCGGCGACCGGCGCGCAGGCCGGTCGCACGGCCGCGGTCGTGATCGACATCAACGGCACGAAACCGAAGGTGACCAACACGGCACCCCTGCCGGTGCCGCTGCAGTGGCACAACGCGACGGTGGTACCCGACGGCCGGGTCGTGGTGACCGGCGGCAGCGCCAAGGCCGACCAGCTCGTCGATGTCAACGACCGCGCCTACATCTGGACGCCGGCCACCGGCACCTGGACCACCGGCGCGCAGACGACCTCCGGCAAGGCGCGCCTCTACCATTCGATGGCGCTGCTGCTGCCCGACGCCTCGATCCTGGTCGGCGGCGGAGGGGCCGGCGGCAACATGCCCCAGAACAACACCAACGCCGAGATCTACTACCCGCCCTATCTCTATGACGGCGCCGGCCAGGTCGCGCCGCGGCCGCGGATCACCGGCGGCGCCACGGCGCTCAAGTACAAAGGCACGCACAACATCAAGGTCGACAATGCGGCCGCGATCGCCCGCGTGACCCTGATCAAGACCGGATCGGTGACGCACAGCTTCAACATGGAGCAGCGCTTCCTCGAGCTGTCCTTCATTCATCGAGCTGTCATTTACCGTGAGTGACAACGTGCTCAACGTGAAGGCACCGGCGAACGCCAATCTGGCACCGCCGGGCCGGTACATGCTGTTCGTCATCAACGCCCAGGGCGTGCCCTCGGTCGCGCGCCTGGTGTCGATCGCGCCGCCCGTCTGAGGCTCGCCGATCGGCACGATGCCGCACACGGCTCACGGCCGCTCAGGGCGGCGTGAGCTGTGACGGCGATCACTCGGCGGCCGGGGCGGGCCGTGTCAGTCTCGCACCCGCAACTCAGCGGATGCGGAGGGCTCTCATGCACGGCCCGTCCTCGGCCACAGTTTCGCCCTGGCCCGATCTTGCGCCGGCGACCCTGGTCACCGTGTTGCTCGCGGGCATCGCCGCCGATCTCACCTGGGAGACCTGGGCCCGTCTGCTGACGCCGCTCTGGGTCGGGGGACCGCTGGAGCCCGCGGCGCTGGTCCAGTCGGTATTCGGGCTGTCGAATCGACCGCTGGCCGAGATCATCCATCTCGTGGTCGGCTTCCTGTTCTATCCCCTCGGCTATCTGTTCATCGCCCGGCCGCTGGCACGGACGCTCACGCCCTGGCTGCCTTGGTGGCTGGTTGCACTGGGCTACGGCCTCGGTCTTTGGATCTTCGCCCTGTACGTCATGGCCCATCTCATCGCGGGGCTGCCGGCCTTCCTGGACTTCATTCCTCTGACCTGGGCCTCGTTGGTCGGCCATCTGCTGTTCGCGCTCGTTCTCGCCCAGGTCGTGCGCTGGCGCGAGACCGCGCGCCCCTGAAGCGGGTCGTCACGGAGTTATCGCGGTCTCGTGCACAATGCCGTCATGGGAACGGCAAGCAGGTGGCGGGACGGACAGATGCCGGGCAGCAGGCCGATCGGGGAGGTAGCCCTGAGCTATGCGGCGCCGGAGGACGGCAGGCTCAAGCAGGCCGTGATCCGGATGGTCGAGCGCCTGACGGGCCAGGACCGCGCGGAACGGATCTATCGTGAGGTCCGGCGGGGTCTCGGGCCGGCGAGCAACGTCTGGGCCGAGGCGGTGCGTGGCCTCGAGGTGCGGGTCGACCACGACCCCGCCCGCCTGGCGGCGGTGCCGCGGACGGGACCACTGGTCGTGGTGGCGAACCATCCGTTCGGCGTGGTCGACGGACTTGTGCTCTGCCACCTCGTCTCGCTGATCCGCAGCGATTTCAAGGTGGTCGCCATGAGCACGCTCTGTCGCGTGCCGGAGGTCCGCGACCATGTGCTGCCGATCAACTTCGCCGAGACCCCCGAAGCGGCCGCGACCAGCGCACGCTCACGCCGCGCGGCACGCGCGCTGCTCAAGGCGGGCGGCTGCGTGATCATTTTCCCCGGCGGCGCTGTCTCGACCTCACGCCGGCCCTTCGGCCCAGCGGTCGACCATGATTGGCACCCGTTCACCGGTCGTCTGATCATGGCCACCCGGGCAGCAGTGCTGCCGGTTCACTTCGCAGGTCAGAACAGCCGGCTGTTCCAGCTGGCCAGCCGGCTCAGCAACACGCTACGCATCTCGCTCCTCGTACACGAGACGCTCAGCCGGGTCGGCAGCGACATCGAGGTGCGAATCGGCACCGTGCTACCCTATGAGACGCTCGGCCCGACCGACGACCCGAAGCGCCTCGTCACGCACCTGCGCAACCTGACCTACGCGATCAGTCGTGATGCGGCAGCCTGAGAGGAGCCCAGCTAGGCGGCCTCGACCATGGTCTCCCGCCTGGCCTGGACGATCGCGCGCAGCTTGCGCAGGGTCTCGCGCGCCCGGCTCGGCTCCAGCCCGTCGCGACGCCACAGCAGACCCATCATCGGGTCTTCCATCAGCTCTTCGAGACGGGGCTCCCGCTGCATTGCATTCCATCCGTCGCGTGCGACGGTGGAAGTCGGCCGCGAGACCTGGTCGTGCCGGCTCCCGCTCATTCCGGACCTCCCTCAAACCACGGTGCATCACTACGAGTTGCGTACTGCTTAGCATAGCTGAGCGCGGAATTGAAGCATTTATTCTGGTATGATCACCGGGCCATGTCGCGCTGCAGCATTCCTGGCGAGCTCATGGGGTGAAACGATTTATTTACGATTTGATGTCAGATCAGTAACAGCGCCGAGTCTAGGACCAAGTTCCGCTGCCATGAATTCCACGAACGCTTTGACCTTCGCCGGCAAGAAACGTCGGTGAGGATAGACGATCACGAGACTTGCAGGCTCCGGAGCATAGTCCGGCAACACTTCGATCAGGTTGCCGGAGCGCAGCTGCGCCGCAATCTCGAACCTCGGCTTCAGCACGATCCCGTGCCCCGCCAGCGCCCAATCCGTGAGGACGTCGCCGTCATCGGCGTCCATCGGTCCGGACACCGCGAGCGTTCTGGGACCATCGGGCGTTCGCAGGGTCCAACGATATTGCTGCGAGCCCGGAAAGCGCAGCAGAAGACACTGATGCGTCAGCAGATCCTCGGGTCGCTCGGGCGTGCCGCGCCGCCCGAGATAGGCCGGGGACGCGCACAGCACCCTGGGGCAATCACACAGCTTGCGAGCGATCAGGCTCGAATCCGGTAGGACGCCGAGCCTGATCGCCACGTCGACCGATTCGCGCACCAGGTCGAGCAGGTGGTCGGACAGGCGCAGGCGCACGCTCAGCTGCGGGTATCGCGCGACGAAGGCAGGGACCAGCGGCGCCAGCACGCGCCGCGCGAAGCCGAGCGGTGCGGTGACACGCAAATGGCCTCTGGGGCTGCCGCCGGCATCGGCGATCACGCTCTCGGCCTGCTCCAGCGCGGTGAGGACCTCCTGGCAGGCGTCGTAGTAGGCGGCGCCCTGCTCGGTGGGCTGCACCTGGCGCGTGGTGCGGTTCAGCAGCCGCGCGCCGAGATGGTTCTCGAGCTGCTGCAGCCGATGGCTGACCACCGCCGGCGAGAGCCGCAGATGGCGCCCGGCCGCGGACAGGCTGCCCAGCTCCACCACGCGCACGAACACCTGCATGTTCTCGAGCAGCATTCCCATCGGAAGCCCCCCTGATCCGGCGCATTGTTTGCTTCGGTTTGAAGCAGCTGGGCAAGGTGGCCCGGTTCACCTTTGCGCGCCGCCAGACTAGCACCGAGGTGGACAGCACAAGGAGGCGGTGATGCTCGACAGGTCGGCGCACATCCAGCAGCATGCGTCGCAGATCGAGCTCCAGGCGGAGCTGACCCATACCATGTCGCCAGGCGACATCACCGAGATCCTCCCCGAGGAGCGGCAGGTGCCGACGGCTCGGATCGCCGACTGCGCCAAGCCCGAATAGCCCGGAGCCCGACATGACCCAGCGCAGCGCCGTCCGTGGCCGTCTCCTCACCTTCACCGCCGACCCGGCCGAGGCCGGCGCGGCGGCCAGCCATCGCTATTGGGGCGACGGGATCGTCGTGCTCGAGGCCGGCTCGATCGTCGCGGTGGGCGATGCGGCCAGCATCCTGCCGAGCCTGCCCGAGGGCACGCCGATCGACCACTACCCCGACCAGCTCGTCATGCCGGGGCTGATCGACACCCACATCCACTACCCGCAGACCCAGGTCATCGGCTCGTACGGCGAGCAGCTCCTGGAGTGGCTGCAGAAATACACCTTCGTCGAGGAGCAGAAATTCGCCGACCCCGCGCATGCCGGGCGCGTCGCCGGGTTCTTCGTCGACGAGCTGTTCCGCAACGGCACGACGACCGCTGTCGTCTACTGCACCGTCCGGCCGGAATCGGCCGAGGCGTTCTTCGCCGAAAGCCACAAGCGCAACGCGCGCATGATCGCCGGCAAGGTGATGATGGACCGCGGCGCGCCGGAGCGGCTGCTCGACACCGCGCAGCACGGCTACGACGAGACCAAGGCACTCGTGGAACGCTGGCACGGGCGGGGCCGCCAGCACTATGCGATCACGCCGCGCTTTGCCCTCACCTCGACCGAGGCACAGCTCGAGGCGTCGGGCGCGCTGCTGCGCGAGCACCCCGACTGCTACCTGCAGACCCATCTCGCCGAGAACCACGACGAGATCGCCACGGCACGGCGTCTGTATCCACAGGCGTCGAGCTACACCGACATCTACGACCGCTACGGCCTGCTCGGCCCACGCTCGCTGTTCGGCCACTGCATCCACCTCGACGAGGCGGAGCTGGAGCGGCTGTCGGTGACGCGGTCGATCGCAGCCTTCTGCCCGACCTCGAACCTGTTCATCGGCAGCGGCCTGTTCGACCTGGCGACGATGCGCGACCCGCGCCGTCCGGTGCGCGTGAGTCTCGCTACCGACGTCGGCGGCGGCACCAGCTACTCGATGCTGCGCACCGCCGCCGAGGCCTACAAGGTCCTGCAGCTCCGCCGTCAGAACCTGCCGGCATTGGACGCATTTTACCTGATGACGCTCGGCAATGCCCGAGCATTGTCGCTCGAGGACCGGATCGGCGCGCTGGCTCCGGGGCATGATGCCGATCTCGTCGTCCTCGACGCCCGCGCCACGCCGTCGATGGCGCATCGCATGGAGACCGTGGCGGGCGATCTGGCGGAGGAGCTGTTCGTGCTGATGACGCTCGGCGACGACCGCTCGGTCCGCGCGACCTACGTCGCAGGGGTCAAGGCGCATGCCGCCTGAACGGTCTCAGGCCACCGCGAGGTCGGTGAGCCCCAGGCTGGCGGCCGGGGCCGGTCGGGCGAGCAGATAGCCCTGGACGGCGTCGCAACCGCGCTCGCGCAGGAATTCGAGCTGCTCGTGCGTCTCCACGCCTTCGGCGGTCACGCGCTTGCGCAGGCTGTGGGCGAGGCCGATGATCGCAGCGGCGATGGCCCCGCCCGATGGGCTGCGGCCGATGTCGGCGACGAACGAGCCGTCGATCTTCACCTCGTGGAAGGGGAAGTGGCGCAAGTAGGACAGTGAGCTGTAGCCGGCGCCGAAATCGTCGATCGCCAGCGTCACGCCCATCGCCGCGATCTCCTGCAGCGTCGTCTGGATCTGCGTCTTCGAGCCGTCGAGGAACACGGATTCCGTCAGCTCCAGCTCGAGGAGGGCGGCGGGCAGGCCGACCCCGTCGAGGATGGATGCGAGGCGGCGGGGGAAGTCGCTGCTGCGCAGCTGCACCGCGGAGACGTTCACCGCAATCTTCAGGGGCTGGCAGGCGGCGCGCCAGATGGCGCCCTGCCGGCAGGCCGCCCGCAGGATCGCTTCACCGAGCGGATGGATGAGCCCCGAGCTTTCCGCCTGCGCGATCAGGCTGGCTGGCGGCAGGCAGGAGCCGTCGTCCTGGCGCAGTCGCAGCAGCGCCTCGGTCTTGACCAGGCGCTGGCGGGGCAGGTCGAACACCGGCTGGTAGACGAGCTCGAACGACTCCTGCTCGATGGCGCGTCGGAGGTCGCTCTGCAGCCGCCGGGCGCGGCGCAGCTCCTGCTCCAGCTCGGGCCGATAGGTCTCGGACCGTCCGCGACCGGTCCCCTTGGCACGGTAGAGCGCGATGTCGGCATTGCGCATCAGCTGTTCGGGCGCCTCGCCGTCGGAGGGATAGACCGTCACACCCAGGCTGCCCGCGACGTCCAGCTCATGCCCGTTGATCTGGAATGGTGGCTGCAGCGCGTCGAGTATCCGCGCCGCCATGGCGGCCACGCCCTGCGCCGAGGCCAGGCCCTCCTGCACCAGCGCGAACTCGTCGCCCCCCAGACGGGCCCAGGTGTCGCTCGCCCGGGCGACCGCAGTCAGGCGTCCGGCGACCTCGCGCAGCAACGCGTCGCCGGTCTGGTGGCCGAGCGTGTCGTTCACCTCCTTGAAGTGATCGAGATCCAGCAACATCACGGCGACATGCGTGCCCAGGCGGCGCGCCCGCTCGATCGCCTGGGCGAGGCGGTCGTGGAACAGAGCCCGGTTCGGCAAGCCGGTCAGGGGATCGTGCAGGGCGAGGTGTCGGACCCGCTCTTCCACCGCCTTGCGCGCCGTGATGTCCACTGCCGCCCCGACCGCGCCGATGATCTGGCCGGCCGGATCACGCACCGGCGAGGCGCTCATCAGCTCGTCGTAGTAGGTGCCGTCGTCGAACAGAACCCGCAGCTCGGCGTTGCGCACGACCTCGCCGCGCGCCGCGCGCTGGAGCGGCAGCATCGCCGGCGCCAGCTCCTCGCCGTCGCGATAGATGCGGAAATGGCGCGGACGCTCGTCGGGCGGTGCTGCGAGCGAGACGTTGTCGGCGCGGGCCAGGCGCAGCTGCTCCGCCGCGGCGCGATTGCCGGAGATGCGCTGCGCCAGCCTGTCGTGGGCGATCCAGACGGAGACCGGCACGGTGTCGAGCACGGTCTCGAGCTCGGCCGTGCGGGCCTGCAGCGCCAGCTCGGTCCGCCGCCGCTCCGTGATGTCACGGAACGTCGACTGGATCGCGAGGCGGCCGTCGAGCTGCACGCAGGCGGCGGCGGCCTCAACCGCGAAGTGAGTGCCGTCGAGGCGCCGATAGATCAGCTCCGCCGGCTCGACCCGGTCGCCGGTGCTTTGGAGCCGGCCCGTCCGGGCGCGGGCAAGGGCCAAGCTCTCCTTCGCAACGAACTCGAACACCGAGCGGCCCAGCAGGAGGCGGGACTTCGAAGCACCGAACAGATCGGCTGCGGCACGGTTGGCGAAGATGATCTCGCCCTGGCGGTGAACCAGAACCGCGTCCGGCCCGGTCTCGATCAGGGCGCGGTAGCGCTCCTCGCTTTCCTGCAGGGCCGCAACGGTCCGGCGCCGCTCGGTGATATCTGCGAGGGTGCCGACGCCCCGGACGGGTCGTCCCGCAGCGTCGAAGTGGATGCGGCCCGTCGCCTCGACCCACCCCTCGTCGCCTTTCGGGCGCAGAATTCGGAACTGGGCCCGATATTGGCCGCCGCTGCGTGCATCGTAAGCGCGATCGTAGAGCGCTACGACACGCTCGCGATCGGCCGGATGGATCAGCGCAGCGAACAGCGCGGAACTGGGCTGGCAGTCCAGGGGCAGGCCCAGGATGCGCTTCAGCTCGTCCGACCATCGCCTCTCGCCGGTGGTCGCATCGACGTCCCAGATGCCGAGTTCCGTTGCCTCGACCGCCAGTCGTAGCCGCTCGGCCAGCTCTGCGGCCCGGCGCTCACCCTCGCGGGCCGCGCGCTCCGCACGGGTGCGCTCGGCAATTTCGGCCATGAGGCGGTCGTTGGCCTCCGCCAGCTCCTGCGTGCGAGCGGCGACCTGTGCCTCGAGGCTGCCCATGGTGGCGGCGAGCGCCACTTCGGCGGCTGCGCGCCGGTCAACCTCCGCACTCAGCTCCTCGTTGGCGCGGCGCAGCTGTGCCGGGCTGGGCAGGTCCAGCGCCTTGGGCAGGAGCCGCCAGACCACCACCGCGGTGAGCAGCGAGACGGCCGCCGTCACGGCCTTGGCCAAGCCCTCGGCACCGTAGATCGGCCACCACAGCGTGAGCAGGTCGGTGACATGCGTCAGGCCGCAGCCGAGGATGAAGGTCGCGAATAGGAAGGCCAGTCCCGGAAAGTCGAGATCCCGGCGCTTGTGGCAGAATGCCAGGATCGCGGCCGGGATCGAGAAGTAGGCCAGGGCCGTCGCGGTGTCGGACAGCGCGTGGAGCGCCACCAGATCCGGCCGCCACAGCAGACAGTAGCCGTGAGGGACGAAGGATGCCGCCCCAAGGAGCCACTCGAGCGCATCTCCCATGCACATGCCTCTCCGTTGGGGCAAGGCGCGTGCATACAACCTATCGTCGAAAACCTCCTAAGGTCAATCTCACAATTGGCGATTTCTCGCTCGTCAGTTGACCTGGATGCCCGACGCTTTCACCACCGGAGCCCATCTGGCGAGCTCCGCCTGGACATGGGCCGCGAGCTGTTCCGGGGTGGAGCCGACGGGCGAGGCGCCCTTGGCCTCGAGCGTCTGCCTGATCTTCGGTGCGAGGACGGCCGCCACGGCCGTGTCGTGAAGGCTCGCGATCACCGCGGCCGGCGTGCCTGCGGGCGCGAACAGGGCGTTCCAGCTGTAGGTGTCGTAGCCGGGCAGTCCTGATTCGCCGACCGTGGGAAGCTCGGGCATCGCCGGCGCACGCTCGGCCGTGGTGACCGCGAGGGCGCGCAGCTTGCCGCTGCCGATCAGCGGTATGGCGGTGGGGAGATTGTCGAACATGATCGGCACGTAGCCGCCCATCACATCGACCAGGGCCGGCCCGGAGCCCTTGTAGGGCACGTGCACCATGTCCACCCCGGCCATGGACTTGAACAGCTCGGCCGAAAGATGGCCCGGCGTGCCGATGCCCGCGGACGCATAGTCGTACTTGCCGGGATTCGCCCGCAGGAGCGCGATCAGCTCGGCCACGCTCCGGGCCGGGAAGTCGGGGTGGACGAGCAGGACGTTGGGCACCGAGACCAGGAGCGAGATGGGGGCGAAACTGGTCACCGGATCGTAGGGCAGGGAGGTGTAGACAGCCGGGCCGATGGCGTGGGTGGCCGCCGTGCCCATCAGCAGCACGTAGCCGTCGGGCTCGCCCCGGGCTGCAGCCGAAGCACCGAGCGTGCCGCCGGCACCCTCGAGGTTCTGGACCACGATCTCCTGGCCGAGCAGCTCGCCCAGCTTGCCGCCGATCAGCCGGGCCAGGACGTCGGTCGAGCCTCCGGCGGCGAACGGCACGATCAGGGTGACCGGGCGCAGCGGGTAGCGGGCCTGGCCGCGCGCGACCGCAGGCAGGCCCGCCGCGCCGACGGCGATCGCCGCCAGCGCAGGCCGGCGGGCGATCGACCGATGCACCCAACCGCCCCCCCGACGCGCGTCAGTCAATCTGCGCGCCTGACGCCTTCACCACCGGCGCCCATTTGGCCATTTCGGCCTTGACGTGCTCGCCCAGCTCTTCCGGCGTCGAGCCGACGACCGAGGCGCCTACATCGGCGAGCTTGGCCTGGACCGCGGGATCCTTGACCGCGGCGACCGCGGCCTCGTTCAGCTTGGCGATCACCTCGGGCGGCGTGCCCGCCGGCGCGAACAGGGCGTTCCAGGTATAGGTCTCGTAGCCCGGCAGGCCCGACTCGGCGATGGTCGGCAGGTCGGGCATCGAGGGTGCGCGCTCCGCCGTCGTGACCGCGAGCCCGCGCAGCTTGCCGGCCTTGATGTGCTCGGTCGACGAGGGGAGGTTGTCGAACATGATCGGCACATGGCCGCCCATCACGTCGATCAGCGCCGGCCCCGCGCCCTTGTAGGGCACGTGCACGATGTCGACGCCGGCCATCGACTTGAACAGCTCGCCCGACAGGTGCAGCGGGGTGCCGTTGCCCGAGGAGGCGTAGCTCAGCTCGCCGGGCTTCTCCTTGGCGAGCGCGATCAGCTCCTGGACGTTCTGCGCCGGGAAGTCCGGGTTGACCACGAGCACGTTCGGCACGACGACGAGCAGCGAGACCGGCGCGAAGTCCGCGACCGGATCGTAGGGCATCTTCTTGTAGAGCGCGGGGTTGATCGCGTGCGTGGCGACCGTCCCCATCAGGATGGTGTAGCCGTCCGGCTCGGCCTTCGCCACGGCCGCGGAGCCGACATTGCCGCCGGCCCCGCCACGGTTGTCGACCACGATCTGCTGACCGAGCAGGGAGCTCATCTTCTCGGCGACGATGCGGCCGACGAGATCGGTCGAGCCACCGGCGGGGAAGGGGATGACCAGGCTGACCGGTCGCGTCGGGAAGGCGTCCTGCGCCGCCGCCATCGTCACGCTGCCCAGGAGCGCCAGGGCCGTCAATCCGAGCAGTCCACGCTTCGTCACCATCAGCTCACCTCCCTCGGGGGTCCGTTGCAGCGTCGCGGGCGAAGATGCCAGGATCGGGCGACCGGTGCGAGCCGGCATCACGGCGCAGACGGAGATCGGGGATGGCGGACGATCAAGCGTTGCTGAGCGAGCTGCTGGCGCAGGAGGAGCGCCTGCAGCTCGATCGCTTCGACCACGACGATGCGTTCCGGCTCGGCATGAAGCTGGTGGAGCGTGCCCGCTCCGCCGCCATGCCGCTGACGATCCAGGTCACCCGCGTCCATCAGGTGCTGTTTCAGGTCGCGATGCCGGGGACGGTGCTCGACAATGACCACTGGGTGCGGCGCAAGACGGCGACGGTCTACCGCTTCGGCCACAGCTCCTTCTACATGGGCGTCTCCTGCCGGGCCCGCGGCGTGACGCTGGCGGAACGCTACGGGGTCGAACCAACCGACTATGCCGAGCATGGCGGGGCGTTCCCGGTCCGGGTGCGCGGCGTCGGGCTCATCGGTGTAGCCGCGGTCTCGGGCCTGCCGCAGGAGGAGGATCATCGGCTGGTGGTCGAGACGTTAGAGCGGCTCATCGCCGGGGCGTGACTTCTCGCGCCCGATCTCCAGCAACCAGTCGACGATGCGCAGCGTTTCGGGCGGCTGCCGCTCGGGCACGAGGATCGCCAGGCTCAGCCCGGTCCTGACACGCATGGGGAACGGCGCGATCAGGGCTCCGGCCGCGATCTGGTCCGCCGTCAGTGCCTCGTGCGCCATCAGCACGCCGGAGCCTTCCAGGGCAGCCTGGACGACGAGGCTGTAGAGCGAGAAGCCGGGCCCGCGATTGGCCACCAGTCCGCTCACCCCGGCGGCGGCGAGCCAGATCGACCAATCGTCCTTCCAGGCGGTATCCCAGAGCTGGGCGCAGTCGGCGAGGTCGGCGGGCGCTTTGAGGCCGTGGGCGAGAACCGGTGTCGCAGCCGGAAAGATGACGTCGTCGCAGATCTTGAAGGCTCGGGTGCTACGCTGCTCGCCACGAATGAAGAAGATCGCGAGATCGAAGGGCTCGCGATTCAGATTGGGTGGCGCCTCCAGGGCGTGGACGGAAAGCTGCAGCCCCGGGAATGCGCGCCGCAGCGCCGGTAGCCGGGGCGCAAGCCAGAGTTGTGCTATCGACGGCAGGGCGGCGATGGTGATTTGCGTGGTGGGAATCGGGCTCCGCAGCTCGCGGACCGCGCGACCCAGCGCGTCGAAGGCGCCCGAGAGGGCAGGGAGTGCGGCGCGGGCCGACTCCGTCAGGTGCAGCCCCTGGGCATGCCGCACGAAGATCGGCATTCCGAGCCATTGCTCGAGCGCCTTGATCTGATGCGAGACCGCGGCTGGCGTGACGCCCAGCTCGTCCGCCGCCTTGGCGAAGCTCTCATGCCGTGCCGCCACCTCGAGCGCGCGGAGCGCGTTCAGCGGCGGAAAGCGGGGACGCGGCGGGTTGACGGCGATCTGGGCTGGCCCTCGCAACGAGCGGCGTCAGACTAGGGTCGGCCGCCAAAGCCTGTCCACGGCCCTGGCGGCACCGCGACGACCGACCGGCCCTAGCGGAAGGGCGGGCTGTACTGGAGGCCCTGATCCTTCCAGAGCGCGTTCAGGCCGCGCGCGATCTTCAGCGGCGAGCCGGCGCCGACATTGCGCTCGAAGCTTTCGCCATAGTTCCCGACCTGCTTGACGACCTGGTAGGGAAAGTCGTCGGGCAATCCCATGGCCTTGCCGAGCTCGTCGGTGATGCCCAGGAAGCGCTTGATGTCGGGATTGTCCGTGGTGGCGCGGACCTGATCGATGTTGGCGCTGGTGAGCCCGAACTCCTCGCCCTGCACCATGGCGTAGTAGGACGAGCGTACGGCGTCGGCCCACTCATTGTCGCCGTGGCGCACGGCCGGCCCGAGCGGCTCCTTCGTCACGATCTCGGGCAGCACGACGTTCTCGTCGGAATCGGCGAGCTTGACCCGCGCGGCGTAGAGGGCGGACTGATCCGTCGTCAGCACGTCGCAGCGGCCGCCGTCATATGCCTTGTTCACCTCGTCATTGTTCTCGAACACGACCGGGACGTAGTCGATATCGTGACTGGACGCGAAGTCGGCCAGGGTCAGCTCGGTGAGCGTGCCCGACTGAATGCAGAAGGTGGCGCCGTCGAGCTGGGTGGCGCTGGTGACGTCCAGCGACTTCTTCACCATGAAGCCCTGACCGTCATAGTAATTGACCACCGGGAAATCGAGGCCCAGCGCCGTGTCCCGGAGCAGGCTCCAGGTCGCGTTGCGCGCCAGAATGTCGACCTCGCCCGACTGCAGGGCGGTGAACCGCTCCTTCGCGCTGAGCGGCGTGAACTTCACCTTCGTGGCATCGGCAAAGACGGCTGTGGCCACTGCCCGGCAGACGTCGATGTCCAGACCCTTCCACTCGTTCCGATCGTCGACGGTGGCGAAGCCCGGGATGCCCGTCGAGGCCACGCCGCACTGGACGAAGCCCTTCTGCTTGACCGCGTCGAGCGTCTGCCCGGCCCAGGCGTCGGGCGCTGTGGACAGGATGGCCGCGGCACCGGCCGCGATGGTCGCAAGCGTGCGCATGGTCGCTCCAGTTCTCGAACGGGGTGGGTAGCGAGCGAGAGGTCAGTTCACGAAGTGCAGGCGGCCGAAGCGGCGCCGGAACGTGGTCACGTCCGTGGCGACGGCCTCGGGCGCCTCGCTGCGCAGCCCGCGCGCGATCAGCGCGGCGAGCTCTGGCATGTCCGCCTCGGTCATGCCCCAGCGGACGATCTCGGGCGTGCCGAGCCGCAGGCCGTTCATGTCACCGGGAACGGGCTCGATCGGCAGGCCGATGCCGCAGGACAGGATGTTGGCGCGCCGCAGCTGGCGTGCTGCCGCCTGCCCGCCGCCGAACTCGGTCGCCCGGAGCGCGAACTGGTGCGAGAGGGTGAAGCCCTCCTTGGTCGCGAACACCGGCAGACCCTTCTCGGCCAGATGCTCGGCGAGCGCCCGCGCCGTGGCGATCATGGCCGCCGCGTAGGTGCGGCCGTGATCCTTCCAGTCGAGCAGGGTAAGTGCCAGCGCCGCGGACTTCGCGGCGTCGAAGTTCGCCGTCAGGCCCGGGAAGGCGATCGCCTCGAGCCGTTGCCCGACGTCCGCGTCGTTGGTCACGATGAGCCCCGACGCCGGGCCGCCGAGGCTCTTGTAGGTGCTCATCGTCATCAGATGGGCACCGCTCTCGAGCGGGTTCGGCCAGGCGCGGCCGGCGATCAGGCCGCAGAGATGGGCGGCGTCGAACAGGACCAGAGCACCCACCTCGTCGGCGATCTCGCGCACCTTGTCGACCGGATGCGGCATCAGATTCAGGCTGCCGCCGATCGTGATCAGGGCGGGGCGAAGCTCTCTGGCCTGTGCCCGAAGCCCGCCCAGGTCGACGGTGTAGCGTTCGGGGTCGACCGGGAAGGAGTGGATCTCCAGGCCGTAACGGCCGGCGCATCCGGCGGTGTGGTGGGTGACGTGGCCGCCGATGGTCGGTGGCGGCACGATCACCCGATCGCCGGCCTTGGCCGCCAGCATGAAGGCGTAGAGATTGGCGATGGCACCCGACGGTACTCGGATCTCGGCGTAGCGTGCGCCGAAGATCTCGGCCGCCAGCTCCGCCGCGATCACCTCGACCTGCTCGACGCCCTCGAGCCCCATCTCGTACTTGTCGGCAGGATACCCGAGCGACGGCCGCGAGCCCAGGCCCGAGGCCAGCGCGGCCTCCGCCTTGGGGTTCATTACGTTGGTGGCGGGATTGAGATTGATGCAGTCCGCATTGTGGATCGCGGCGTTCAGCGCGATGCCGCGCTCGATCGCGGCGGCGATCTGCGCCGAATCCTGACCGCTCGTCTCGGCGGCAAGCCTCTGCACGAACTCCTCGCTACGAGGCGGTACCCAGTTGCGATAGGCAAGAGCGGTCATCGGAGCCTCACCATTGGCGCGGTTGCATTGCCGCGTGGTCTGGCCTTCAAGAATCGATTTTCGTGCCCGGTGCGCAAACGAGATGATTTCGAGATCAGCGATACGAAATCTAAGCCTAGGCAGTCCCGGCTGAGCCGGCTTGCCACCGACGGATCGCGGTGGTGAGATGATCCGATGGCGACCAGGTCAGCGGCAGCGCGGCCCGATGTCGACCGTGCCGGCCGGGTGCAGTCGATCAGCCGGGCACTGGCGATCTTGCACGCACTCGCGGAGAGCGGTGAGGGCATGACGCTCACCGACGTGATGCAGCTGGTCGGCCTGCCGGCGTCGACAGCCCACCGCATACTCACGACGCTACAGCAGGAGCGGTTCGTGCGCTTCGACGGCACCGCGCATCTCTGGCAGGTCGGCGTCGAGGCATTCATCGTCGGCAATGCCTTCGCCCGCACCCGCGACGTGGTGGCGATGGCGCGGCCCTATCTGCGGCGGCTGATGCAGGAGGGCGGCGAGACCGCCAATCTCTATCTCGAGCAGGATGGCCAAGCGATCTGCATGGCGCAGATCGAGTGCCGGCAGATGATGCGCGCGATCGCGCGGCCGGGCGGCAGGGTGAAGATGCACTGCTCCGGTGCCGGCAAGGCGATGCTCGCCTGGCTTCCCGAGGCCGAGCTGACCCGAGTGGTCCGCCAGCATGGCCTTAAGCGCTTCACCGAGCGGACGCTCGACACGCCGAGCCGCCTGCACCGCGATCTCGAGACAGTACGGGAGCGCGGCTGGGCGGTCGACGACGAGGAGTATGCGGTTGGGCTGCGCTGCGTGGCGGCGGCGGTATCGGACGAGCAGGGCCAGCCGGTCGCGGCGCTGTCACTGTCGGGGCCGGGCGCTCGAATCGACGAGACCCGCCTCGCCGACCTCGGCGCGCTCGCGGCGCGGATCGCCACGGAGTTCTCGGCCGAGCTCGGCGGCCATTCCGCGGCACGGCCAAGGTCCTGGCGAGTATGAGACGCGGCTCCGCGAATCAAGGGGAGCTGCACAAGGAGGATTTCCAGGCGGTCGACATCGAGGCGATCGCCAAGCCGGTGACCAAGTGGGCGACCACGGTCCTGGAGCCGGGGCTGGTGCCGCGGGTGTTCCAGAAGGCGTTCCACCTGATGCGCTCGGGCCGG
>JBGAKU010000111.1:0-17015 GCA_044224255.1 Geminicoccaceae bacterium
GTCATGCGACCTCACAGAAGCCTCCCGATTCACAGGACCATCAGGACGTGATTCATGCTTCTCGGTTTCTGGCTGAACCGAGGTGGCGTGATGGCTTGGAAATCCGGACAGAGCTATTCGTCGGATCTGCGCAGCCGCGTACTGGCGGCGATCGACGGCGGCATGCCGGCCAGGGCGGCGGCCGAGCGGTGTCGGGTCAGCGTGTCCTACATCTACAAGGCGATCGCCCGACGCTCGGCCACCGGCGAGACCGAGGCCCGACCGCAGCGCAACCACCAGGAGCTCAAGCTCGGTGTGCATCACGACGCCATCGCGGCCGAGGTGGCGCAGCGGCCGGACGTGACGCTCAATGAGTTGCGCGCCTGGCTGCTGGCGAGCCACGGCGTCGTGGCGAGCCTAGGGCTGATGCATCGAACCCTGGCCCGGCTCGGGCTGACGCTGAAAAAAAGTCGCTCCGGGCAGAAGAGCAGGACCGGCCCGATATCGCCGCGCAGCGCGCCGATTGGCGGGCCGGGCAGGACCAGTTGAACCTGCAACGGCTCGTGTTCGTCGACGAGACCGGTACTGCGACCAACATGGCGCGGCGCTACGGCCGCGGCCCACGCGGTAAGCGGGTCGACGGACCGGTGCCGCACGGCCATTGGAAAACAACGACTTTCGTCGGTGGCTTGACCAGCCGCGGCTTCATCGCACCCTATGTCACCGACGGCGCGATGAACGGCACCCTCTTCAAGGCTTGGGTCGAGCAGATGCTGGCGCCGGCGCTGCGGCCGGGCGACATCGTCATCATGGACAATCTCCCCGCCCACAAGGTCGCCGGCATCCGCGAGGCGATCGAAGCGCGCGGCGCCGAGCTGCGCTACCTGCCGCCCTACTCGCCCGACCTCAACCCGATCGAGCAGGCCTTCGCCAAGCTCAAGGCGCTGCTGCGTAGTGCCGCCGAGCGCACCGTCGACAACCTCTGGATCACCATCGGCCGCCTGCTCGACCTCTTCCCGCCCGCCGAGTGCGCCAACTACCTCGCCAACTCCGGCTATCCACGCTCAGCATGAAAAGACTCTAGCGGGCGATGAGCTCGCGGGCTTCGACCAGCAGCGGCACACCATTCTCAATCGCCGCCACGGTGAGTATCTCCGACCTGGACAAGCCATCGCGGTCGACACTCATCAGGCGGGCCACGGTGCGCGCCGAAAGAAGGGCTCGACCCAGGGCGCCGGTCGGAGCGCGTTCGGTCCGCCGGCGGCGGGTTGCCCATTCCGTGACGACCCGCAGGGAGCCGCGAAAGCCATGCTTGCGGAGGCGACGCCACAGCTCGGCACCGTTGCGCGATCCCGCCGACCATTGCTCCTCGAGCCAGGGCAGGTGCACCTCGAGCGAGCTTTCCCGCGTGCGGAACAGGTCCGTTCGCTCGCCCCGGACCACCATCGGGCTTGCCCGATCCCTCGAAGAGATGTCAGCGGAGCTGACAGGGCGGACGAGACCGCGACTATGCCCGGTGCGGCGCACGATCGCCTTGATCGGGATGCCGTCCGCCCTCAGGCGCAAGATGGCCGCGTTGGCCTCCTCGCGGCAAAGATAGCCCTCGTACTGGATCCGCTCGGCGGCGGTGAGCAGCGCGACATCGACGGTCGCCGCACCCACGGCGCTGCGGATCTGTTGCATCGACCTGCGCACGGCATCGAGGAAGGCACGGCTGGCATTCTCCATCAAATGCCAGCGGTCGGCGACCTGGGTCGCCTCGGGCAAGGCGCCGGCTGCGGCAAGAGCGCACCCACCGCCGCGATCACGAGCCACGACGGCGATCTGCGGCTGACCCGCGAGCCAGGCTCGCGCCGTTGCCGGCTCGCGGTCGGGCAGCAGGGCGATGGTCCTGCGCCGCTCCAGATCGCAGATGATCGTCCCGTAGCGCTGGTTCCGGCGCCATGCCCAGTCGTCGATCCCAACCACCGTCGGCGGAACCAGCCGCGGGCGGCCGCGCCGGCGCACGAGACGCAAGAGCGCATCCTTGCTGACGGGCAGCATCAGCCGCCGCGCCAGGCGGTTTGCCGGCCGGCCACCGAGCGCGATCGCGAGATGGTGGACGAGCTCGTCCAGCCGGTTGGTCCGTCGTGCCCACGGTGCCAGCACGTCGGGATCGAAGCGCTCGGTGAAGATGCGCCGGCAACAGCCGACCGCGTCACCGCGAAAGCGCCTCGCCTGGAGCCTGAGCCGGACGGCCGAGCCGGCCATCGGCAGGTCGGCGAGGGTCCGATGATAATGGCTGTGGATCCGCCGAGCGGGCGTGTCGCACCCTGGGCACAGGCTCGATTCTGCCCGATGGCGCAGGGTCAGCCACACTTCCGCATGGTCGCGCTCTGCATGCGCCACGATGAGGCCTGGTGGGACGAGCGATGAGGACCGAAGCTGGCGCATGACGTTGGCTCCCTTCGCGAAACCAACGCCGACCAGCATCCAGCGTCACCAAAAGCGCGACAGAGCCAAAATTGGACGTCGATCCACAGCCTGCCGGCGGCGCGGGACCAAGGGGTGCTGCGCAGCTTCCTGCAGCCGGCCGATCGCGCCTTTCCCATGGTCGCGACCAGGGACATCGGCGCCCTGGCGGCGGAGCTGATCCAACAGGATTGGCAAGGTAAGCGGGTGGTCCAGCTCGAAGGCCCGTCCCGGATGTCGCCGCAGGACCTCGCCCAGGCCTTCGCTACCGTGCTCGAACGGCCGATCCGAATCGAGATCGTGCCGCGTGCCGACTGGGAGGCGACGTTCCGCGCGCAGGGAATGCGCTATCCGCTGCCACGCATCCGGATGCTCGACGGCTTCAACGAGGGCTGGATCGAGTTGCAAGGCGGCCGGAATCAGGTCCGCAAGGGCACGACGCCGCTCGTCGAAGTGATCGCAGAGATCGCCGGCGGAGCGCCATAGCGCTCCAGGTCGTCGAGCACGACATCCAGCAGCGCCTGCTGGGTCAGCCGGCAATGCATGGTCTCGGTGCCGGCGAGGTCGTCGAGCTCGCCCAGCTTGTTGGCCGGGGCGCCGCCGAGGCAGACCGGGAAGTAGGCGCAGCTCGCCGTGCAGGCGCGAACACCGGCGGCAATGGCCGCGGCGACGGCCAGGAATCGGGGCTCGGCGGCGATGTCCGCGAGGGCGTGGGTGGCGACATTGCCGAAGGTGAGCTCGCCGTAGGCACGGTGAGAGGTGCCGAGCAGCTCGGGCGAGAAGGTGGCGATGCCGCCCTGCCAGTCGATCGACAGGATCGCGAACGGCCGGTTCTGGTCGTTGTCGCGATGGCGGCCGAGGCCGGGGTCGGTCAACGCGTCTTGCATGCTCTCCAGCTCGCGCAGGCGCAAGGCACCGCCGGACTGGCGGACACGCTCGAGCATCCGCGCCATGAATCGGCGATAGGCCGCCTCGGCACCCATCGTGGAGCTGGTGCGGTTCACGCCGTCGAGCTCCTCGATGTTGAAGCCGACGCGGCCGATGCCGTGGGCGAGGAAGAAGTCGACCAGCTCGTCCGGTGCCGCCAGCGCCTCCGCGGTCACGACGCAGATGACGTGGAACGGCACGCCGTGCTCCTGCAGCAGCCGCACGCCCCGCATGACGCGGGCATGCGTACCGCCGCCGGAGCGGGTGACGCGGCGGGAATCGTGGAAGCGCGCGGGCCCATCCAGGCTGACCCCGAGGCTGATCCCGCGCTCGCGGAGGAAGCGGCACCAGGCGGGATCGAGCCGGATCGCGTTGGTCTGGAAGCCGTGCCGGACCGTGGTCAGCGTTTCGAGGGCGGCGTCGCAGCGGTCCAGTGCGGCGGCGTAGTAGTCGACGGGCAGGACGAGCGGCTCGCCGGCGTGCCAGGCGATGTCCAGCCAGTCGCCGAGCCAGCCGCTTTCGGCGATCCGGGCGAGTGCTTGGACCAGCACCGAATTGGCCATCCGGCCACGCCGGTCGCGGCCAGGCAGATAGCAGTAGCGACAGTCGATGTTGCAGAAGGGCGTCGGCTGCAGGACCAGCAGCCGGATCACCGGCCCGGCAGCGGCCGCGAGGCTCAGCGGCTGTACCAGTTCTGCCAGCGGCTGTCGCTCGGCACCCGTTCGTCCTTCGCCGGCGCGAGCTGGCGGCGGGCGCGCTCGATCCGCTCGGTGACGTCCCGCTTGTCGGCCGCCTCGGTCTTCACCACGGCAGGCTGCACATGCCCGCGCGAAGGCTCTTCCATGTTCCGATCTCCAGCGTCACCACGAAACTCCCCTGACATAACTGTACCATCATACTAAATCGATGACAATCCCGCGCACCACAAGACGAGAGGCGGTTAAAGCCCCGAGCAGGCTTGGCTTAACCTCTCCTCGCTTATACTCTTATCGTCATAGGCAGACCGCTCAAAATTTAGAAACGCCGCAGTGAAGTAACTATCAGGGGCCACCTTGGCCTTCAAAACACGCTCGGTGCAGATCCACTTCTTGAGCACGCGGCGATCCCAAGTGACCGTCGCGATACTACCACTCCCGGCGAAACGAATCAGCAGGTCGCCTCCGCTGGCCCCGTCGCTGAAGGCAATGCGCTCAATGGGCGGACCTACGAATCGAATATCGACGATCGGAATCCTCGACAGGCTGGCAGTCGGTCGATCGACATGATCGAGCCGCACGACGCGGATCACATGAGTGCAAAGCTCACGTCCCCGGCAGGCGCGTGGCAAGGATGTATCGACGGGCAGTTGGGCCGTCGGTGCGTCGGCGCTGGCAACGAAGGCCACGAGATCCTCGGAGGATGCGAAGGCCGAGATCCTGAACCCGGGTGTCGCGTCGCTCGACAGCACCACCGACCCACCCCATTGCAGCGTATCGCCCCAGCTGTTCTGTTTCTCGAAGCGAACGGGCTCGGTCACGCTCAACTTGCCGCTCGGGTCGGCCGGTCGCTCGAACTGCGCCGCCAGCCCCGCGGCTGACGCAGCCGATTGGAAGCGGGGCGCCAGCGCCGGCATGCGGGCGGGGATCGCCGGGAATCGGCCGGGCGGGTCGAAGCCCAGGAAGTCCCCGAGGTTCGCCTGCTCGACGTGCCATTGGCGGTAGCGCTCAGGACATACGGCCGGCTGGCTCGGATCGAGGCAGATCTGGAACCAGTCGAGCCGCTGCACCTTCACCGTTTGGGGATCATCATCGCCGAGTTTCGCAGAGCGCTCGACCAGCCAACGCGCTGAAGGCGAGAGCTCGACATTGTCGAGGGAGGCCACCTCGACCAGTGCACGCTCGCTGTCGATCCAGCAGTTTCGCCGATCAGGGCGCGTGTCAAATTTACCGCGAAACGGCGGCGCGATCTCGAAGTTGATCATCTCGAGGGTGGCCCGATTGTCCAGCCGGGTCAGCATGGCGAACGCCGTCGCCTCGCCGACGCTGTTGCCGAGCAGGCCGCCGATCGGTGCCTCGCTGACACCGACGACCTCGCGTCGAACGCCCGCCTGTGCGCGTAGCACGCACTCCTTGACCACGCCCTGCCACGGGACGTGAGCGCCGCGCGCGAGCACAGGCTCGACGGCCAGAGTCCGCGTCATGGTCTGCCGAGCCACACGGTCGATCTCGCCCTCGAGCACGCGCAGGCGCTGGCTCTGCTCGTCCGTCCTGGCGCTGCGCAGCGAGTCGTCGACCGAGCCCATCAACACGGCCAGCTCCTGGAAGACGGCGTCGCGTCGAACACTGGGCAGGATGCCGAGCGGCAGGTCCCGATTGGCGACAGCGACCGCATAGAGGTCGGCGAGGCGAGTCAGTTGCTGCTGATAAAGAGCCGCCTGCTCGGCCAGCGATTGCTGCTGCTGCGCGAGTTCCTGTGCCTTCTGCTTCTTCTGATTGTCCCAAAGCATCCAACCCAGCAGGACGAGCAATATTGCCAGAGCAAGGCTGCCATACATGGCATATTGCGAGAGCTTGGCAGTGCTCTGTGCACGCTGTTGGGACAGCTCAGCGGCTGTCTGCTGTGCCTTCGCCTCGTTCAAGGCCGCTTGAGCCCTGGCGGCCTCGCGGTCGGAAAGTGCCCTCTCGGCCTCCGCTTTTAGCCGCGCCTCGAGTTCCTCCTGGCGCGCCGCCTCTTCAATGCGGCGTTGTTCCTCCTGCTGACGCGCATCCCGCGCCTGCTCGCTGCGCACGCTCAGGGCGCGGATGGCGCCGACTGGGCCGCCGAAGGCCGCTACCCATGCCAGACCCTGGCCTTGCAGCAGATGCTCGCTCCAGGCCGCCGCTGAATCCTGCGACGTGTCGTAGATCGCGACCGATTCGAGCCAGCGCTGCGCCCAGCCGAGATCGTCCTCGAGCAGGATGTTCCGGTTGCCGGCACCGCTGCGGACCCAAGTCTTCGCCCGCCGAAGCAGACCCTGGAAGTGGCGCCTTTGTTGGGCCTCGTCCTCGGTCCAGGCGCGCAGTCTTGCCCACTGCCGGATCAGGCTCTCGTGGCTGACGTCGACCATCGTCTCCGGCCCAGGTGTCGAAGGCCGGAACTCCAAGAGTGAGGTGCTGGGATCGGCGAAGGGAGCGAGGACCTCGGTCAGCACCGCTTGGTCACAAGCGGCGAGCCGGCCCAGCTCCGCCATGGTCGCCGGAGTCCGCCTGTAGCGGCCGCCATGATCACGCTCCGCCAGCCGCCGGAATACGATCTCGACGATACGGCCAAGGCGCTCCGGCTCACGACCGACGGCAGCGGCGAGGACGGCCTCGGCGTGTCGCTCGAGGATGCCCTTGAGGCCGCCAAACCCGCGATAGTCGGCGAGCGTGAGCCGAACCGGCTCCGGCAGCGGCTCGCTTTCGAACGAGGGCGGCTCCGACGCTCCGCCTCGGGGCCATGCCTGCAGCCATAGCCAGAGCAAGGCGTGCTGCAGGAGCGGCAGATGGTCGGCGTCGTATTGGGTCCCGGTGCCCATGTCGGCGAGCAACGCATCGACCAGGACCGGCTCGACCTCGCCCTGATAGTCCTCGGCCGGCAACGTGATCGCCTCGCGCAACTCCTCGCTATCGAGCACCGGCGTGAGGTACATGGTGGCGTTGAGGAGCTCGGCGAGACCGACGAAGTTGGCCGCGTCGCCGATATAGCCCGTGCGCATGGTGATGACGATGTAGAGATCGTCGTGCGGCTTCTCGAAGAATCGGACCAACAGACGGACAAAGTCGTCGACGTCCTTCTTGTCCTCGATCTGCGGGCCGAACAGCTCCTCGAACTGATCGAGCAGAACCAGCAGCCGCTCGCTCCCCCGATCGGTGCCACCGAGCGCGCCGCCGTCGCGCAGCCTTCCGGTCGCCAGCCACAGGCCGCTCGGGCCGTCGCGCAGGAGCTGCTCCAGCTCCATGGCTGCGGCGTCGCGCTCGGGGCTCGCGGCGGGCGCCGCGATGCCCGCTAGCGCTCTGGCCAGTTCCGCGAGCGGCCGGCGACCGGGGCGCATCTGACAGGTGCGCCATCGCTCGCCGGCGCGGGCGAGAAACCCCGCCTCCATGGCGGGGATGACTCCAGCCTTGATCAGCGAGGACTTGCCACAACCGGACGGCCCGATCACCATGACCAGGTGCGACTTGCCGAGCCGGCCGATGATCTCGTCCTTGTGCTGGTCGCGACCCTTGAAGATCAGGGACTCGTCTGCTTCGGCGGTGACCTGAAATGGCCGCAGGCCCGGATAAGGATAGCGTGGCCAGTGGAAGGCCGCTGCGGTCAGGTCACCGGCGCCCTCGTTGTCCACGGGCCTACAGCGCGTCCCGCAACGGATCGAGCGGGCCGCCACGGGTAGCTAGCACGGTCCTGAATCGAGGCAGAATGAACTCGCCCCGCTCGAGATCGTTAGGGCCAAGTACAAATATTCGCTTCGCGCCAGGATCACGCATTGGCTTCCGAGATCGAATCTGACCCCACAGCGACTTGGCCCAATCATAATTTTGATCGAAGCAGACAATCAGGATATCGCTCGCTTTATCCAACATCTCGTTCATCTGTTGGAATTTTATCTGCCCCGTCTCGTCGTCAACCGGCGGAATCCAGCTGAATATCTCCTTGTCTGAAAGAATTTGAACTATCTGATCCAGCAATGCAGCCTGCTTGGCATCCTGCCGGCGCTCATTGGTGCAGACCACCGCCAGCCGTTCGACGTCGGGCTCCGGTTGCTTCGCCTTGTCGAGACGCGCCACCACCGAGGCGACAAAGGCAGGGAGATCTTCATGAGAGAGAGACAGGCCCTTCTCGTCTGCCTGGCCACTTAGCTGCTCCAGATAAGAGCGGTAGGATGCCAGCTTCACCTTGGCCAGATCGGCGACACGCAGCCACAGATAGCCAGGGACTCGCTTGCTGCGCGCCTCCTCGAGCTGGAAGCCGACGAAGCCCCCTGGCCGGCCCGCGGGCCAGGACGAGACGAATTGGTTGGCGACCAGGACACAGGCTTCCGACTGCGGCAGGTAGGTGGCAAGCGCTTGGCGCAAGGAGCCCTCGTCGGCGGGCATTCCGTCGGCCGGCGGGAGGATGGTGATCCCCGCGGCCTCGAACGCCGCCCGCAGCGCCGAAGGCACGTCCTCATCGCCCTGGCTCAGCGTGTCATGCATGTAGCCCAGGAAGACGCGCCGGCCGACCGATTCCGGCACCGCGACCGCGGCCCCCGGCGGGGCATGATCCTTGGCCCAGCGGAGCTTGGTCAGGCGCGCGGCGATGGCACGGGCGAGCTGGCCGACCAGCTCCATATAGTCACGCTCATCTGCAGCCGGCTCGGGCCAGCCCATAGGCTCGCACATCTCGCCCGGACGCATGGCGGGGTGAAAGCGATAGCCGGGCAGGGTCGCACCCTTCTCATCGCGCAGCGTCGCCGGCCACTTGGCCTCGTCCGTTGGCATGACCCGAACTACGAACAGATCGCCTTCGCCAACACGATTGCGCTTGGCGGCCGTGAACCAGCCGACCTCGCTGCCGCACCAGTCGGACTGTAGATAGAACGTCGACATCACCAGCAGCATGAGCGCCGACTGCTCGACCTTGGCGCGCAGATTTGCGGTCAGCGGCAGATTGCCCTCGAGCTCCGGGTCCATCCAGAAATGGGCCCGCTCCGCGGGATTCTTGATGCCAAGATAGAAGTCGACCTGCTCGCTGACATTGGCGACCAGGGCGCGGGTCCACTTGCCGAGGGGATCAATCCGTCCGGAGGCCAAGGGCCCCAAAGGTACCGGCCCATGGGCATAGCTCACGAAGACGTCGTGCGCGTCCCGCTCGAGATAACCCATCGCCGCCCCTCATGGACGGGATCCGGCCACAGCGTCGCCGGCACTCGTCCGCCCTAACCGCTCTAGACCGGCCATGTCCGGCCGGATGTGCCAAAGCGCACAGGTTATTCCACCGAAATCTCTGCGCAACGGCAGAGTTCGTGTCAACGCGCCCTTGTCGCGCAGATCAGGCGCGGCGTTCTTCGGCGGTCTCGGCCGCGTCCAGCAGATGGTCGCGGACCGAGCGCAGATGCTGGCGCATCGCCTCGGCCGCCGCCAGGGAATCGCGCTCGCCGATCGCACGGACCAGCCGGTCGTGCTCGGCGAAGCTGTGATGGCCGGCATCGGGCTTGGCGGAGAAGCGGCGCAGGCGACCCCAAGTGACCGTGCGGCGGATGGTGTTGAGGCCATCGAACAGGGCCAGGAGCACGATGTTGGCGGTGGCCTGCGCGACCGCGCGGTGCAGGCGGTTGTCCCAATACTCGTAGGTACGCCAGTCGCCGGCGACCCGGCTCTCGCGCACGCACTCGGCGAGCTCGTCGAGATCGGCCGGCGTGGCGTGGATCGCGGCCAGGCGCGCGAGCTCGGGCTCCAGCGCGAGGCGGGCTTCCATCACCCCGGCGGGATTGGTGCGGCGCGCCACCTCGGTCAGGTCCTGGACGGTGTCGACGGGGCGGTTGCCGACGAAAGTACCGCGCCCGACATGACGCCAGATCAGGCCCTCGGCCTCGAGATCGGCGAGCGCGCGGCGCAGCGTGCCGCGGCTGACGCCGAGATCCTCGGCGAGCTGCCGCTCGGGCGGCAGGCGTGCTCCGGCCAGGCGCCCCTCGTGCGCCAGATAGGCCCGCAACTGGGTCAGCACGCCCTGGGTTTCGCCGTCGATCATGGACCAATTCGGTAGCGGTCAGGCCCTCGCCCCGATTCGCTAGCGGCAATCTCTATGATTGGCAAGGTTGACAGGGGCATCCCGAATGCACATGGTTCAAACCAAAGCTCGATTGGTACAACGACCAAGCCGATCAGGGAGCCGACACGATGCAGATCACGCGCCGTCTGATGCTTGGGTTGGCTGCCAGCGCCCTGCTCGCCGTGACGGCGGCGACACCTGCCGCCGCGGCCGGAAAGATCCACATCGCCTTCGGCGACATCGCGACCGTCGAGACGCTGAACTTCCTGATCGCGGTCGAGCGCGCCAAGGAGCGCGGGGTCGACATCGAGGTGACCTACTTCAAGTCCGAGGACATCGCCGCCCAGGCGGTGGTCGGCGGCCAGGCCGACATCGGCGTCGGGGCTCCCTACACCGTGCTGCAGAAGGTCAAGGCGCCGATCCGGATCTTCTTCCAGATGAGCACGCTGCGCTTCTATCCGGTGGTCAATGCCGAGTTCTATCAGGACTGGCCCGATCTGAACGGCCAGGAGATCGCGGTGCACTCGCGCGGCTCGGGTACTGAGGCGATCATGCAGCTGATGGCCAAGCGCAAGGGCATCGAATACAGCAACATCTCTTATGTCCCGGGCTCGGAGGTGCGGGCGACGGCGCTGCTCCAGGGGCACGTCAAGGCGACGATCGTCGATTCCACGAACTGGCGGATCATCCAGGACAAGGGCGGCGGCAAGTTCAAGCTGCTCGAGATCGACAATGTCGACGCCACCGACGAGGCGCTCTACGCCAACACGGCGTTCCTCGAGCGCGAGCAGGCCGCCGTCGACATCCTGGTCGAGGAGCTGGTCCGGACCTGGCGCGAGATCAACGCAAATCCACACGTGGTCACCGAACTGCGGGGGAAGTACGACCTCTTGCCCGACATGCCCGCTGAGCTGGTTGCCGAGATCGACCCCTACTACGAGAGTTCGGTCGCCAGCGGCACCTTCCCGAACAGTGGCGGTGGCGCCGATGCCGCCCGGGCCGACTTCGAGTTCAACGCGCTCGCCGGCAAGCTCGAGGGCGATCCCGCGACCCTGACGGTCGAGGACTTCTGGGAGCTCGGCCCGCTCGACCGCGCCGTGGCCAAGCTCGGGCAGGGTTGAGTGGCGCTCCTGCTCGACACGGCAGCGCTGGGCCGGCCGGCCACGGTTGCGGTCCCAGGCTGGTTGTGGCGGACGCTCTCGGTCGCGGTGGTCGCCGTGGCGTGGGAAATCGCCGGCCGCGTGCCGATCAGCTTCGCCTTTCCGACCTTCCTCGACACGATGGCAGCGCTTGCCCGCCTGATCCTGAGCGGCGAGCTGCCGCGCGCCTATCTCTCGACCCTGCAGCCTCTGGCGATCGGCGTCGTGATCTCGGCTGTGGCCGGCGTCGGCCTCGGCGTCGCCATGGGGCTCTCGCGACGGCTGGAATGGCTGGGCGCGCCCTTGTTCACCGTACTGCAGGCGGCTCCGATGGCGGCGCTGATCCCGCTGATCACCTTCGTCTACGGCATCGGCCTGACCTCGAAGGTGATCGCCGTCTGCATCCTGGCCATGCCGGTGATCGTGCTCAACTCGTTCGGCGCCGTGCGCAACGCGAGCCCATCCCTGATCCAGATGTGCCGCTCCTTCCTCGGCACGCGCTGGCAGGAGATCGCCAAGGTGATCATCCCCGACGCGGCGCCGGTGATCTTCGCCGGCCTGCGCCTGGGGGTTGCCGCGGGCTTCATCGGCGTGGTGCTGGCCGAGCTGCTGATCACGCCCACCGGCATCGGCGACCTGATCACCTACTACCGCTCGATGGCCGACTATCCGCAGATGTACGCGACCATCCTCTCGATCATCGTATTCTCCGCCGTCACCGTGGAACTGCTCGGCCAGGTCGAGACCAGTCTGTTCCGCCCGGAGCGGCGCGGCCGATGAGTGTGCTCGCCGCCATGCAGCGCACCGCCCCGGCCGAGGGCATGGCGGATGCCGCGGTCGAGGTCCGGCACGTCGCCAAGGTCTATGCCGGCGGCACCGAGGCGCTGCGCGACATCAACCTGCGCTTCCCGCGCGGCCAGCTCACCACGCTGCTCGGCCCCAGCGGCTGCGGCAAGACCACGCTGCTCAAGATCATCGCCGGGCTGATCCCGGCGACCAACGGCAGCGTGCTGGTCAACGGCACAGAGATCAGCCCCGGCCCGGAGCGCGCCTTCGTGTTCCAGGACTTCGCGCTCCTGCCCTGGGCCACCACCCTGCGCAACGCCGCCTTCGGGCTCGAGCTGCGCGGCATGCCCAAGGCCGAGCGCGAGGAGATCGCGCGCCAGCATCTGCGCGAGGTCGGTCTCGGTGGCTTCGAGGACCGCTATCCGCACGAGCTGTCGGGCGGCATGCGCCAGCGGGTCGGCTTGGCTAGAGCACTCGCGGTCGACGCCGACGTGCTCCTCATGGACGAGCCGTTCTCGGCCGTCGACGAGCAGACCAGGCGCAAGTTCCAGGAGGATCTGCTGCGACTGGTCGCGGTGGAGAAGAAGACCTTCATCTTCGTCACGCACTCGATCGAGGAGGCGGTCTACGTCTCCGACCGCGTGGTGCTGCTGTCGCGCCGCCCGGGCCGGGTCTGGCGCGAGATCGAGACCAGCCTCGGCTCGCAGGGCGATCCCGACGAGATCCGCCGCAGCCGCCGCTATCTCGACCTGGTCGACGAGATCTGGCAGCTCCTCAAGCAGTATGTCGAGTAGCGGCCGGTGCCCAAGCTCCTGAGCCGCTACCCGATGAGCAGCTCGCTGCTGTGCTGGGCCGTGATCTGGGAGCTGGTCGGCCGGCTGGGCCTGATCCAGCTCCTGCCGCCGCTGAGCCAGGTGCTGGGGGCGATGGGCGAGGTGGTGTCGACCGCCACCTTCGCCCGCGCCGTGGTCGACACGCTCCTGGCCTTCACCATCGGCATGGCGATCGCGATCGTGGCCGGGGTGGCGATCGGCGTCGCGATGGGCCGATCCAGGATCGCCGACGACTTTCTCGGCCTGTGGGTCAACCTGTTCCTGAGCGCGCCGCTGACGGCGCTGGTGCCGGTGATCATGATCCTGTTCGGCTTCGGCCAGACCACGATCATCGTCACCGTGGTCCTGTTCGCGATCTGGATCATCGTGCTCGACACGCGCGCCGGGGTGCGCAATGCGAGCCCGTCGCTGATCGAGATGGCGCGCTCGTTCGGCGCCTCGCCGGCCCAGCTCTACGGCAAGGTCCTCCTGCTCGCAGCACTGCCCGAGATCCTGACCGGCATCCGGCTCGGCGTGATCCGCGGCGTGAAGGGGGTGGTCATCGGCCAGCTCCTGGTCTCGATCGTCGGGCTGGGCGAGCTGTTCGAGCTCTATTCGCGCAGCTTCCTTTTGGAGCAGTTCTGGGCCTTGACGCTGATCCTATTCGCGTTCGCCATCCTGCTCGCCGAGGGTGTGGCGGCGCTGGAGCGTCGCGTCGACTATTTCGCGGGCACGCGCGGCTAGGCGCGCTGACCCACCGTCACCAGGAGAGGGAACACATGGACCAGCCGGCCGCCACGGGGGAGACCCGCTTCGTCATCACGCCGCCGCCCGTCGTCGGCCTGCCGATCGCTGGCGAAACCGGGCTGTTCCCGGTGCGTCGGGTTTACTGCGTCGGCCGCAACTATGCCGACCACGCGATCGAGATGGGCCACGACCCCAACCGGGAGCCGCCCTTCTTCTTCGCCAAGCCCGCCGACGCGCTCGCGACCGACGGTCGCTTCCCCTACCCGCAGGCAACCAAGGACGTGCATCACGAGATCGAGCTGGTCGTGGCACTGGGCCAGGGCGGGCGCGACATCCCGATCGAGCGGGCGCTGGACTGCATCTGGGGCTATGCGGTCGGCTTGGACATGACCCGGCGCGACCTGCAGGCCGAGGCCAAGAAGGCCGGCCGGCCCTGGGACACGGCCAAGGGCTTCGATGCATCCGCGCCCATCTCTGCGCTGGTGCCGGCATCGCGCATCGGCCACCCGAGCCGGGGGGCCATCTGGCTCGACGTCAACGGCGAGCGCCGCCAGTCGGGCGACCTGGCGCAGCTGATCTGGAAGATCGACGAGACGATCAGCTATCTCTCCGGCCTGTTCACGTTGGCGCCGGGCGACCTGATCTTCACCGGCACACCCGCGGGCGTCGGCGCCGTGAGGCCCGGCGACCGGCTGCACGGCCATGTCGACGGCGTGGGCGAGCTCGAGGTCGAGGTCGTCGGCTGAGCGGCCGGCGCGGCCGCAGCCGTTTGGCCCGGTTCCGGCCGCGCCACACGCGTGGTAATGCTGGCTTGCTGTCTCGCTCGGGGAGGTTACGCTGATGACCCGGCGCTATGCGGTCGGGATCAAGATCCGACAGCAGACGGACCAGATGACGATCGACGCCGAGGACGCGCTGATCGCCGCGCTCAAGGCCAAGGCGGCGCATCCCGAGGCCGCGATCACTTATGTGCGCAAGCAGAACACGCGCGGCGATCGCCGCCATCCGCATGGCGGCGACACTCGTGAAGACCAGCCGGGATCGGCCGCCGCGGTGCCGGGGACGAAGCCCGCCGGTCGCGGCTGACGATCACGCGTCACCGCGGCGGTGCGGTGCTCCTCAGGAGGTTATGGTGCGCTTGTGCGGCGCTGCGACGCCGGTCTGCCGCTCGAGCTCGAGCAGGGCGTCGTTGACGCGCTGCATCATCGGCGCCTCGCCGCCACCCATGGCCTCGTCGTCGGCGGTCTGCAGCTCCAGGGCGTCGTGGCGCCAGCGCTCGAGGATCTCGCGCTTGCTGGCAGCGTCGAGATCCGCGCAGGCGAGCACCTCGGCCGGCTCCCGGAACACGGAGCGCGGGTCCAGGAGGGCATGGTCGAGGTCGACGGATGTGGTGGTGGCCATCGCTTTCTCCCCGGTGGTGCGGGAGCGTTCAGAGCTGAGGCTCGCTCGCGCGTCGCACTGGATCTGATATGGGAGCGGGTGGGGCGGCGCGCATGTCCGGCCGCAATGCCCACGTCGCCGTTCAGGCGGCCGCCGGCCGGCCCGGATAGGTGGGCAGGACCTGCTCCAGCGGCGTCGGCACGATCCCGAGCGCCGCGAAGTCGAGCGCGTCGGCGGCGACGACATTGTCTCGCTTCATCAGGAACACCTGGTCGCGCGAGACGGGGCGATGCGGCAGGGGCGCCATGACCGCGGCCAGGATCTCCCAGACGAGGAACGGGATCGGGACCAGCGGCCGCCGGCGCCCGATCCGCGTGAGCACCAGCCGCACGAGCTCCTTGTAGGCATAGGTCCGAGGCCCGCCCAGCTCGTAGACATTGCCCTTGGTCCCGGGCTCGGCCAGGGCTCGCGCCACCGCCTCGGCGACGTCGCCCACAAAGACCGGCTGCAGCTTCGTGGTCCCGGCCCCGAACAGCGGCAGCGCCGGCATGACCCGCGCCAAGCCCGCCAGCCGGTTGAGGAATGCGTCCTCCGGCCCGAACAGGACGGCGGGGCGGAGGATGGTGGCCTCGGGGAAGGCATCCCGGACCAGACGCTCGCCGAGGCCGCGGGCACGGACATAGGGCGAGGGGGACGCCGGATCGGCACCGATGCCGGAGATGTGGACCAGCCGCCGGGCGCCTGCGGCGGCCGCGGCGCGGGCGACATGCATCGCACCCTGCCCGTGGATCGCGGCGAAGGTCGCACCCCGCCGCTCGACATAGTGGCCGACCGTGTTGACCACGGCCTCCGCACCCGCCACCGCCGGCCCGACCGACGCCTCGTCCCACACGTCGGCGCGCACGGCGGTGATCTCGCCGCCATGGGCGGTCGCGGAAAGGGCGGCCACGCGCTCGGGGCGCCGCACCGCGATGCGCACGGCGGCACCCTCGTCCACCAACCGCCGGGCGATCTGCCGCCCCAGAAAGCCCGAGCCTCCGAACACCGTCACTCGGTCACGGCCCATGCCCGCTCCCCTCTGGGAACGTCACCTAGGCTATCACCGCAGGGACTTGGTCGGTCACCGACCACTGCAGGGCTGACAGGCCTGAGGCGGCTTTGCGTTTTCATGGCCATGGTTCCTAGGCTTACGTCGCCCTAAGTATCCGAGCGACCGAGCCGGCACCTGCCGTCAATGACCGAAGAAAAGTAGGCGGCCCCCGGCAGAGGCCGCCTGAGACCGGACCAAGAATCTTACCTCCCTTCCTCTCCGAGAAGTCTGCTTGCTGACGCCCCGCGGGGAGGAGTAGATTACAGTAGGCAACACGGCACTGCCCGCCAATCTCGCGCTGGAGCAGCGAGGTCAGCGGACGCGGGGGAGGCCTCGCCGTGCAAGATAGCAGTGGGAGGGGTGCTGGCGTGGCGCTCGGAACTATGCTGTCCGAGCCATCGCCGCATGAAGTGCGCGATCAGCTTACGCATATCCTCAGCAGCCCAGAATTCCTGGTGCCCGAGCGCGTGCGCGCTTTCCTGCGCTACATCGTGGAGCAAACTCTCGCCGGGCATGCAGAGCGTCTGAAGGGCTACACCATCGCCACCGTGGTGTTCAAACGCGACGTAACCTTCGACGCCCAGGCGGACCCGGTGGTGCGGACCGAGGCCGCCCGGCTGCGTCGCGCGCTGGAGCGCTACTATCTTGTCGCGGGCCGGTCGGACCCCGTCATGATTGCGGTGCCGAAGGGCGGCTACGTCCCCACCTTCTCCCACCACGTCGCGCCAGGTCCGAAGTCGCTGGGTGCAGAGGACCAGGCTACGCCGTCGTCACTGCCCGGCCTGGTCAGGGTCGCATCTAGGCGCGTCGCGGTGGTCGTGACGGTGGGGCTGATGGCGCTTGTGGGAGGCCTGGGCTGGCCGCATCTGCGGAATGCCCTGCGACCCACACTCACCACCGAGGCGGAACTCCCAGCCGGCCCCACCCTTCTGGTGATGCCGTTCGAGAGCCTGAGCG
>JBGAKU010000112.1:0-16925 GCA_044224255.1 Geminicoccaceae bacterium
GCGGAGCGAACGACCTGTCCAATATAATGGGGTGCGAGTCGGGTCAACGTCAAGACAAGGCGGCGATGGTTTCGTGCGGAACCCTCGCTGGCGGCGAACAAAGACGACCGACCCTGCGCTGGAGAACAACATGCCTGAGGTGATCTTCAACGGCTCGGATGGTCGGCTGGAAGGGCGCTATGTGCACGGCGAGGGGCCGACGCCGCCGCTCGCCATGGTCCTGCACCCGCACCCGCTCCACGGCGGGACGATGAACAACCGTATCACCTACGGCCTGTTCCACATGTTCGCGCGGCGGGGCTTCTCGGTGCTGCGCTTCAACTTCCGTGGCGTGGGCCGCTCGCAGGGCGTGTTCGACCACGGCCAGGGCGAGCTGCGCGACACCGCGGCGGCCCTGGACTGGATGCAGACCCACAACCCGAACAGCACCGGCTGCTGGGTCGCCGGGTTCTCCTTCGGCGCCTGGATCGCGATGCAGCTGCTGATGCGCCGCCCCGAGATCGTGGGCTTCATGTGCGTGAGCCTGCCGGCCAACATGTACGATTTCAGCTTCCTCGCCCCCTGCCCGGCCTCCGGGCTGATCGTGCATGGCGAGAAGGACGTCGTCAGCCCGTCGGAGTCCGTCGTCAAGCTCGTCAACAAGCTGTCGCAGCAGCGCGGCATCACGATCGACTACAGCTGCCTTGAGAACGCCGACCACTACTTCTCCGACCATCACGAGGAGCTGGAGGAGGTCTGCGAGGCCTATCTCGACAAGCGGCTGAAGCCGGTCGAGCGGCCCATGGCCCTCGCACGCTGACGGGGTCGGCATGAGCGGCTTTCGTTCCGAGCTGCTGCGCACCCTGGAGATGCGCGGCTACATCCATCAATGCACCGATCCCGCCGGTCTCGACGCGCTGGCGACCGAGCAGGCGATCACGGCCTATGTCGGCTACGACTGCACGGCCGACAGCCTGCACATCGGCCATCTGGTCAGCATCATGATGCTGCGCCTGTTGCAGCGGGCCGGGCATCGGCCGATCGCGCTGGTGGGCGGCGGCACGACCAAGGTCGGCGATCCCTCGGGCAAGGACGAAAGCCGCCAGCTCCTCGACGAGGCGGGGATCGACCACAACAAGCGCGGCATCGAGCAGTCGCTGGCCAAGTTCCTCGATTTCGGCGCCGGCGGCGCCTTGCTGGTCGACAATGCCGAGTGGCTGGACCGGCTGGCCTACATCCCGTTCCTGCGCGACTTCGGCACCCACTTCACCATCAACCGCATGCTGACCTTCGACTCGGTCAAGCTGCGGCTCGAGCGCGAGCAGCCGCTGACGCTGCTCGAGTTCAACTACATGGTCATGCAGGCCTACGATTTCGTCGAGCTGTCGCGCCGCTACGGCTGCCGACTACAGATGGGCGGCTCCGACCAGTGGGGCAACATCGTCAACGGCGTCGAGCTCGGGCGGCGGATCGACGGCGCGCACCTGTTCGGCCTGACCACGCCCCTGATCACCACCGCCTCGGGCCAGAAGATGGGCAAGACCGCCGCGGGTGCGGTCTGGCTCAATCAGGACCGGCGCACGCCGTTCGAGTACTGGCAGTTCTGGCGCAACACCGAGGACGCCGACGTCGGTCGATTCCTGCGGCTGTTCACCGAGCTGCCGCTCGACGAGATCGATCGCCTGACCGCCCTGGACGGCGCGGAGCGCAACGAGGCCAAGAAGATCCTGGCCTTCGAGGCGACCAAGCTCTGCCACGGGGTCGATGCCGCGGAGCAGGCGGCCACCGCAGCGCGCGCCGTGTTCGAGGGCGGCGGCGAAGGGGTCGAGGGCCTGCCGGTGGTGACCTGCGACGCCGCACGGCTGCGCGAGGGCCTGCCGGTGATCGAGCTCCTGTTCGTGGCCGGCCTCGCCGCCTCCAACAGCGAGGCGCGGCGTCTCGTCCGCGGCGGCGGTGCGAAGCTCAACGACGAGCGGATCGACGACGAGACCGCCACGGTCGACCACTCCGCACTCCGCGACGGGCATCTCAAGCTGTCCGCCGGGCGCAAGCGCCACGTCCTGGTGCGTCCGGGCTGAGCTAGGGGCCGTTGGTGTCGCCGCCCTCCACGTCGGCGGTGAACGCGCTGAACAGGTCGCGGATCAGGCCCGGCACGAGGGCCGCGAGCGGATTGACCATGATCCGGGGCTGCGCCGCGGTCCCGGTGACGCTGAAGGTCGCGGCGAGCGCCGCGTCGGACCGGGAGCCCGACAGGATCTGACCGATGATCGGGATCCGCCCGATGATCCGGTTGACCGTATAGGCCGGCGCCACGGTGCCGCGGATGTTCAGCTGCTCGTTGCCGAAGTCGATCGTCCCGTCGGCGCGGGCGCCGATGTCGCTGCCCACCAGCCGCGCCTGATCGAGCGTGAGCGTCCGGTCGCGCAGCTCGAACGGCACGATCAGACGTGTCACCGGCACGCCACGGCCCGCAAGGGCGTTCGACAGGCCGCTGAAAGAGGCGAGCGAGATGATCCGTGCGATCGTCGGCGCGCCCCACATGGTGAAGTTACGGATCCGCAGATCGCCTGAGCCGCTGACCGAGCCCGGCTGCTGATTCAGATCGGCCGAGAGACGGAAGCTGCCGCCGCGCACGCCCATGTCCGAGCCGCTGAAGCCGCGGATCAGCCAGCCGGCATCACTGCCGCGCAGGATCGCTGCGGTGCTCTTGGGCGTGTCGACCTCCAGACGGACGTCGCTGTCCTCGATGCTGGCGTGCAGATTGGCCGTCCGCCAGATCCCGCCGCTGCGCTCGACCGTCCCGGCGAGATTGCTGAACGGCGCATCGCCCAGCCGAAGCTGGCGCGCGGTCAATTGCACCAGGAAATCCGGGAGCTCGTCTCCACCCCCGCCGCCGGTGCTGTCGGCGTTGAGAATCGGGCGAAGATCCAGCCGACCCACGTCGATCCGGCCGCGCCAGCGCTGCCCTTCCTGGGTGAGCTCCGCGGTGAGATCGCCCAGAGGTGCGCGCAGCCTCCGGATCGCGATGCGGTCCGGGCGTACCGGATCGAGCCTCAGACCGGCCTCGCCGTCGACCCGCCAGCCCGCGACGTCGATCTTGACGTCCTGCACGCTGAGGCTCCGGTCGTCGGGCTGCACGATCCTGGCCGAGGCGCTCCCCGGCTCACCGGAGCGCTTGCTGATGACCAGCTCCTTGATCTCGACCACGGCACGGCCGAAATCCAGGGCCACATCGATCGTGCGCTTGGGATTGCGGGCCTCCACGACCGTGGCATCGATCCCGACCACGCCGCGGATGTCCTCGGGCCAATCGAGTTTGAGGCTTCGGGCACCGGCCGCATCGAGGCGGCCCGTCGCCTTGATCGTGCGCTGCACGCCGCGGACGGGCGGCGTGTTCTCGCGGTAGTCGACGGTGACGGGGACACCATTGACGCGAACATCGCCTGCGGCGGTCACGGCCGCCGGCGTCACCGACAGGGCGAGGCGGTCGGTGGCCAGGGTGTAGCCGGGCTGCAGATCGCGCAGCTCGACGGCGGTGAGCGTCGCGTTCGCCCTGAATTTGATCTTCTCCGGTGGCAGCGGATCGATCAGCGGCAGGGCCAGCTCGAGTTGCGTGGTCTGGTTCCCCGTCGCCTGATCCGGCCGGAGCCCGGTTGCGTTCTGCAGGTCGATCGGCTCGTGGTTGAGCAGGCGCATCGTGCCGGGGACGGTCGCGCTCAGGTCCGCCTGCACCTTGAGCTGCGCGATCGCGTCTCCGAGCAGGTTGGTGATGGTGACCGAGCCGCGGCCGAGATCGACCTCGCCCGTGCGCCCGGCGGACAGCTTGAGCTGCATGCTGTCGCCGGCCAGCGACGCCTTGCCGGCGACACCGGTGGCCGGCGGCATCGTGTCCACGTAGCGGACCGTGGCGCCGCTGAAGTCGAAGCTCGCGGCGAGGTCCGGCTGGTTGGGCCGCGCGCGGCGCTCGTCGACGGCGAACGTCACCGCGGTGAACTGGCCCGCGGTGACGTTCTCGGCGATCCAGGCCCGGGCGTCGCCGGCGATCGCGGCGGGCCAAAGCCCCAGGACATCGCCGACATCGAGGCTGTTCGCGTCGACGGAGACATTGGCTTCGAGCTGGCCGTCAACGAAGGCCGCCTCGCCGCTCGCGCCGATCGTGAAGGCGTCGTTGACGAACTCCAGCCGCTCGAGCGTGCCACCGGTCCAGTTCGGATCGAGATTCGCGCGCAGGGAGCCCTGCTTGACCGGGATCGGGGCGAGCCCGAGGCTGGCGATGGCGATCGAGCCGGCTCCGAAGGTCGCATCGATCCTTGCCGGGCCGAGCTGCCGGGTCGTGCCGTCGACCGTGAAGTGCATCGCACCCGACACCGGCAGGTCGAGGCCCGTCAGCGGCACGCCCGGAGCGAAGGCCTGGAGCTCCTTCGGCGCGAGATGCTGGAGCACCAGCGTGATGTCGGGGCGCCCGGGAGTCGTCGTGGGCGCCCCGGTCAGCTCGACCCGACCATCGCCGATCTTGCCGCCCAGGCTCACGCTCCAGATGCGCTCGGCTTTCTTCAGCTCGAAGGCCGCATCCGAGGCCATGGCACGGTCGCCGGTCACCTCGTCGACGAACTGCAGCGCGGGCGCGGTGACGCGGATCAGGCGCAGGGCGGCAAGGCGGGGATCGTCGATCTCGCCCTCGGGCCCAAACATCGTCGCGGCCCCACCACCCTCGGCTGCCGCGCCCAAGGGCAGGTCGGCGAGCTTGCCGGCGAAGCTCAGCACGAAGCGCCGCTGCGCGTCGCGCTTGAGCTGGATCCCGGGCAGCTCGACCTCGGCCTCGACCGGCTCCAGCCGCTGCTCGAGCAGCAGAGGCCTGAGCGCCACCATCCCGCGCGCCGAAGGCGCGCTCGCGACGAGAGCGCCTTCGTGCGTCTGAACCAGAACGTTGCTGACCTGCAACCCGAGCTCGCCTTCCTGGCGATGCCACACCAGGACCGGATCGTCGAAGGTGATCGCGTAGGGGGAACCCCGCTCCACGAGCCACATCAGGAGCGGCTGGGCGAACGCCAGCGACACCGGCCCCTGGTCGAGCCGCCACAGGATGGCCCCGCCCGCCACCAGAAGCGCGACCAGCACGCCAAGGACCAGTTTGACCAGAACGCGCATCTTGGACCGACCCACGGCGTTTGCCTTGCGGCACCATCCAACAGCGCCGCCCCCCCGGCAAGGCGCCGCGATCGTCAGGGTGGGTTGACCTGGACCGGTCCGCCAGCCGATCTAGCGCGGAACAGGGCCAGATCCACGCACCATGCATGCCACGCGTCACACCATCCTGCCGTCGCCCCTGACGGCCGACCCGCAGCTCGCCGAGCGGGGCCTGAAGCGATGGCTGCATCTCGGCCAGCTCACGCCCGACCCGCAGCTCGCCGCTTTCATCCGCGAGGGCGGGGAACGCGACCGGGACTTGCTCGCGGCGCTGTTCTCCGGCAGCTCGTTCCTGAGCGAAGCGCTCGTCGCCGAGCCGGGCATCCTGCGCTTGCTGCGCGAGGAGGGGCCGGACCCCGCGCTGGCCGAGCTCACGGCCGAGCTGAACGCGGTGCCCATCGCCGATCGCACGCGCCTGATGGCCGGCCTGCGGCGTTGCCGCCGGCGACATGCGCTCCTGATCGGCCTGTGCGATCTCGGTGGCCTGTGGACGGTGGAGGAGGTGACCCGCGCGCTCACCGACCTTGCGGACCGCTCGGTGACCGTTGCGCTCGCCCATCTGCTCGCGGAGGCGGCGCGGCGTGGCGAGGTCGAGCCAGCGCCGATCGAGGCATCCGGCGTGATCGTCCTCGGGATGGGCAAGCTCGGCGCGCACGAGCTGAACTACTCGAGCGACATCGACCTGATCGTGCTCTTCGAGCCGGAACGGCTGCGCTATCGCGGGAGCGAGGGCCCGATGGCCTTCTGTGTCCGAGTCGCGCGCGGGCTGGTCTATCTGCTCGAGACCAAGACCAAGGACGGCTATGTCTTCCGCACCGACCTGCGCCTGCGCCCTCATCCGCCGGGGCACCCGCTGGCGCTTTCGACCGAGGATGCGGAACTCTACTATGAGCGGCACGGGCAGAACTGGGAACGGGCCGCTCTGATCAAGGCGCGGACCGTGGCCGGCGACGTGGAGTCCGGCGCGGCCTTCCTGAAATCGCTGGCCCCGTTCATCTGGCGGCGCCACCTCGACTATGCCGCCATCCGCGACATCCATTCCATCAAGCGCCAGATCAACGCCTATCGCGGCTTCGGCTCGATCCACGTCATCGGCCACGACCTGAAGGTCGGCCGCGGCGGCATCCGCGAGATCGAGTTCTTCGCCCAGACCCAGCAGCTCATCCTGGGCGGTCGCGTGCCCGAGCTGCGCCGGTCGCAGACCTGCGCCGCCCTACGCGCGCTCGCGGGCCAGCGCTGGGTGCAGCCCGAGGTCGCCGAGGAGCTCGTGGCCGCCTACCGCTTCCTGCGCGAGCTGGAGCACCGGCTCCAGATGGTCGCGGACCGGCAGACGCAGGCCTTGCCGCAGCGCGAGCCCGAGTTCGAGCGCTTCGCCGCCTTTGCCGGGTACGCTTCGGCGGCGGAGCTCGAGAGCGCCGTGCGCGCCACGCTGCTGACGGTGGAGCGTCACTACGCGGCGCTGTTCGAGAGCGAGGCCGACCTCGGCGGCGGGTCGAGCCTGGTGTTCACCGGCACCGAGGACGACCCCGCCACCTTGGCGACCCTCACCGAGATGGGCTTTTCCGATCCGTCCGCGATCTCGGCGCGCATCCGGGCTTGGCATCACGGGCATATCCGCGCTACCCGCACGACCCGGGCCCGCGAGCTGCTGACCGAGCTGATGCCGGCGCTGCTGGCAGCACTCCGCGACCAGCCCGACCGCGACGCCGCGTTCCGCCTGTTCGACGAGTTCCTGACCGGGCTGCCCTCGGGCGTGCAGCTGTTCTCGCTGCTCCGCGCCAACCCCGATCTGCTGCGCCTGCTGGCCGACCTCATGGGCGCAGCACCGCGGCTCGCGCGCCACCTCAGCACCCATGTCGACCTGTTCGACGCGATGCTCACACCCGACTTCCTCGAGCGCCTGCCGGAGCGGGAGCGTCTCGCGGCAGAGCTCGCCTCGCGACAGGGCGATGCGCGCGATCTGGAGGACATGCTCGACCTCTGCCGACGGTGGGCGCACGGGCGCCAGTTCCAGGCCGGGCTGCAGGTGCTGCTCGGCATCGCATCCGCCGGACAGGCGGCGAGGATGCTGGCCGACATCGCCGAGGTGGTGATGGCAAGCCTCCTGCGCGCCGCCGAGGGGCGGATGATCCGGCAGCACGGCCGGATCGAGGGCGGCGCCTTCGTCGTCCTCGGCATGGGCAAGCTCGGCGCGCACGAGCTCACCGTCGGCTCGGACCTCGATCTGGTCTTCGTCTACGACGCGCCGGCGGATGCGGTCTCCGACGGGGCACGTCCGCTGCCGGCGGCCACCTACTATGCGCGCCTCGGCCAGCGCCTGGTCAGCAACCTCTCGGCCCGGACCGCCGAAGGTGCCCTCTACGAGATCGACATGCGGCTGCGACCGTCCGGCAATGCGGGGCCGGTTGCGACCTCGGCCGCGAACTTCGCCGCCTATCATGCCCGGAGCGCTCAGGCCTGGGAGCAGCAGGCCCTGACCCGGGCGCGGGTCATCGCCGGCGATCCGGCGCTGGCCGAGCGTGTCGCGGCGGAGCTCTGGGCCAATCTCGCCCGGCCCAGGGACCCCGCCGCGCTAGGCCGGGCAATCCGTGCCATGCGCGAGCGGATCTTCAAGGAGCACGGCAGCGAGCAGGCCTGGAACCTCAAGCACGCGCCCGGCGGGATCGTGGAGGCCGAGTTCGCGCTCCAGTACCTCAAGCTCGCGCACGCGCAGCGCTGCCCGGCGCTGCGCGTCACCGCGATGCGGAAGATCCTCGATGCCGCGGCCGAGGCCGGCATCCTGCCAGCCGAGGAGGTCGAGGCGTTGCGCCGTGCCCATGCGCTGCACCAGGCCCTCCAGGCGGTGCTGCGGCTTTCGGCCAGCGATCGCTTCGATCCGAACACTGCACCGCCCCGGCTGCTGGATGCGCTGACCCGGGCCGCGGCCTTGGCACTGGAGGGCGAGCCGCCGCCCGAGGATTTCGCCGGCCTCGAGCGCCGGCTCGTTGAAAGCCAGCACGCCGTGCGCCAGATCTTCGACCGGTTGTGCCCGCTAGGCCGATGAGGCCGGCGGGCTCGAACACAAGGGAACGCGGATGAGCGAACTCAAGGAAGGCGATCCGGCACCGGCTCTGAACCTGCCGGTCGACGGGGGCGGGCACATCACCTCGGCTGGCCTCGCGGGCAAGCCCTACGTGATCTACTTCTACCCTAAGGACGACACGCCCGGCTGCACCAAGGAGGCGATCGGCTTCTCCTGCGTCTACGACCAGTTCAAGACGGCCGGCGTGGAGGTGATCGGCGTATCCAAGGACAGCGTCGCGAGCCACGGCAAGTTCCGCAAGAAGCACGATCTGGCCTTCCCGCTCGGCTCCGACGCGGAAGGACAGGTCGTCGAAGCGTTCGGCGCCTGGGTCGAGAAGAGCATGTACGGCCGCAAATACATGGGCATCGACCGCTCGACCTTCCTGGTCGACAAGGACGGCAAGATCGCCCGGATCTGGCGGAAGGTCAGCGTTCCCGGGCATGTCGAGGAGGTGCTCGGGGCGGCGAAGGGCCTCGCCTGAGGGGCTCGGGAGCCGGTCGCTGGAGGGTTCGGCTGGCTCCATTTCGGACAGGTTTCGGACAAAGGGGCAGGACCACCTGAGCGGCGGCAGCTCCGCGCGACGAGGGCGCGACATGGAAGGGCCTTCGCGAAGTAGAAGGAACGGCAGGCTCATCACCTATCAATTGAATAATGGGCTGGGTTGCGCTATTGTCGAGATTGAGATAGGCCTGCCCTATATCAGGGCGGCCAGGATAAGATGACGATTGCAGTGTGCTATCTTTCCCCAGAGGGCGTGGTTTTTGGCGCGGATAGCACATCGTCGCTAAACACGGCGCCGGGTGGCTTTCACTTCTTTAACCACAATCAAAAGTTGTTTGAGCTTGGCGATGGGGGCACCCTGGCCATGCTCACGTGGGGTCTCGGGGGGCTTGGAACTACGAGCCACCGTACCCTCATCGCGGACTTAGCTGGTGACCTAGAGGCCGCGCCAGCGAGCACTGTCGAAGAGGTTGCAGTTCGGTGGATTGACCGATTCTGGGATGCATACACCTCTGCTCTAGCTGCGGAAATCGCCCATCTGAAGGCGCTCGAGAGCCTACAGCCGTATGCGCCATCGGGTATCCCCGCTCCGGACACGCGGAACGAGCAGCAAGAGTACTTCTTTCAGAACATGAAGCGGCATCTGGTTGTCGGGTTTTGCGTAGGCGGCTACGTGATGCCGGACAGAACGCCGCACGCCTACTCGATGCTGTTCGAGCCTCTTGGCAGCAAGCCGCAGGCGGTCCAAATCCCGCCATGCACGTACGATGGCTGGGGAGCGCCCAACCCTATCAAGCGACTAGTTTTTGGGGCGGATGATGAGCTGCGAGCCGACATTCTCGCTTCGTCCCATTGGACCGGCACCGACGCAGACCTAGCGCAGTTGCTTGCACAGCACGCATGGCAGCACCCAATGCTGCCGATCCGTGACGCAATCGACTTCGTCTACGCGTGCGTATATAGCACTATCAAGGCGATGAAGTTTTCTAACTTTTCGCAGATATGCGGAGGTCCGATCGAAATAGGCGTCATCACGACCGACCGCCGATTTCGATGGGTTCGACACAAGGAGTGGGACGTGGCAATAACGGAAGGCACGCCATGAGTGAGGCACCCAAAACTCGCGCACGGCGTCCCGAGGCACAAACGCAAACTCTGGATTCCGAGTGGGTCTCGGAGATGCAGGAGCATTTCCAACGACGGGGCTTCTATCGTGCGCAGGACCTGGAGCGCGTTCTTGGAAACCCGCGCAGTCACGTACAAGTGAGAACGACGTCGGATCCAGCCAATTTCCTGGCATTTCGGTAGCGGACAAACGAGAAGAGGCGAGCCCGGCCGACCCTATCCCTTGCGTACCCTGGTGCGTCCGATAGCCTGCGGCACTGCCCGGTAGGACCCACCGGGACGCGGGGCGGTGTGACGGGCGCCGCCCCGATCGAGCTGGCTGCTAGCCGACCGGTGCGGCGACGTCCCGTGCAATCTGGTTCTTCCGCGCCAGCCCAAGTCGTACCAGCGTCTGATTCAGATTCCGCTTGTTCAGCTCGATCGTTCTCGCCCTTTGCCGGGTCAGCCCTGGCTTTGACGCCGCAAGCCGGAGCTTTTCGCATGCGGCCTCCGCTCGCGCGATCATGGCGTCGAGTTCCACCAGGAACACCGACATGGCGGGGTTCGCTTCCATTGCTCCAATCCTCATCGGCTGCGGCAGGCAGGCGGGCCGCCGCAAAGCTTGGTTGCTCTCACGCCCATAGCCCAGCGCGAGGTCAGACAGAGCCCAGGATGCAGAGAGGGCATCCTCGTGCCCGAGTGAAAGATAACTTGAGGGAGCATAGACAATGGCCGGTATCGGGCCGGCTGTCCAGCTGCCTCCCGGGCAGATGTGCGGTAGGAGCGTAGGCGGGAACGGCCGGCCCGGGACGTGATCCTCGCTGGGTCGACAGGCTGCTGCAGGAGATACCGTTGCGGCGGAGCCCGTCATCATCGCCCCGCCCAGAGCCAAGAGAATCGCCGCCGCAGCCAATGCACGACCGGGCTGAGCCATCGCCATCGTCCGGGCACAGCCGTCGCATGGGACTCGCCACACTGGGGGAACCCGGGCCGGTATCCCATCGCACGGCGCGGATGCCGCCGGTGACACAATTGAAACGCGATATGGCCGGCATCGACATCGCGCTGAAACAGAAAAGGCGGAGCCTACGCTGTGGGGTCGCTGCTTCCTTCCGGTCGTGCCCACGTGGCCTGAACTGGGCCAGCCCTGCGTTCGAATGCCATCTCTGGTTGCGCCGCGCTGCGCCCAGATCGGCTTCGCGGCCCCCGTTCGGCTGTCCCAAGCCTGTCGGGAGTGAAACGTGCAAAAGACCATCGCGGCATCCGTCCTGGCGGTCGGACTGGCGACCGCCCCTGCAGCCATGGCCGCGTCGCGCGTCGTGGACATCGACAGCGCCTCGGCCACCGTCAGCCTCGGCGCAATCGCCTCGCAGGGCGAGGTGCTGGCCCGGGGGCTGAGCGTCTCCGGCAAGGCGGTCGCCAACGTGCTCAAGTTCCGCCCGGGCGAGGCGACCTTGCGGGTGAACACCTCCTGGGTCGTCGGCGAGGCCGACGCCAAGTTCCGCCTGGTCGGCGTGAATGTCGACCTGCTCAACGCCAGCGGCACGGTCATCGCCAGCGATACCTTCGACGGACTGGTCGCCGGCACGGCCCTGTCGACCTTGCTGGCCGAGGGTCTTATCCCCGGCACGCTGTACCAGCTGAAGATCACCGGCACCGCGGTGGGGCGGGGCAGCTACTCGATGGACATTCGCCCCCTGCCACCCACCTGAGTTCCACGCGAGGGGCGGGCCGGCGCCCCGCCCTTCCTGCCCGAATGGTCGATCCGTCACGCGCGCACCACCACGCAGCCATGCGACGATGCTATGAGACGCCCTTTCGTTGCCTGTGCCCGCAAGCGGAAGGACGATCGGCATGCTGCCTCGAACGCCGCCCGGCGATGGGCCGCACGTCATGGATCTGGCCGCGCTCCTGCGCGAGGGCGAGGAGGCCTGGACTCGGCGTGAGCTGACCGCGTTCGACCGCGAGGCGCAAGGTGCGGACAGCTCGGCCCTGCGGCAAGGGCTGCAGGGATCGCGGCCCGTCATGGGTACGCTCCGCATCATGCGGCTGCAGCTTCTTGCCGAACGCTGGCGCGGGCATGGCGATGCGCTGGACGGCTAGCCGGTAGCGGAAGTCGGGGCGACCGATGCTGGCGACGAGGCGATGGGTTGCGCTTGCTCTCTATCCGTGGTGGAATTGGTCGATATCGACTAACTCGATTCGGCATCGGATTCAGGTGGAGGATGGCTGGTCGGCTCTATCGATCTCGGGCGTTCCGGCGCCTCGGCGTCATCGCGGCGGGGCTCGCCCTGATGGGCGCGGCGCCGGTGGATCAGAATGCCAATACCTGGACGGTTGTCCTGGCGGCCTGCGGCTTCCTGCTGCTGGCCGCCGTCCTGGTCCTCGTCCGCCGCAACCGGTCGCTGCGGTCCGCCCTCGCCGGGGTGAGACGGCGCTACGACGACGCCTTTGAGTGCATGGCCGATGGTCTGGTCCTGTTCGACGCCGATGGGCGCCTCGTCTACTGCAATCGCCGCTATCTCGAGTGCTTCCCACGCACGGCATGGCTGCGCGTGCCCGGTGCACGAATCGGCGAGCTGCGCGAGGCGGCGATCCGGTACGGCGAGTTCAAGGGCGTGGACGCCAGCAACGGCGCCACCTGGAGTGCCGCCCAGCGTGCGATCTTCAACGAGGGCGGACAGTCCGAGTATGCGTTCGCCGACGGCCGCCACATGGTCGCGGCCACTCGGCAGACCCCGGATGGCGGGCGGGTCGTGGTCTGGCATGACATCACCGCCCGCAAGCGGCTGGAGCGCGAGCTCGAGCATCGTGCGACCCACGACAGTCTGACCGGCCTGCCCAACCGGGCCATGTTCCGCGACGAGCTGCGGCGGGCGCGGGCCCGGGCGGAGCGGGACTCGACCGAGCTTGCGGTCATGCTCCTCGATCTCGACCTGTTCAAGGAGGTCAACGACACCCACGGTCACGCCGTGGGCGACGAGCTGCTGGCCGAGGTCGCGCAGCGACTGGAAGGGGCGGTGCGTGCGGGTGATTTCATCGCACGGCTCGGCGGCGACGAGTTCGCCATCCTCGCCGCCTGGCCCGCACGTGCGAGCCAGGCGGAGGGCCTGGCGCATCGCGTCCTTCAGCGGATAAGCGAACCCTTCCACCTCGGGCGCAGCCTGATCCGGCCGAGCGCCAGCATCGGGTTCGCCGTCTTTCCCGGCGATTCGAGCTGCGCGGAGCAGCTGCTCGAGCACGCCGACCGCGCGCTCTACGCCGCGAAGGCCGCGGGCCGCGGCACCTGGGCGAGTCTGAAGGCCGGCAAGATCGCGGCGAGAGGTCCGCTGATGTCGGGCGAGCGGCTGGTGAGCGCGATCGAGCGGAACGAGCTCGATGTCGACTACCAGCCCATCCTGGCAGGCGGCACGCTCGAGGTCGTCGGCGTCGAGGCCCTGGTGCGGTGGAATCACCCCGAGCGTGGCCGGCTGCCAGCGCGTGCCTTCCTGCCAATGGCCGAGCGACAGCCGTCCATCACCGCGCTGACCCGCTGCGTGCTCGGCAAGGCGCTCACCGAGCAGCGGCGTTGGGATCAGGCGGGACTGGGCGAAGTCAAGATCTGGGCCAATCTGGCCCCGCGCTGCGCGGCGTCGGCAGGTCTGGTCGATGCGGTCACCTCGGTGCTGGAGCAGACCGGGGTGCCCCCACGCCATCTCGTGCTCGAGCTGACCGAGGCGGCCCTCGTCGGCACCCGCTCGGCCGAGGCCAATCTCGCCGCGCTGCGCCGGCTCGGCGTCGCGATCGCGATCGACGATTTCGGCGCCGGTCACTCGTCGCTGGGTCGCCTCAAGGCCATGCCGGTGGACATTCTCAAGATCGATCGTACCCTCATCTCGGCCGTGGCGGCGGACGAGCGCGACCGGGCGGTGATCCGCACCATCACCACCCTCGGCGCCAGCCTCGGGCTCGCCACCTCGGCCGAAGGGATCGAGACCCTGGAGCAGCTTCGCGTGCTGCGCCGCCTCGGCTGCGGCCTCGTCCAGGGCTATCTGTTCGCCCGTCCGATGGCGGGGCCCGAGCTGAGCGGCTGGCTCTCCGCCTGGCGCAGCCATCGCCGGGCGGACCTCGAGGCCGCCTGCCGAGGCGATGCCGGCAATGTCGTGGGCTGGTCGCGCCCAGCGGCTTGAGCACCCCCCATCTGGCGCTCCGGGGTTGGAGCCCACCGCCCGGCAGGCTAGTCTGGGCGTCTTGCTGCAGGAGATCCCATGAGCCCTCGCGCGCCCGAGATGACCGATCGGCTACACGACTATGTCGTCACGCAGGGGCTGCGCGAGCATCACGTCCTGCGCGAGCTGCGCCTGCTCACCGACGATCTGCCCGAGGCGAGCATGCGCAGCTCCGCCGAGCAGATGCAGCTCCTGGCCTTTCTGATCGAGGTCCTGGGCGCCACGCGCGTGCTCGAGATCGGCTGCTTCACCGGCTACGGCGCGCTCGCCATGGCCATGGCCCTGCCTCCGGGCGGCCGGGTCGTCACCCTGGACATCAACGAGCACTGGCCGGCGATCGGCCGCCGTCACTGGGAGCGCGCCAGGGTAGCCGACAAGATCGAGCTGCGACTCGGCCTGGCGCTCGACACGCTCGACACGCTCCTGGCCGAAGGCGAGCGGTTCGACCTCGCCTATGTCGACGCCGACAAGAAGCTCTACGACGAATACTACGAGGGCGCGCTGGCGCTCGTGCGGCCCGGCGGGATCGTAGCGATCGACAACGTCCTGTGGGGCGGGGCCGTCGCCGATCCCGAGGACGACGAGCGGGTGACGCCGGTGCTCCTGCCGGTGGGCGACGGCGTGATGCTGGCCAGGAAGCGCTGACGCGCCTCAGTTCACGGCGGCCTTGCGCTGGCCGGCGATCAGCTCCTCGAGCCGCGCCACGTCGACGGCACCGGGGATCAGCGTCTTGCCGACGACGAAGCTCGGCGTGCCGTTGATGCCCAGGGTCTGCGCCAGAGCCTGATTGGCATCCAGGCGCTCCTGGATCCAGGGAGCGTCCATCTCGGCCCGCACCGCGGCGACGTCGTAGCCCTGCTCGCCCGCGATCTTGAGCGCGCTGTCGAGGCCGATGTCCTTCGCCTGCATCAGGGCGAGGTGGAAATCGTAGTACTTGGCCGGATCCAACTTGGACGCGGCCAAAGACGCCTTGGCCGCGGTCACCGAATCCGGGCCGAGCACCGGCAGCTCCTTGAACACGAAGCGGAGCTGGGAATCGCCGTCCACCAAGTTCTGCAGCTTGGGCACCATCGCCCGGCAGTAGCCGCAATGATAATCGAAGAACTCCACCAAGGTGACGTCGCCCGAGGCAGGCCCGATCACCGGGTCCTCGGCGTGGCGGAAGATCTCGTCGGCCCGGTCGACGATCGCGGCCTGGGCGCGCGCGGCATCGGCTTCCTGCTGCCGCTTCTGCAGCTCCTGGATCGCCTCGTAGATCACCTGCGGCTCGCGCATCAGGTAGTCCCGCACGATCTTCTCGATCTCGGGCACCGGGAGCGGCTCGTCCGCCATCGCCGATGGCGCCAGACCGAACGTTCCGGCGAGCATGGTGGTGGCGACGGCAAGGCTGGCGATACGGATCACGGCGGCGGCTCCGCTGGAGACGAAATCGGGTTCGTGTAAGGCAGATCCGCCAGCAGCGCCAGTAACATCCCCTCAACGTCGGCGGGCGGGCTCCTCGATCTCGTCGGCGGCGCGCTCGAGATCCTGCAGGCGAAACCAGTCGGGGCTGTCGGGCCCGATGAACTGCTTCGCCCGGTTGAGGTAGAGCTGCGCGTCCTTGCGGTTCTGCACCAGCACCGCCTGCTCGCTGAGCGCCAGCGCCGAGGCGCCCTCGTGGCCGAGACGGCCCTCGACGATCCCCAAAAAGCGCCAGGCACCGGGATTGTCGGGCTCGAGGCGGACCACCTCACGCAGCAGGGCGCTGGCCTCCGGCAGGTCCTTGTCGTCGCCGCTCTCCATCAGCGAGCGCGCCAGCCCGAACCGGATCAGGGACGAATCGGGCTTGTAGCGCAGGGCCTCGCGGTTGGGGGCGATCGACTCTTTGATCTGGCCGTTCTCGAACAGGATCTGGCCCTTCAGCTCGAGAAAATAGGGATCCTCGGGACTGTCCTTGATCAGCCCGTCGACCAGGGCGAGGGCGTTCTTGACATCAGGAACGCGGTAATAGGCGATCGCCCGGGCGTAGCGGTCCGGCACGCTGTTGCTGCCACGGCGCTGGATCACCTGGGCCGGGTTGTCCAGGAAGCCGTCGAGCTTCGCGACCACGCGCTCGTAGGCGGGGGCAAGAGTCGGGTCGGGCTCGGCACTTTTGTAGGGCGATTTCGCCACCTGCTGCTCGAGGAAGGCGATACGGTCCTGGGTCAGCGGGTGGGTGCGCAGATACTCGTTGCCGTCGCGGGAAATCCGCAGGTTCTGGTTCTCCAGCACGTGGAAGAACTCGAGCAGGCCCTCGGGCGACATCTGCAGCGTGCCGAGATAGGTGACCGCGGCCTGGTCGGCCGCCTGCTCCTGGGAGCGGCTGAACTTGAGCAGGCCGCGCTGGCCGACCGTGGCACCGCCCGCCATCAGCGCCTGTCCCAGCTCGGGCGCGCCGGCGACGGCGGCGGCGGCACCCAGCAGCATGCCGGCGAGCAGGGGAATGCCCGCCTGCTGCTGCGCCTGCGCCATGCGGCTGAGATGGCCGCCGGCGATGTGGCCGGTCTCGTGGGCGATCACCCCGGCCAGCTCTTCGGGCTTGTCCGCCCGCAGGATCAGGCCGGTGTTGACGAACAGGTTCTGGCCCCCGGCGACGAAGGCATTCAGCTTCGGATCATTGACGATGTAGATGTCGATCGATTCGGGATCGAGCTTGGCCGCCGTGAAGATCGGATCCGCGATCCGGCGCAGGACCGCCTCGGTCTCCGCGTCGCGGATCAGCGAGACGGCCGAGGCGGGCTCCGCGAAGCAGACCAGCGCCGCGACCGCCACGGCGCGCCCCAGCCGATGCAAGTTCGCGAGCCTACGCCTCATCTATCGAGTCCATTCGTTGACCAGAGGTCACGTGCCGGCAAGACCTGAAG
>JBGAKU010000113.1:0-16937 GCA_044224255.1 Geminicoccaceae bacterium
ATCAATGAGCAGCACGACGTCGCCGGTGCCAATCCAACCGTCGTCGCAGACCTGCGCCGGGCGCGCACCGCCTGGACCCGTACCTTGGCGCCCGCGCTGTGGTAGCGGGCCCGCTGGCAGTATTCGCAGCCGATTGAGGTAGGCGCGCGGTTGTCCGATGCCGGCCTGATCGAGGGCCTGCTGCCGGGCGGCACCGTCGAGCTGCGCTCGGCCAACGGCCGCGAGTACTGGTGTCATCGGGCCTACAACCGGGCCACCGGCAAGGACACGATGCGCCATGTCGGCCCGGCGACGAAAGCCTGGAGCTGCGACAGCCGATATGCTGGATGCCACGATCGGGCCATCCTCAGCCCTGATCTGAGCCCGTTCGCGATGGCCGCATTCCACTCGCCTTGCGCGGGCGCCTTGATCATTCGGAACATTCTCCGGGCCCAACTGTTGGGCTACGATCGCCGCGGATTCCTAGAAGATTGACCCGGATCAGCGATCCTGACGAGCCGAGCCGACGTCGTTGCCATGGAACTCGAGAATGCGGAATCGACGTATGCTGAGACTCGCATGCGAGGCGCTCGTTCTGTTGCTGGCCAGTGTGGGCGTCGCGTCGGCCCAGCCAAACTTCGTGCTCATTCTCGCCGACGACCTGGGCTATGGTGAGGTGGGAGCACAGCATGTGGGCGATGTGGCCACGCCCAACATCGACGCCATCGCGAGCGCCGGCGTCACCTTCACCGATGGCTACGTCACTGCGAGCTCCTGCGTGCCGAGTCGCGCCGGGTTGCTCACGGGACGATACCAGCAGAAGTTCGGGATCTACATCAATCCGACCAAGCCCCGCCGCGCGACGTTCGGCCTGCCCGGTGGCCAGGTCACGCTGGCCGAGGCGTTGCGGGCGAGAGGCTATCGCACCGGAATGGTCGGCAAATGGCATCTCGGCAACAAACCCGAGGATCATCCGCAGCAGCACGGGTTCGACGAGTTCTTCGGAGTTCTGGAGTCCGACCACCCTTATTTCGGGGAGCAGGAAGATTCCGTGAAGCCGTTCAGCAATCCGATCCTGCGCGGCACGACACCGATATCGGCATCGGGCTATCTGACCGATACATTGGCCGACGAAGCAGCAAGCTTCATCACGAGGAATGCCTCCAGACCGTTCTTTCTCTACGTTCCGTTCACGGCAACGCACGGCCCGCTCGAGGCGAAGCCGGAAATGCTGGCACGCCTCGGCAACATTGCCGACGAGAGGCGGCGAGTGTTTGCGGCGATGCTGGCTTCGCTTGATGAGGCAGTCGGAAAAATAACACAGACGATCGAGGATGCCGGCATAGCTGAAAATACCGTGCTCGTCTTTCTTGGTGACAATGGTTGCGGCGTGACCCGCAGAACGGGTTGCCTGAACTTGCCATTGCGCGGGTCGAAATACAGCTACAACGAGGGCGGCATCCGGATACCATTCATGATGTCTTGGCCCGGTCAGATCCCGGCCGGCATGCGGTACCGTGAGCCGGTGATCTCACTCGACCTTTTTGCGACCTTTCTCCGGGCGGCCGGCGGGACAGCGCCCGAGGCCGTCGATGGCGTCGACCTGCTGCCCTATTTGCGTGGTGCCGGTGGAGCGCCGCACGACTATCTGTTCTGGGGTACCGAATCGACGAGTCTCGTGCGCAGGCTGTTCTGGGGCCCTGAATCGACGGTCGCCGTGCGCAAGGGTGACTGGAAGCTGCTCGACGGCGCGCTCTACGACCTCGGCCGGGACATTGGTGAGACGACCGACGTGGCCGCCGCCAACCCGGACATCGTCGCCGACCTGCGCCGCGCCCACGACGCATGGGTGGCGACCTTGGCGCCGCCATTGTGGTAGAGTTCCGTCGTCCGCGGTCAGCCAAGCCGACGGTCAGGCCGGTCGCCGCTCCAGGAGCACGGTGGGCTCACCTTTGTAGGTAGTCCGCGCATACTCCACGAAGCCGCACTTGTGGGCCACCCCGAACGACGCCGCATTGTCCGGGGAGATCATGCAGACAGCGCGTCGCGCATCGACATGCCGGTCGACCCAAGCCAACGCGGCGAGCATCGCCTCCGTGGCGAAACCGCGCCCCTGCGCGCCCGGATGGATGACCCAGCCAGCTTCCAGAGCATCGCCGAGGGGCGGCTCGAGGTCGCGCTTGAAGTCGGCGACGCCGACCTCGCCCACGAAGGCGTTGCTCTCACGGTCCTCGACCAGCCAGTAGCCGAACCCCAGGACGGCCCAGAGCCCAGCGTAGCGCAGCAGGCGCGCCCAGGTCTCCTCGCGGCTGGAGGGGCGGCCAGTGATCGAGCCGACCACGCGCTCGTCGGCCCACAGTGCCGCGGTCGCGTCGAGATCGGCCGCCGCATGGCCTCGCAACCGCAGCCGTGGCGTGATCAGGACCGGGGCCGTCACCGGGCGGTCAGAGGATGAACTTGCTGAGGTCGGCGTTGGCGGCAAGGTCGGCGACCTGCCGGCGCACATAGGCGGCGTCGATGGTCACGGTCTCGCCGCCGCGGTCCGAGGCGGTGAAGCTCACCTCCTCCAGCAGCTTCTCCATCACCGTCTGCAGCCGCCGCGCGCCGATGTTCTCGACCCGGCTGTTCACCTCGTGGGCCAGCCGCGCAATCTCGCCCACGGCGTCCTCGCCCAGCTCGAGCGTGATGCCCTCCGTACCCATCAGCGCGGTGTATTGCTTGATCAGGCTCGCCTCGGGCTCGACCAGGATCCGGGCGAGGTCGTCGCGGCCCAGGGACTGCAGCTCGACCCGGATCGGCAGGCGGCCCTGCAGCTCGGGCAAGAGGTCGGACGGCTTGCTGAGGTGGAAGGCGCCGCTGGCGATGAACAGGATGTGGTCGGTCTTGACCGCGCCGTGCTTGGTCGAGACCGTCGTGCCCTCGATCAGGGGCAGCAGGTCGCGCTGCACGCCCTCGCGGCTGACGTCCGCACCGACGCGACCCTCGCGGGCGCTGATCTTGTCGATCTCGTCGATGAACACGATGCCGTTCTGCTCGGTCGCCTGCAGCGCCTCGCGGGTGACCTGCTCCTGGTCGAGCAGCTTGTCGCTCTCCTCGGCGATCAGGACCTCGTAGCTCTGCGCGACGGTCAGCTTCTTGCGCTTGGTTCGGCCGCCGAACGCCTTGCCGAACATCTCGGACAGATTGAGCATGCCCATCTGCGCGCCCGGCATGCCGGGAATGTCAAAGGTGGGCAGGCCGGCGGACCCGCTCTCCTGCAGGTCCAGCTCGATCACCCGATCGGCGAGCTGGCCGTCGCGCAGGCGGCGGCGGAAGGCGTCGCGGGTGTCCTTGCTGGCCGAGGTGCCGACCAGCGCGTCCAGCACCCGCTCCTCGGCGTTGAGCTCGGCCTGCGCGCCGACCTCCTTGCGCAGCCGCTCGCGCGTCTGCTTGAGCGCCACCTCGATCAGGTCGCGCACGATGCTCTCGACGTCGCGGCCGACATAGCCGACCTCGGTGAACTTGGTCGCCTCGACCTTGATGAACGGCGCCTGGGCGAGGCGGGCGAGGCGGCGCGCGATCTCGGTCTTGCCGCAGCCGGTGGGGCCGATCATCAGGATGTTCTTCGGCAGCACCTCCTGCGCCTTCTCGTCGAGCTGCTGGCGGCGCCAGCAGTTGCGCAGGGCGATCGCGACAGCGCGCTTGGCATCGTCCTGGCCGACGATGAAGCGGTCGAGCTCGAGACGATCTCGCGGGGGGTGAGGGCCGTCATCGGCGCTCCAGAATCTCGATCACGGTGTTCTCGTTGGTGTAGACGCAGATGTCGGCGGCGATGCGCATCGCCTTCCTTGCGATCGCCTCGGCGTCCAGCCCCTCGACGTCGATCAGCGCACGGGCGGCCGCCAGGGCGAAAGAGCCCCCCGAGCCGATGCCGATCAGGCCGTCCTCGGGCTCGAGCACGTCGCCATTGCCGGTCAGCACCAGCGACGCCTCGCGATCGGCCACCGCCATCATCGCCTCGAGCCGGCGCAGATAGCGGTCGGTGCGCCAGTCCTTGGCGAGCTCGACGCAGGCGCGGGTGAGCTGGCCGGGATGACGCTCCAGCTTGGCCTCGAGCCGCTCGAGCAGGGTGAAGGCGTCGGCCGTGCTGCCGGCGAAGCCGGCGAGGATGTCGCCGCCGCCGAGGCGGCGCACCTTGCGCGCATTGGCCTTGATCACGGTCTGGCCGAGGCTGACCTGGCCGTCGCCGGCCATGGCGACCTTGCCGCCCTTGCGGACCGATAGAATGGTGGTGCCGTGCCACGATGCCGGCTGGGACATGGAACCTCACGATGGTTGCGCCGCATGTGGTCCCCCCGGCCGGGGGGATCAAGAAGCCGCGCTTCAGCCGGCCAAGTAGCCCCCGTCCACGGCGAGCACGGCGCCGGTGACGAAGCGCGCGGCGGGCGAGGCCAGGAACAGCGCCGCCCCGGCGACCTCGTCCGGCTGGCCCCAGCGACCGAGCGGCGTGCGGCCGAGGAGCTGGCCGCTGCGGGCAGGGTCGTCCTGGAGCGCTCGGGTGAGCGGCGTCGCGATCCAGCCGGGGGCCACGGCGTTCACGCGAATGCCCTCGGCGGCGTAGGCGATGGCCAGCGACTTGGTGAGCTGGGCGACGCCGCCCTTGCTCGCCGAGTAACCCGGCACGAGCGGTCCGCCGAAAAAGGACAGCATCGAGGCCATGTTGACGATGCTGCCGCGGGCGGTGGCGAGGAGCGGGCGGGCGGCGGCGCAGCAGCGCATGGTCCCGGTCAGATTGACGTCGACGACCCGGGCGAAGACGACGGGATCATGCTCGGCCCCGCGTCGGATGATGCCTGCGCAGTTGACCAGGACGTCCAGGCCCGCAAGCCCGCCGAAGAAGGCGGCCACGGCTGCGTCGTCCGCGACGTCGAGCAGCATCGCCGGGAGGACCGCCGCCTCGATCTCGGCATCCACGGCGCCGGTGACCAGCACCTCGCCGCCGAGTGCGGCAAAGGCGGTGGCGATGCCGGCACCGATACCACCGGTGCCGCCGACCACGACCACGCGGCGGCCGGCGAACAGGCCCGGCGCGAAGCTGTCAGCGGATGAAGCGGTCGACATAGTCGGCGCCGAGCCCGACGGCCTCGTAATGGGCGCGACACATGTCGATCTTGGTGAACACGTCCTCGAAGCCGGTGTTCCGGCCGGCCTCGTCGACATAGTACATGCAGCCGGAGATGTTGAAGAACGTCACCATCTCCGGGACGTCCTCCGGCACGGTCAGCGTGTGCGTCTCGCCCGGCGGCTCGAACACGTAGTCGCCTTCGTTCGCGACCCAGTCATGCTCGAGATAGCGCCAGCGGCCCTTCAGCACGTAGCCGTGCACCGGGGCCGGATGACGGTGGCGGGACAGGACGCCGGCCTTGCGGACGCGGAGCAGGTTGCACCACTGCCCGGCCAGCGTGTTGAGCATCAGCGGCCGGAACCAGACCGAGGGCGCCTGCGGCACCCAGACCCGCTCGTCGTCGGGCATGGCGTGGACCACGATCTCGGGCGGCGAGAGCGGGTGCGTCGAGCCGGCCATATCCGGGCGAACCTCCCTGGCGCGCCGGTTGGCCGGCGCTCGAACGGGAGGGTGGACGTGGGGGCCTGTCCGGTCAAGGCAGCCCCCGCCGCCCGCCCCTCAGGCCACCTCCTGCGCCACCACCGCCTCATGGTTCGCGACCGCCTGGCTGAGCCGGCGCAGGGTCTCGATCAGGCCGTTCTCGTCGCGCAGCCGGAAGGCGGCGGCGGTGAGGATCGCGGCCCCAATCACCGGCTCCTGGGCGGCCAGCACCGCCTCGAGCACCGCCACGCGGCGGCCGTCATCCTGCTGATTGCTGTTCGCGGGCACAAACTGGTGGTCGCGGGCGACCAGCGCATGCGAGCCGTGCATCGGGCACTGTCCTCGGGTTCGAGCCTGGCAACACAGGGACCCCAAATAAAAGCGCCCCCGCTGGAGTGATCCGGCGGGGGCGGAGCGAGGGAGGGAGGCACCGTCTGACTTGACGAGACGAACTTTATGTCATGGAGCCGCCGAAAGCAATACCCAAAGTTTAAGATTGAGCAAATAAGTTCGCCCTACGCGCGAAACTCAAGACCCCCGACGAGCAATCATTGCTCGCAACTTATCCACAAAATTTGTATTGGATTTGAGGTGATCTTGAGACGAGCTTGCCGGTCCTCCCGATGTAGCAATCGGCAGTCGGAATCCCGATGCATGCGAGAACACCGCTCGTAACGGCCGAGCGGTCTGCCGGCGGCTCCTCGGGGCAAGCGAGCCGACATCGGGCCGGGTCCTGACGCACGGCCCTATTCTCCTCCACATTCACCATAATCGGCGCGAGGCATAGTTCTGTCAACAGTTTGAGGAGCGCCGCTAACCGGCTGACGCCCCACGACTTTTGCCGACCGATAGTGGCACCCGCTCATCGCATCGCGTGCGCGATCTGGCTGCGCCGCCGGGCCATCTGCTATAGACGGGGCGCGAGCACGCATCCGTTCAGCAACCTCTCCACCGAAGTGCCATGGCTGGTCATTCGCAGTTCAAGAACATCATGCACCGCAAGGGGCGCCAGGATAAGGTCCGCGCCCAGCTGTTCACCCGCCTGCAGCGCGAGATCGTGACGGCCTCCAAGGCCGGCCTGCCCGACCCGGCGTTCAATCCGCGCTTGCGCGCGGCGGTCCAGGCGGCCAAGGCGGCGAACATGCCCAAGGACAATATCGAGCGGGCGATCAAGCGCGGCCAGGGCGGCGACGCCGAGAGCTACGACGAGGTCCGCTACGAGGGCTACGGCCCCGGTGGCGTCGCGGTGATCGTCGAGGCGCTGACCGACAACCGCAACCGCACGGCGAGCTCCGTCCGCTCCAGCTTCGGCAAGCATGGCGGGGCGCTGGGCGAGACCAACAGCGTCAGCTTCCAGTTCAACCGCGTCGGACAGATCACCTATCCCGCCGCGGTGGCCGACGCCGATGCCATGCTCGAGGCGGCGATCGAGGCCGGGGCCGAGGATGTCGAGAGCTCGCAGGACGGCCACGAGATCACCTGCGCCCCGGATGAGCTGGCGGCCGTGCAGGAGAAGCTCGAGGCGCATTTCGGCCCGCCCGACCAAGCGACCCTGACCTGGAAGCCGCAGGTCACCGTGCCCGTCGACGACGACAAGGCCGAGACGCTGTTCAAGCTGCTCGAGGCGCTCGACGAGAACGACGACGTGCAGCGTGTGATCGCCAATTTCGAGGTCTCGGAGTCGGCGCTGGCGAGGCTCGCGAGCTGAGCGCGCCGGTGCTGATCCTGGGTCTCGATCCAGGCCTGCGCCACACCGGCTGGGGCCTGGTCGAGGCCGAGGACAACCGGCTCCGGTTCGTGGCCTGCGGTGCGGTGCATTCCGACGCCGCCGACGATCTCGCCATACGCCTAAGCGGGCTCTACCGGGGGCTCGCCGGCGTCATCGGGGAGCATCTGCCGCGCGAGGCCGCGGTGGAGGAGACGGTCGTCAACCGCAACCCGCTGTCCTCGCTCAAGCTGGGGCATGCGCGCGGCGTGGTGCTGCTCGCAGCGTCCCATGCCGGCCTCGCCGTGCACGAGTATGCGGCCAAGCAGGTGAAGCGTGCGGTGACCGGCACCGGCAACGCGGCCAAGGAGCAGGTGCAGATGATGGTGCGTTTCCTGCTGCCCGGGGCCGGCACGGTCGTGGCGGATGCGGCCGACGCGCTCGCCGTCGCCATCTGCCATGCGCATTTCCGCGCCGGCCGCGCCCAGATCGCGGCACAGCTGCGGCGCGACGCGGAGCGCCACGCGTGATCGCCCATCTGCGAGGTGTGCTGGCGGCCATCGGCGACGACCATGCCATCGTCGACGTGGGCGGGGTCGGCTATCTGGTCACCGTAGCGCCCGCGACACTGGAGCGCCTGCCACGGGTCGGCGAGGCGGTCGAGCTGCACACCGAGCTGCAGCTGCGCGAGGACGGAATGACGCTCTACGGCTTCCCCGACCCCGCCGACCGCACCTGGTTCCGCCTGCTGCAGACCGTTCAGGGGGTGGGCGCGCGCGTGGCACTCTCGCTCCTCGGTACACTACGGCCGCCGGAGCTCGCCAACGCCATCGCCGCCGGCGACAAGGTGATGCTGGCACGGGCCTCGGGCGTGGGGGCGCGCCTGGCCGCCCGGATTGCCGCCGAGCTCAAGGACCGCGTCGGCACCCTGCCCCAGCCGGGCCGGCCCGAAGCCGCGCCGCCCGTCACCGGCGCCTCCGGCGACGCGTTGTCCGCGCTCCTCAATCTTGGCTATGCGCGCGCGGAAGCCTATGCCGCCATCGCGCGCGTCCATGCACGGCTCGGTGCCGAGCTGCCGGTCGACGTGCTGCTGCGCGAGGGCCTGAAGGAGCTGACCGCGTGAGCGAGCGGATCGTGAGCCCGGCGCCCGCACCCGAAGACGGCGACACCAGCCTGCGCCCGCGGCGGCTCGCCGAGTTCATCGGCCAGGCCCAACTGCGCGCCAATCTCGCCGTGTTCATCGAGGCGGCCGGCACCCGCGGCGACGCGCTCGACCATGTCCTGTTCGCCGGGCCGCCGGGGCTCGGCAAGACCACGCTCGCCCAGATCGTGGCAGCCGAGCTCGGCGTCGGCTTCCGGCTGACCTCCGGGCCGATCATCGCCCGCGCCGGCGACCTCGCCGCGATCCTCACCAACCTGCAGCCGCGCGACGTCCTGTTCATCGACGAGATCCACCGGCTGCAACCGACGGTCGAGGAGATCCTCTATCCCGCGATGGAGGACTACAAGCTCGACCTGATGATCGGCGAGGGCCCGGCGGCGCGCTCGATCCGCCTCGACCTGCCACCCTTCACGCTGGTGGGCGCCACCACGCGCACCGGTCTCCTCACCACGCCCCTGCGCGACCGATTCGGCATCGTCGCCCGGCTCGAGTTCTACGAGGTCAAGGAGCTCGAGGCGATCGTGCTGCGCGGCGCGCGCCTGCTCGGGCTCGACCTCACGCCGGAGGGCGCGCGGGAGGTGGCCCGCCGAGCGCGCGGCACGCCCAGGGTGGCGACCCGGCTGCTGCGCCGGGTGCGCGATTTCGCGACGGTCGAGGGGTCCGGCCGGGCCGTGGACGCCGGGCTCGCCGACCGTACCCTGCGCCAGCTCGAGGTCGACGATCTGGGGCTGGACAGCATGGACCGGCGCTATCTGCGCGCGATCGCCGTCCACTATGGCGGCGGGCCGGTCGGGATCGACACGATGGCGGCAGCCCTCTCCGAGCAGCGCGACACGCTCGAGGAGACGGTCGAGCCGTTCCTGCTCCAGCAGGGGCTGCTGCAGCGCACGCCACGCGGGCGGGTGCTGACCCGCAGCGCGTGGCGCCATCTCGGCCTCAGCGCCCCGGCACCCGCCTCGCCCGTCGACGACCTGTTCGGGGGCGAGGCGTGAGCCCGGCCCACGAGCTGCCGGTCCGCGTCTACTACGAGGACACCGACGCCGGCGGGATCGTCTATCATGCGAGCTATCTGCGCTTCGCCGAGCGCGGCCGCACCGAGTTCCTGCGCCGGCTCGGCTTCGGCCAGCGCGAGCTGGCCGGTGAGCAGGGCATCCTGTTCGCGGTCGCCCGCTGCGAGCTCGTCTTCGCGCGGCCGGCGCAGCTCGACGATCTGCTGGTTGTGCATACCCAGGTATCGTCATTGAGCGGTGCGCGGATCGAGATGGCGCAGCGGATCGAGCGCGACGCCACGCTCCTGGTGCGCCTCGACGTCACGCTGGCGGTGCTGCATGCGGGCGAGTTGCGGCCGACCCGTCTGCCCGAGCCCTTGCGCGCCGCATTCAGCAACGATGAATTGAGAGTCACACGCCATATTCTATCAAAGCGATAACTCCGCGATGCTTGACAGCCGGTCGTGCCACGACCATAGGAGCCTCGGCGGCAGACGGGGACGTAGGCACACTTGCCCGTGCGTTCGATGCTCCCGTGCCCTCCGACGGCGTATTATTCCGCCCCAACCGAACCCCTACGGGTCCGCTGAACCATGCAAGACGCGGCGATCGAAACGGTAGGGCTGGCCGGAGCCGTCGCCGGACCGAGCTTCTTTCACCTGTTCATGCAGGCGGACCTGTTCACCAAAGCGGTGATGCTGGCGCTGCTCCTCGCCTCGGTGTGGAGCTGGGCGGTGATCATCGACAAGTCCTTCCGCCTGATGCGCCTCGTGCGCAGGGCCAACGGCTTCGAGCGCCAGTTCTGGTCGGGTGCGCCTCTGGACGACCTCTACCGGCAGCTCGCCAAGCGCCCCGATCACCCGATGGCGCTGATGTTTGCCACTGCGATGGAAGAGTGGCGGGAATCGCCGCGGACCACCGACGTCGCGTTCAATCGCGGGCTGGTCGGACGGATCGCCCAGGTGATGGACCTGACCCGTGATCGCGAGGTCGAGTCGCTGGAGACCAACCTCTCCTGGCTCGGCACCATCGCCTCGACCGCGCCCTTCGTCGGCCTGCTCGGCACCGTCTGGGGCATCATGAACAGCTTCCAGTCGATCGCCGCCACGAAGAACTCCACCCTGGCCGTGGTCGCGCCCGGCATCGCCGAGGCCCTGTTCGCCACGGCCCTCGGCCTGATTGCCGCGATCCCGGCCCTGATCGCCTACAACAAGCTGTCCGGCTCGATCGACCGCTACGCCAACCGCCTCACCAGCTTCTCGGAGGAGTTCGCGGTCGTGCTCTCGCGGGAGCTGGACCAGGCCAAGGTGAGCTGACGCGATGGCCGTCAAGGTTCGGACGGCCCAGGGAGGTCGCGGCCGGCGCCGCAAGCGCACCACCATGGTCGAGATCAACATGACGCCCTTGGTCGACGTCATGCTGGTGCTCCTGATCGTGTTCATGATCACCGCCCCCTTGCTCTCGGCCGGCGTATCCGTCGACCTGCCGGAGGCCGACAGCGCGCCGCTGCCCGGGCAGGACGAGCCGCTGAGCGTGTCGATCGACGCCAAGGGCGGGGTGTTCCTGCAGGACACCGCGGTGACGGTGGAGCAGCTCGGCCCGCGCCTGCAGGCGATCACTGGCCGCAACCCGGACGCCCGGATCTTCGTCCGCGGCGACCGGGTGATCGATTATGGGCGCGTGATGGCGGTGGTGAGCGCCATCAACCAGGCGGGCTTCGGCAAGGTGGCGCTGCTCACGGCGCCGGCGCCGGCCCCGGCGCGTGCGGCGGCCGCGCCGTGAACGGCGCGCATGAGCCAAGCGGTGGCGGCTGAGGACGGCCGGCATGCGTCGCTCGTTCGCCGCCTCCGCGCTCCTTCATCTGCTGCTGGCGGCGCTGCTGGTCGCGGTCGGCACGCTGGGCCGCGAGCTGCCGCCGCAGGACATGCCGATCTCGGTCGAGATCGTCGCCGACACCGAGCTGGCCGAGCCCTCGCCCCTGCCGCCCAAGGCGCCGGCGGCGGCGACAGCACCCAAGCCGCCCCAGCAGGCGGCAACGCCAGCTCCACCACCGCCGGCACCCAAGGCGCCCGTGAAGCCCGAGCCGGCCAAGGTAGCGGAGAAGCCGCCCGAGCCTGCGCCCAAGGCCGAGCCGCCGCCCCCGCCACCGGAGCCCAAGAAACCCGAGCCGACGCCGAGCAAACCGGCGCCGGCGGTCGAGAAACCCAAGCCGGAGCCGGAGAAGCCCAAGCCGGCTGCGGCGAAGCCCCGCCCCCCGGAGCCGACCAAGCCCGCACCGGAAAAGCCGGTCGAGGCCGCCAAGCCGGCGCCGCCGAAGTTGGAAAAGCCGAAGACGCCGCCGGCCCCCGTGCAGGCCGAGAGCGACTTCGACGCGCTGCTGCGCTCGGTCGAGCAGACACCCAAGCGGGAGAAGGCGCCCGAGACCCGCGAGGGCAAGGGCAGCTCGGCCGAGGCCGGCGGCACCGGTCAGCCCGGCACCGCCAAGGTGGCGCAGATCAACCCGTCGCTTCTCGCGGCGAGCATCAGCCGGCAGATCACGCCCTGCTGGAACATCCCAGTCGCGGCGCAGGGAATCGGCGGCCTGCGGGCCGAGCTCAACATCGTCATGGGACCCGACGGCAGCATCCAGTCCGTGGTACCCACCGATGCGGCGCGAATGAGCCGTGATCCCGTGTTCCGCGCCTTCGCCGAGAGCGCGGTGCGTGCGGTGCGTGCCTGCTCGCCGCTCAAGCTGCCCCCGGAGTCCTATCAGCTATGGCGCAACATCATCTTCAACTTCGATCCGTCGCGCATGACCGGGTGATCGGGCGGCGGACAGTCCTGCGCGGTGCGGTGGCACTGTCGGCCGCCGTGCTCGGCGGGCCGGCGGCGATGGCGCAATTGCGGGTCGACATCACCAGCGGTGTCGTGCAGCCGGTGCCGATCGCGGTGAGCCCGTTCTCCGGCAACTCCGCGGCGGCCCAGTCGCTGGGGAGCGAGATCGCGCAGGTCGTGACCGCCGATCTCCAGAGCTCGGGCCTGTTCGACGTCATCGACCGCCGGGCCTACATCCAGTCGCCTGAGGCGCTGCGCCAGACGCCGAGCTTCGCCGACTGGCGGCAGATCAATGCTCAGGCCCTGGTCAGTGGGAACGTCGATTCCCCGCCGGGCGGCCTGATGGCGGTGGAATTCCGCCTGTGGGACGTGTTCGCCGGCGAGCAGATGCGCGGCCTGCGCTTCGACGCGCCCGAAAGCCAATGGCGCCGGATCGCGCACAAGATTTCCGACGTGATCTACGAGCGTCTCACCGGCGAGCCGGGCTATTTCGACACGCGCATCGCCTACATCGCGGAATCGGGGCCGGCGACCAAGCGCGAGAAGCGCGTGGCGATCATGGATCAGGACGGCAACGCCAATCGCTACCTGACCGACGGCAGCTTCCTGGCGCTGACGCCCCGCTTCTCCCCCGACGGCAACCGCCTCGCCTACATGGCCTATCGCGGCGGCCCACCGCGCATCTACACGATCGACGTCGCGAGCGGCCGCGGCGGTGTGCTCGGCGACTTCCCGGGCATGACCTTCGCGCCGCGCTTCTCGCCCGACGGGCGCTCGCTGCTGATCACCCTGGCGCAGAACGGCAATTCCGACATCTATCTGTGGGACATCGCGACCCGGCGTGCGGTGCGGCTGACGACCGACGCGGCGATCGACACCTCGCCCTCCTTCTCGCCCGACGGCAGCCGGATCGTGTTCAACTCCGACCGTGGCGGCCGGCCGCTGCTCTACGTCATGGACCGGTCCGGCGGTGGTCAGCAGCGGATCAGCTACGGCGAGGGACGCTACGGCAGCCCGGCCTGGTCGCCGCGCGGCGACCTCATCGCGTTCATGGTGATCAAGGGCGGCATGTTCAGCATCGGCGTGATGCGGCCCGACGGCAGCGACGAGCGCCTGCTGACGCGCAGCAGCCTGGACGAGAGCCCCACCTGGGCGCCCAACGGCCGCGTGATCATGTTCAGTCGCCAGAGCGGCGGCCGCAGACGCCTGTTCACCATCGATGTCAGCGGGTACAACGAGCGGCAGGTGTCGACACCCACGGACGCGTCCGACCCGGACTGGTCGCCCACGCTGCCCTGAGCGGATGACCACCCAGCCGATGACCGCCGACCGCCATTTCTTTCCCGCCGCCGGTATTGCCCCCGGCCGCGGCTTTCGTCGTGCACCAGCTTGCGGGAACAACGCGCCATGATTGCTCGCTTCCTTGCCATCGCGGCCACTCTCCTGCTGCTCTCCGCGTGCAGCAGCTCTGACGAGAAGCTGGCGGACAGCGCCGGCGCGAGTGGCGCTGCCGCCGGCGCCGGCATCGGCACGACCGACACGACCGGAATGGGCGGCCCGACAGACCTCGGCACGGGTGGAGCCGCTGCCGGGGCGGTCGGTCCCGGCACACAACACGACCTGGAGGTCAATGTCGGCGACCGGGTCTATTTCGGCTACGACAGCTCGGTCCTGGATGATCAGGCCCGGGCGACGGTGGAGCGGCAGGCGGCCTGGCTGCAGCAGTTTCCGGCCGTGACGGTGACCATCGAGGGCCACACCGACCAGCGCGGCACGACCGAGTACAACCTCGCCCTCGGCGAGCGGCGCGCCAACGCCGTCAAGCAGTATCTGGCCTCGCTCAACATCGACCCCGCCCGGGTCCTGGTCATCTCCTACGGCAAGGAGCGGCTCGCCAACCCGGCCGAGACCGATCAGGCCTATGCCGAGAACCGCCGTGCGATCACGGTGGTCAACATCACCGCGACGAACTGATCGTGCGGCTGGGATGCCCATGACGATGTTGCGCATGCTGGCGGTGCTCGGCCTCGCGGCATCGCCGGCCTGGGCGGTCGAGCCCGCCGGATCGCTGCGCGACGCAGCGGCCCGCATCGTGGGGGAGCTCGGGCAGATCCGGCTCGCCCAGGCGCAAGACCCGGCGCTGCGTGCCGCGGGCCTCGAGATCCGGATTCAGCGCCTCGAGGAGCAGCTACGGCAGCTCACCGGCCGGATCGAGGAGCTCGAGTACGCCCAGCGCCAGACCGCGGCCCGGATCGACGATCTGGTCGCAGATCTCGATGCCCGCCTGCAGGGCCGCCCGCTCGCGAGCGGGCAAGCGGCGACCCCGCCGGTGCAGGAGGCCGCGACGGCGCCCGCGCCGGCACCCAGGCGCGACGTCCAGCCCTCGATCATCGCCCCCGACCCTGCCGCGCAACAGGGCCACATTCTGGGCACGATTCCCGAGGAGGCCGCGGCGAACCCACCGAAGCCGAGCGCACGGGCGGCGCTGGCGCCGACGGGTGCGGACGCCGGCTACAAGCAGGCGCTCGACCTGCTGCAGGCCGGCAACTGGGCGCTGGCCGAGCAGGCGTTCGGCAATTTCGTGCAGACCTACCCCGACGATTCCCGTGTTCCGACGGCCTCCTACTGGCTCGGCGAGACCTATCTGTTCCGGAAGGACTACCAGACGGCGGCCTCGGTGTTCGCGCGCAACTACCGGACCTATGGTCAGGCCGCGCCGCGGGCGCCGGACAATCTGCTCAAGCTGGGCGTCTCCCTGGCGGCGATGGGCGACAAGGAACGCGCCTGTCAGACCTTCGCCGAGCTGGCCAAGCGGCATCCCAAGGCACCGGCGCCGATCCTGCAGGCCATGGCCCGTGAGAAGACCGCCGCCGGGTGCGGCTGAGCCGGGCGATCCCCTAACCCTCGCCGAGTTCCGCGCGCTGGTCGCACCGCTCGGGCCATTCGAGCCCGGGCCTGCCATCGCCGTTGCGGCATCGGGCGGGCCGGACAGCTCGGCCCTTGCCTTGCTCGCCCGGCAGTGGGCGGCGGAGCGCGGCGGGACCGTATGCGCTTTCGTGGTCGATCACGGCCTGCGGCCGGACTCGGCCGTGGAGGCCGCCACCGCGGCCGACCGTCTCAGGTCGTGCGGGATCGCCACGGAGGTGCTCGTCTGGCACGGCCCGAAGCCGGCCTCCGGGCTCATGGCCGCCGCGCGCGATGCGAGGCTGGCCTTGCTCGCGGGAGCATGCCGCCGGCAAGGCATCCTGCACCTGATGCTGGCGCATCAGCGCGAGGATCAGGCCGAGACGGTGGCGATGCGCTCGGAGCGTGGCAGCGGCGCGCCCGGCCGTGCCGGCATCCCCGCCATTCGCGAGCTGCGCGGGGTACGCATCCTGCGCCCGTTCCTGCCCGTGCCCAAGGCCCGGCTGATCGCCACCCTGCGGGCGGCGCAGCTGCCCTGGACCGAGGATCCGAGCAATCGCGATCCCCGGTTTCACCGCGCCCGCCTGCGCCAGGCGGCCGGTCTCGACCACGATGCGCTGTGGCAGGAAGCCAGGCGCTGTGCCCTCGCACGTGCGGCCGCAGACGCCCGCACCGCGGCGCTCATGGCCCGAGTGGCACGACCGCACCGCCTCGGGTTCGCGCGTGTCGACCGTGGCGCGTGGCGGGAGCTGCCGGCCGCCGAGCGCACGGCGTTGCTGGCACGCCTGCTCGCCTGCATCGGCGGGCAGGCCTATCCGGTCGCCGGCGCCAAGGTCCGGATGGCCGCCGAGGGTCGACCAGGGCACCATGACTCTGGGCGGGTGCATCATCCTGACGCGGCGCGCCGAGCTCCTCGTCTGCCGGGAGGCAGGGCGGATCTCCGATCGTGCGACCCTGGCGACGGGCGACCGTCTCCTATGGGACGGCCGATGGGAGCTGCAGGCGGCGCGTGCGCCGGGCAGGATCGAGCTTCGCGCGCTCGGTCCGGACGGGCGCTCGGCCTTGTCCGCGGCGGTCCGGGCGGCCCTGCGACGTGCCGACATCCCGGCCGCGGCGCTCGAGCCGCTGCCGGCCGCGTGGGCGGAGGGCCGGCTCCTTGTCTGCCCGCCGCTGGCGGCGTGGGAGCCGCGGCGGGCTGGCGCTGTTTTGATCACAGCGGCGTTCCGGCCGACGTATCCTCTTACCGCAGCCGAGTTCGGCGGAGTTAATGTTGTTTCAAATCCGCAACCGCCTATTTATCGTCGGGAAGCCGGCTCCGATCCCGCGTCGGAGATACCGTCAGCCCTGTCGAGTAGCGGGATGCCTGGACCAACTTCGAGGCGCGCGCAGTGAACAATTTCGGCAAGAACCTTGCCCTCTGGGTGATCATCGGCCTGCTGTTGATCGCCTTGTTCAACCTGTTCCAGGGCCCCACCTCGCGCGGCCCGCAGACCAGCCTCGCCTTTTCGGATTTCCTGTCTGAGGTTCAGGCCGGGCGCGTCACCGACGTGGTGATCCAGGGCGATTCGATCTCCGGGCATTTCCAGGACGGGCGCTCCTTCTCGACCTATGCCCCCTATGATCCGAACCTCGTCAACCGGCTGACCGATCACGACGTCCGTATCACCGCCCAGCCGCTCGACGAGAGCATGCCGTCGCTTCTGGGCGTGCTCGTGTCCTGGTTCCCGATGCTGCTCCTGATCGGCGTCTGGGTGTTCTTCATGCGCCAGATGCAGTCCGGCGGTGGCAAGGCGATGGGCT
>JBGAKU010000426.1:0-2015 GCA_044224255.1 Geminicoccaceae bacterium
GGGAGCGGCCAGACTGACAGGCACGAATTGAGAAATGGTTTCGCCGACCTCAGTCGCGCTCGGCCGCGCGCTGCTGCCGGCGTTCCAGGTGGCTAGACGGCGGCGGCGGCCTTCGCCACGATGCCCTTCTCGGCCAGAAGCTGCTGCAACTCGCCGCTCTGGTACATCTCGCGGATGATGTCGCAGCCACCGACCAGCTCACCCTTGACGTAGAGCTGCGGGAAGGTCGGCCAGTTGGAGAAGTCCTTCAGGCCCTGGCGCAGCTCCATGTCGTCGAGGATGTTGTAGGACTGGAACGGCACGCCCACGTGCGACAGCACCTGGACCACCTGGGCCGAGAAGCCGCACATCGGGAACACCGGCGTGCCCTTCATGTAGAGGACGACGTCGTCGCCCGAGATCTGCTGGCGGATCCGGTCGTCGATGGCGCTCATGCTGCTGATCCTTGCTAGGACGGCCCTATTCGGGCGGAATCGCGGTGCTCAGGGCGAGCGCGTGAAGCTCGCCGCCCATCCGGTCGCCCAGGGCCTGATAGACGAGCTGATGCTGCTGCAGCCGCGACTTGCCGCGGAACTGCGCGGAGACGATGTGGGCGCGGTAATGGTCGCCGTCGCCGGCCAAATCCTCGATGGTCACCCGCGCATCGGGCAGGCTCGCCCGGATCGCCGTCTCGATCTCGCTGGCCGTCATCGGCATGTCGGTGCCGGTTCCCCTCAGGTGCGGCCGTCGGCCATGTAGGTAGCCAGCCAGCCCTCATGCGCGTCACGCATCTGAGCCACGGATATGGGGCGTTCCCGGCCGAGGATCAACGCGTCACCTCCGGTCCGGCCGATGCGGCGGGCGATCACGCCGCGCTCCGCGGCGAAGGCGAGGATCGCGCGCGCGTCCTCGGGTGCGGCGGCGACGAGATAGCGCCCCTGGTCCTCGCCGAACCACCAGCCGGTGGCGCTCGCTGCATCCTCGGCCAGATCGAGCGAGGCGCCCATGCGGCTCGCCAGGCACATCTCCGCCGCAGCCACCGCCAGCCCGCCATCGGACAGGTCGTGACAGGCCCGCACCCGGCCGGCTGCGATCTCGTTCAGGATGAACTCACCCGTCCGGCGCTCGGCCGCGAGATCCATCGGCGGCGGCGGCCCGTCGTCGCGATGGACCAGGAGGCCCCAGTAGAGCGAGCAGCCGAGCCAGCCCAGGCACTCGCCGATCAGCAGCAGCTCCAGGCCTTCGTCGCTCCAGGCGATCCCGACCATCTGCGCAAGATCGTCGATCAGGCCCAGCCCGCCGACATTGGGGGTGGGCAGGATCGCGTTGCCGTCGGTCTCGTTGTAGAGCGACACGTTGCCCGACACGACCGGGAAGTCGAGGGCCGCGCAGGCGGCGGCCATGCCCTCGATGCAGCCGACGAGCTGGCCCATGACGCGCGGCCGCTCGGGATTGCCGAAGTTCAGGCAGTTGGTGATCGCGAGCGGCCGGGCGCCGACGGCGACCAGATTGCGCCAAGCCTCGGCGACCGCCTGGCGCCCACCGAGCTCGGGATCGGCGAAGCAGTAGCGCGGCGTGCAGTCGGTGGTCAGCGCCAGCCCGCGGCTGGTGCCGTGGATGCGCACGACCGCCGCGTCCCCACCCGGCCGCTGTACGGTGTCGGCACCGACCATGTGGTCGTACTGCTCCCAGATCCACCGCTTGCTCGCGAGGTCGGGCGAGCCGAGCAGGCGCATAAGGGCGTCGCGGTGCGCGACTACGGCCTCGCGGTCGCTGGCGGCGATGGGCACACGCTTCGGCGTCGCCTCGTAGGGGCGCTGGTAGACCGGCGAGGCGCCGCTGACCGGTGCCACCGGCACGTCCGCGACGGTCCGCCCGTCCCAGCGCAGCACCATGTGGCCGGTATCGGTGACCCGGCCGATCACGGCGCAGTCGAGGCCCCACTTGGCGAACACGGCCAGCGCCTCGGCCTCGCGGCCATCCTCGAGCACCATGAGCATGCGCTCCTGGCTCTCCGACAGCATGATCTCGTAGGG
>JBGAKU010000114.1:0-16798 GCA_044224255.1 Geminicoccaceae bacterium
CGGGGAGCGGCGAGCCCCTGGTCCTCCACGTGCACGAGGGCCCTGTCTGGTCGGTGGCGTTTGCGGTGGACGGACGCCTGGCCAGCGGTGGCGACGACGGAACGGTGCGGGTCTGGCCGGCTTCGGGCAGCGGCGAGCCCTTAGTGCTGAGCGGCCACGAGGGTTGGGTCGGATCTTTGGCGTTTGCGGTGGACGGACGCTTGGCCAGCGGCGGCCAAGACGGAACGGTGCGGGTCTGGCCTGCTTCGGGGAGCGGCGAGCCCCTGGTCCTGCGCGGCCACGGGGGTCAGGTCGTGTCGGTGGCGTTTGCGGCGGACGGGCGCTTAGCCAGCGGCGGCCAAGACGGGACAGTGCGAGTCTGGCCGGCTTCGGGCAGCGGCGAGCCCCTGGTCCTCCGTGGGCACGAGGGTCCAGTCCCGTCGGTGGCGTTTGCGGCGGACGGGCGGCTGGCCAGCGGCGGCCAAGACGGGACGGTGCGGGTCTGGCCGACGACGGGCAGCGGCGAGCCCCTGGTCCTGCGCGGGCACCGGGGTTGGGTTGGGTCGGTGAAGTTTGCCGCGGACGGGCGGCTGGCCAGCGGCAGCCAAGACGGGACGGTGCGTGTGGTTTGGCTCGGCTCCTCGGTCGAGGAGTTGGTTGCCGAGGCACGCCGCCGGCTGCCGCGCGAGCTGACCGAAGAGGAGGAACGGCGGTTCTATCTACGGCAGCGATAGGCGTGCCGCCCGATAGCCGTTGCGGTCCGCGCCGGCGCCGCTAGAACAGCGCCCTGGTCAGGGCTGGAACGAATGTCAATGAGCGACGCGGCGGCGATCATCGAGCGGATTGGGGCGGAGGGCATCCGCACCGTCGATCTCCGCTTCAGCGACCTCAGCGGCCGCTGGCGGCATCTCGGGTGCGAAGCGGGCCGGATCGACGCGCAACTGCTCACCGAGGGCATGTTCATCGACGGCTCGGCCGTGCCGGGCTGGCGCGACATCACCGAGGCCGACCTGATGCTGCGGCCCGACCTCGCCACCGCCTTCGCCGACCCGTTCGCCGCCCAGCCGACCCTGGTGCTGGTCTGCGACGTCGCCGAGCCGGCGACCGGCCTGGGCTACGAGCGCGACCCGCGCTCGGCGGCACAGCGCGCCGAGGCGTTTTTGCGCGGCTGCCGGTTCGCCGACGAGGTGCGGGTCGCGGTCGACCTCGCCTTCAGCCTGTTCGACGAGGTCAAGGTCGAGGTCGGCCCATTGCGCGGCCTCTACAGCCTGGCCTCGGGCGAGCATGGCGGTGTCGGCGGGCGCGAGGGGCATCGGCCAGGGCCCGACGCCGGCTATCTCGCTCTGCCGCCCGCCGACCAGATGGCCGACATCCGTGCCGAGATGGCCTCGGTCATGGCCTCGCTGGGCGCGCCCCGCCTCGGGCACGCCCATGGCCCGGGTCGCGGGCAGAACCGGTTCTGCGGCCTCGCCGGCGGTCTCGTCGCTGTCGCCGACCAGGTGCAGACCTTCAAGTATGTCGTGCATCAGGTGGCGGCCTCCTACGGCAAGGTCGCCACCTTCATGGCCAAGCCGGTCGCCGACGCCCGCGGCTCGGGCATGAGCATCCACCAGTCGCTGTGGCGGGACGGCCGGCCGACCTTCGCGGGCCAGGGCTATGCCGACCTGAGCCAGCTCTGCCTGCAGTTCGTGGCGGGCGTCATGGCGCATGCGCGCGCGCTCAACGCGTTCACCAACCCGACCACCAACAGCTACAAGCGCCTCCGCCCGCGCCAGGACGAGCCCGTGCTGATCGCCTATGCCGCACACAACCGCTCGGCCGCGCTGCGCATCCCCTACGCCGCCCATCCCGACGACAAGCGGGTCGAGCTGCGCTTCCCCGACCCGACCGCCAACCCCTATCTGGCGCTCGCCGCCGTCCTGATGGCCGGCCTCGACGGCATCGAGCAGAAGCTCGAGCCCGGCGACGCGATGGACCGCAATCTCTACGATCTGCGCCCCGACGAGGTCGAGGACCTCGCCGCGGTCAGCGGCAGCCTGCCCGAGGCCCTGGACGCGCTCGAGGCGGACCACGAGTTCCTGACCCGCGGCGACGTGATGCCGATCGATCTGATCGAGGCCTATGTCGAGGTGAAGCGGCGCGAGTGCGACGAGGTCCACCGCACGCCGCATCCGATCGAGTTCCAGCTCTATCTCGGCCTGTGACGGCTCATGCTGCCCGGCAAGGCCGAGATCCTCCGCTGGCTGGGGATGCGGCGGAAGCCGGGGGCTGCTGACGGCCACATCATCATCACCGGCACCGGCCGCTCCGGTACGACCCTGCTGGTGCAGCTGTTCACCCATCTGGGATTCGATACCGGATTCGACCGTGGGACAGCCCTGTCCTCCATCGACGAGATCTCTCGCGCGGGGCTGGAGCGCAGCCTGCACGAGGACGATCTGCCCCACGTCGTCAAGTCGCCATGGTTCGTTGACGAGATCGACGAGGTGCTGCGCAAACGCACCAGGGCCATCGCTGCCGCAATCATCCCGGTCCGCGATCTCGCCGAGGCCGCCGAGAGCCGCCGGCGGGTGTGGCGGGAGGCGTCGAAGCGGCAACTCGATCCGCTGCGACATCCGGGAACGATCTGGAAAACCGAGGATCCGGCCGAGCAGGAGGGAATTCTCGCGATCCAATTCTACAATGTTCTCAACTCGCTTTTGGTTCACGAAATTCCAGTATATTTGATCAGTTTTCCCAGATTTGCTCAAGACGGCCGTTATTTTTACCGGGCGCTGCAGCCGATATTCAAGAAGCATCGGATCGCTCGGGATCAGGTGCTTTTGGAGCACAAGCGGATCGCCAGGCCGCAATTGATTCACGACTTTTCGCGGAGCGGCGCATCGGCCTGCGAATCGGGCGGATGAGCCTGCAAGCGACGAATCGTGCGCACCGCATCATCTGGCTTCACATCGGCGTCCACAAGACCGGGACCACCTCGATCCAGACGGCGCTGGCACGCCATCGCGACCTGCTGCGCGCGCATGGCGTCTACGTGCCGAAGGCCGGCACGGTCGACCCTTGCTCGGGGCACCATGCCATCGCCTGGGCGGCCCTGGAGGATCCGCGCTACCGCCCGGCCTATGGCGACATCCACGACCTGTGCCGGGAGCTGAGCCTCATCCTGGAGCGCGTGGCCCTGATCTCGTCCGAGGCCCTCGAATATCTGGTCGAGCAGGGCGACGCGTTGAGAGAGATCGAATCGGCATTGCTCCAGGCGGGCTGGGAAACGCGGTACGTCGTCTATCTCCGCGGCCAGAGCGGCTATGCGGCATCGCTGTGGAACGAGCTCGCCAAGCACGGCCTGAGCGTCGGGTACGGCAGGTTCGTCTGGGAAATTCTCCTTCACGGCCGGCTCGTGATGAACCGCAATTGGGTGTTCCATTTCGACTATATGCGGTTTCTCGCGCGCTGGCGTGCCGCGACGACGGGTATGATCCAGGCGAGGGTCTACGAGCGCGACCGGCCCGCTGCGCATCTGATCCGTGACTTCCTTCTGCTTCTCGGCGTCGATGCAGACGTGGCGGCGTCGGTCGCGGATCGATCGCCGACGCTCAATGTCGGCGCGGCCCGCCGGCCGGGCATGGGCGAACGCCTCGCCGCCGGCCTGCTCGAGGCCCGGTTCGCTCGCTCCAACGCCCGCCTCCGGCGATCATGGGGCGTCGACCTGTCATCGCGCTGAGCTGCCTCGCTTGACGAATTGCGCATGAACGCGCATAGACACGCACGATCATGCAGACAAACGCACACCCTGTCCCGAACTCGGCCAGCTCCCCGCATGTCTCTCCCGAGGAGCGACGGCGGTGGCTGCTCGAACGCCTGCGCCGGGACGGACGGCTCGTGGCGGCCGCGCTCGCCCAGGAGCTCGATACCTCGGAGGACACGATCCGCCGCGACCTGCGCGAGCTCGCCGCGGCCGGCCATGTGCAGCGGGTGCACGGCGGCGCTCTCCCGCCTTCGCCGGCCCAGCTGCCGCTGGCCGCCCGTCGCGAGCGTGGCACGGAGGTCAAGGAGCGCCTGGCGCAGGCCGCACTCGACCTGCTCCGTGACGGGCAGGTCCTCCTGCTCGACGGCGGCACCACCAACCTGGCGCTCGCCCGCCAGGTACCGCCGACGCTGCGTCTGACCGTCGTCACGCCGAGCCCCGCCATCGCGCTGGCGCTCGCGGAGCATCCCGACATCGAGCTCGTCCTGCTCGGCGGCAGGCTGGATCGGGCCAGCCAGACGGTGGTCGGCGCGGCTGCGCTCGAGGCCGTGCGCTTCGTCCGGGCCGATCTCTGTATCCTCGGGGTCTGCAGCCTCGCGCTCGAGATCGGCGTGAGCGTCGCCGGCTACGAGGAGTCCGAGCTGAAGCGGGCCATGGCCGCGGGTGCGACGGAGGTCGCGGCCCTGCTCACGGCCGACAAGCTCGGCACCTCGGCACCGTTCCTGGTCGGCCCGGCCGACCTGCTCCACCACGTCGTCACCGAGCGCGACGTGCCCGACCACCTTCTCGACGGACTGTCCGATCATGGCATCTCGATCCTGCGTGCTTGAGCCCACGGCCGGACCGGCCATGCTCGGCGCGCGGGCCCTGCGTCGCGCGCGCGTCGCGATCGGGCTCGTCTTCCTCGCCAACGGTGCCGTGTTCGGCAGCTGGGCGCCGCAGATCCCGCTGGTCCAGGAGCGGCTGGGGCTCGGGCCGGCCGTGCTCGGGACCGCCCTCCTTGCCATGGCCGTCGGTGCTCTCTGCGCCATGGTGCTCGCCGGCAGCGTGATCGCGCGTTTCGGCAGCGCGCCGGTGACGCGCGCGAGCGGCATCGTGATGTGCCTCGCTTTGCCGCTCGCCTGCCTGGCGCCGAGCCTTGCCGCCCTGGTCGCAGCACTCGCCATCCTCGGCGCCGCCAACGGCATGATGGACGTGGCGATGAACGCGCACGGGGTCGCGGTCGAGACACGCCTCCAGCGCCCGATCATGTCCTCCCTGCATGGCCTGTTCAGCCTCGGCGGCCTGGCCGGCGCATCTCTCGGCGCCGTGGCGCTCGCGCAGGTGACGCCGGCGGTCCATGTCCTGATCGCCGGGCCCGCGCTGGCGCTCCTCGTGCTGGTGCTGACACGCTATCTGCTGCCAGGCCATGTCGACGGCGCCGATTCCGGCCCGCACTTCGTCCGGCCGAGCCGCTCCGCGCTGATGTTCGGCCTGCTCGCCTTCCTCGTCCTGATGAGCGAGGGTGCCGCGCTCGACTGGAGCGCCGCCTGGCTGCGCATGGATCTGGGCATGGACCCGGCCCATGCCGGTCTCGGCTACGCCGCCTTCGCGGGCTTCATGGCGGCCGGCCGGTTCGCGGGCGACACGCTGCGCCATCGCGTCGGCGCGGTCGCCCTGGTGCGAGCCAGCGCGCTCGTCGCGGCCCTGGGCTTTGCGCTGGCCCTGCTCATCGCCACACCCGTCGCCGCGATCTCCGGCTTCGCCCTGGCCGGCCTCGGCATCGCGAATACCGTACCGGTGCTGTTCGGTGCCGGCGGCCGGCTGCCCGACACCGCGCCAGGCGCCGGCATCGCTGCCATCGCCGGTATCGGCTATCTGGGCTTTCTGGCCGGCCCGCCTTTGATTGGGCTGTTGGCCGAGCTCACCAGCCTCGGCACCGCGCTCGGCCTCCTTGTCCTGGCCTGCGGCATCGTCGCTGCGCGCGCTCCGCTGGTCCGGGTCGCCGACGCGCCGCTCCGCCCGGCAGGGTCGTGACGGCCAGTCGGCTCACTCTGGTGGCACTGCCCTGGGCCGGCGGTCGTCGCCGATGGCGACACAGGAGAATCGGCCCTCGGTGACCTTGATCTCTTCGTGCGTGCGCGCCCGCTTGGCCCAGACCTCGACATGCATGGTGATCGAGGTGTGGCCAACGCGGACCACCTCGGCGTAGACGCTGACGATGTCGCCCACCAACACCGGCTGGTGGAACGCCATGGCGTCCACCGCCACCGTCGCGACCCGCCCTCTGGCTCGGGTGAACGCGACCGTGCCCGCGGCGATGTCCATCTGGGCCAGCAGCCAGCCGCCGAAGATGTCGCCGGAGGGGTTGGTGTCGGCTGGCATCGCCAGCGTGCGGACGGCGGGCTGCAGGGCGCGCAGGTCGGGCATGAGAGCTCCTTTCGGTTAGTGGGTGGTCGGCGCGGCGGGGTCCGGCATGACCAGGGCAAATTCGGCGCCACCCTCGCGTGGGCTCGCCTGGATCTGGCCATCGAGCCGCTCCGCGAGCGCCAGGATGATGCGCATGCCCAGGCCGGGGCTCCGCTCCAGGGCGAAGTCCGCGGGTAGGCCCTGCCCGTCGTCCGCCACCGACAGGCGCAGCCCCTGGCCCGCGATCGGCTCGAGCCTGACCCGGATCGGCCCGGGCAACCGGTCGGCATAGCCGTGCTTGGCGGCGTTGGTGGCGAGCTCGATCAGCACGAGCGCCACCGAGACGGCGCGATCGGAGGGCACCAGCACGGGCGCCGGACAGGTGCTGGCGAAGTCGCACGGGCCGACGGAGCTGGCGAGATCGCGGCACACCTCGTCGAGATAGCCGATGAGCTCGATCGGGCCGCCGCCGTCGCGCAGGCGCAGCCGCTGATGCGCCCGGGCGACGGCCGAGATCCGGCCCGACGCCTCGAGCAGCAACTGACGCACGCCCGCGTCGGCGGTGCTCCCGGCCTGCAGGTGCAGCATGCTCATCACCACCTGCAGGCTGTTGCTGACCCGATGGTCCAGCTCCTTGAGCAGCAGCTCGCGCTGCTCCAGCGACGCCCGCAGATTGGCCTCGATCCGCTGCCGCTCGATGGCCATGCCGAGCAGGTTCGCGGCACCCTGCAGGAAGGCGATGTCGTGCTCGCCGAACTCGCCTTCCGACCGGCTGTCGACCTCGAGCACGCCATAGGGGGTCCCGTCGCCTTGCAGGATCACGTTCATGGCGCGGCGGATGCCGTGCTCGACGAGAAGCTCGGGCGTGCGGAAGCGCTCCTCGTTCTCCAGATGGTTCGAGATGACCGGCTTGCCGGTCCGCAGCGCGAAACCGGCCGGGGAGGCGAGATCCGCGCCGACGCTGGCTTGCCCGATGATCCCCGGCGGCCAGCCGACGCCGGCCCGAATCACGAGCCGGTTCTCGGCCGGGAGATACTCCATCACCTTGGCGAACTCGGCGTCCAGGCCCGTGGCGGCGAGCTGGGCGGTCAGCTCCAGCAGCTCCTCGAGCGGTGTGCCCCTGAGCGCCTGCACACCGAACTCGGCGAGAAGCTCCTGCTGCCGGACGCGCTGGCGCAGCTCGCGCTCCGAGGGGGTGCCGGTCGCCGGGCCGTCGGGCGATTCCTCGATCACCGCATCCTCGCTGGGGTCCTGTTCAGCCAGGGCCGATTCCTCCGGTGCTTCCTGACCGCGCGATTCACCATGCTATGGACCGCGGAACAAGCCTGCTCTGCGAGGCGCGCCGTACCGCTTTTGTTCGCCCGCGGGGATCGGATCGCTTGACGCGCCGGGTGCCGCCGGATCAATGACGCTGTCCGTAGCCACAGCGCGGCGGTGCGGCCGTCGCCACAGATTGCCCAACGGAACGAGAGCCGAATGACGGACCTTCTGGACCTCGCCCGCGACCGCGGCGGCGAGGGCTACACGGCGCACGACATCGAGGTCCTCGAGGGCCTGGAGCCGGTCCGCCGTCGGCCGGGCATGTATGTCGGTGGCACCGACGAGCGCGCCCTGCATCACCTGGTGGCCGAGGTCCTGGACAACGCCATGGACGAGGCGGTGGCCGGCCACGCCACCCGGATCGAGCTCGAGCTGGCGGCCCCCAACCGGATCACCGTGCGCGACAATGGCCGCGGCATCCCGGTCGACCCGCATCCCAAGTTCCCCGACAAGAGCGCCCTCGAGGTCATCATGACCACGCTGCACTCGGGCGGGAAGTTCGGCAGCAAGGCTTACGCCACCTCTGGCGGGCTGCACGGCGTCGGCGTGTCGGTGGTCAACGCGTTGGCCGAGGAGCTGACGGTCGAGATCGCCCGCAACCGCCAGCTCTACCTGCAGCGCTTCGCGCGGGGGGTGCCGCTGGGGCCGCTGGAGAAGGTCGGCGCTGCGCCCAACCGCCGTGGGACCACGGTCGCCTTCGTCCCCGACCCCGAGATCTTCGGCCCCCATCCGCGCTTCGTGCCGGCCATGCTGCACCGGATGGCCCGCAGCAAGGCCTACCTGTTCCGGGGCGTCGAGATCCGCTGGCGCTGCGATCCGTCGCTGCTGCCCGCCGACGGCAAGGTTCCCGCCGAGGAGACCTTCCACTTCCCGCAGGGGCTGGCCGACTTCCTCAAGGCGCTGCTGGAGGGGCGCGATCTCGTGGTCGACGAGCCGTTCACCGGCGAGGCGGCGCTGGAGCATGACGGCCGCGTTGAATGGGCCATCGCCTGGCCGGTCGACGAGGAGCCCTATACCGGCTGGTACTGCAACACGGTGCCGACGCCGGCGGGCGGCACCCACGAGACGGGCCTGCGGGGAGCGCTGCTGAAGGGCCTGCGCACCCACGCCGAGCGCATCGGCTTCCGTCGTGCGGCGGCGATCACCACCGAGGATGCGACCGGCGGCGCCTGCATCCTGCTCTCGCTGTTCCTGCGCCAGCCGCAGTTCCAGGGCCAGACCAAGGACCGGCTGGTCTCGCCCGAGGCGACGCGCCTGGTCGAGGGGGCCATCCGCGACCGCTTCGAGCTCTGGCTCGGCAGCCATCCCGCCACCGCGACCGCCGTCCTCGAGCACCTCGCCAGGCGGGCCGAGGAGCGGATCGCGCGCCGCAAGGCCAAGGAGGAGGTCGGCCGCAAGTCCGCCACCCGCAAGCTGCGCCTGCCGGGCAAGCTCGCCGACTGCGCCCGCGACGCCCGCGAGGGTACCGAGCTGTTCATCGTCGAGGGCGATTCGGCGGGCGGCTCGGCCAAGCAGGCGCGCAACCGCGAGACCCAGGCGGTGCTGCCCCTGCGCGGCAAGATCCTCAACGTCGCCTCGGCCACGGCCGACAAGCTCGCCGGCAACAAGGAGCTGGCGGACCTGGTGACCGCCATGGGCTGTGGCTCGGGCAAGCACTGGCGGCCGGACGATCTGCGCTACGACAAGATCGTCATCATGACCGATGCCGACGTCGACGGTGCCCACATCGCCGCGCTGCTGATGACCTTCTTCTTCCGTGAGCTGCCCAAGCTGGTCGAGCGCGGCCACCTCTATTTGGCCCAGCCGCCGCTCTATCGGCTGAGCCATGGCGGCACGATCGCGTATGCCCGCGACGAGGCGGACCGCGCGCGCCTGCTCGCCACCACCTTCAAGAACAAGAAGAACGTCGAGGTCGGCCGCTTCAAGGGCCTGGGCGAGATGAACCCGTCCCAGCTCAAGGAGACCACCATGGACCCCGCCCGCCGCCAGCTCCTGCAGGTCCGCAGCGAGGACATGGAGGGCAAGCCGACCGCCCAGCTGGTCGAGGAGCTGATGGGCCGCAAACCGGAGCTGCGGCTGGCCTTCATCCAGGAGAACGCGCGGCTGGTGACGGAGCTCGACGTGTAGCCGCCTTGCCCTAAGGGCAGGGCCGCCCGTCCCACAGCGTCCGCAGTACGGCGAACTGGTGCTGGTCGTTGAAGGCCACGACGGAGTAGTCCTGTCGCGCCGCGCATGCCGTGTCGACCGTGACCGCGAAGCCGGTCGGATGCTCGTTCCAGGCCGCGATGCGCAACACCGCCGCGACGTCGCTCCTGACCTGCTGCGCCGTCCACGTCGCGATGACACGCTCGCGCGTCAGTAGGGCGATCTGAACCGGCAGCTCGGCATTCTCGCGATCTCCAGCCCAACCGGTGATCTGGAGGTGGTCGGGTCCAATCCAAGCGATGTCATCGATGAAGCCGACGATCGAGCTGGATGCGGCTGCGCCGCCGTTCGCGCGCGCGGCCATCGCGCTCACCAGCCAGTTGCTGCCGATCGCCCTTCTCGCTTGGCCGAGATCGGACAGTGCGACACCAGCGGTGACGGTGACGAACAGGCCGAGATAGAGAAGGGCGAGGTAATTTGCGCGGCGATCGGACAGCCCGTCGACGAGTGCACGCAAACGCCCATAGAGCCGAACATCGAGCAGTCCGACCGGTGCGGCGACGAGCATGGCGACCGCCGCCGCCATCGCCCAGGGTGCCCAAGGCCCGGTGACGACGGTCAGAGTAGCATAGACCAGGAGCACGACGGGGACGTGGCAGAGATAGAGGGCATAGCTGGTATCGCCCGCCCGGCTCATCCATTCGTCGAGCAGGTTCGGCGCCCCCGCACGATGCCGGGCGAGGCTGGCGGCGGCACCGACCAGCAGGGCGGCGCTGGCGCCCGTGGCCACCTGCAGCAGGTGGTAGGTGGGTGCACGGACGCCAAGGAACAGGAGAACGGCCGAGCCGGTCATGGCGAGCAGCGGGTTGATGCCGAGCCGAAGCAGGCGCGGCAGCAGTAGCCCCAACGCGAATGGAATGTTGGCCCCTGCCACAGCCATGAGCTGGACGGGCAGGAGCGCGCGGCCGTCGGGCTCGATGGTGGTGCAGGCCACCGCGAGCAGGACCGCGAGCCATATCGCCGCGATCAGGTCCAGCCACCGGATCAATCGCGCCAGAGCGAGCACGAAGAGCACAGTGTAGTACGCGATCTCGAAGATGAGCGTCCATTCCACCGCCAGCGTATAAGTTGTGTTGCCGACTGGCAGCAGCGTCCATGTCAACGGGCTCGCGAGCGGCCGGCCGTCGAGGTATTGCTGGATGGCGACAATGGCAGCGACAATAAAATAGAGTGGATAGATCCGAACGATACGATGCAGCATGAAACGTGCCGGATCTTGCCTTCTGATCAGATTGGCCATAAGATAGCCTGAAATAGCAAAGAAAATAGCCACACCATAGATGCCAAACATGCCATTGAAAACTGAGAGACTTGACCCACTTCCTGTTATTTCATTTTGATAGAACGCCGCATGATAAAAGAGTACAAAAAGGGCCGCCAGCCCACGCAACCACTGCAGCTCGACCGCCTTCACCTGGGGCCGTCCGCGGGACACGGCATCGGCGACGACGATGCGCGGTAAGGTCGAAGTAGTTGTAAAAGTGTCCGACACGTCTCTTGCTGTCTCTGTACCGGCGACGGCGGTCATTCTCTGTCTCCAATCGAAACTGCAGCAATCGATTCGCCGGATCCAAAAATAGCGAATTCAGTCATTCCATAGCTGTCCAGCCTATGCAATGGCAAACCTCGAAGCCCGGCCGCTTGGCCCCACCGCCGGGCGACCGGGTCATGGTGCAAGGGAAGTTGCCCTCGCGCACTGACCGTCCTATGCAGCGCCGCGTCAGCGGCAAGGGACGCGCCATGCGGGTGATCATCCTGGGCGGTGACGGGTTCTGCGGCTGGCCCACCGCGCTGCATCTCTCGGCGCGCGGCCACGAGGTCGCGATCGTCGACAATCTGTCGCGGCGCAATATCGACAACGAGCTCGAGGTCGCGAGCCTGACCCCGATCCGGCCGATGGGCGAGCGGCTCGCGGCGTGGCGCGAGGTGGCGAGGCGCGAGATCCCGTTCCACCGCATCGACGTCGCCGAGAACTATCACCGTCTGCTGACGCTGTTCCGCGACTGGCGGCCCGACGCCGTGGTCCATTTCGCCGAGCAGCGCGCCGCGCCCTATTCGATGAAGTCGCCGCTGCACAAGCGCTACACCGTCGACAACAACATCAACGCCACCCACAACGTCCTGGTGGCGATCGTCGAGAGCGGCCTCGACATCCATCTGGTCCATCTCGGGACCATGGGCGTCTACGGCTACGGCACCGCCGGGATCAAGATCCCGGAAGGCTATCTGCAGGTGAAGATCGACGCCGACGACGGCCGCACGGTCGAGCAGGAGATCCTGTATCCGGCCAATCCCGGCAGCGTCTATCACATGACCAAGACGCTCGATCAGCTTCTGTTCGCCTACTACAACAAGAACGACCGGGTGAAGATCACCGATCTGCACCAGGGCATCGTCTGGGGCACGCAGACCGAGGAGACGCGGCAGGACGAGCGGCTGATCAACCGCTTCGACTATGACGGCGACTATGGCACGGTGCTCAACCGCTTCCTGATGCAGGCGGCGATCGGCTATCCGCTGACGGTCCACGGCACCGGCGGCCAGACCCGTGCCTTCATCAACATCCAGGACACGGTGCGCTGCATCGAGCTCGCCGTCGCCAACCCGCCGCAGTCGGGCGGGCGGGTCAACATCCTCAACCAGATGACCGAGACCCACCGGGTGCGCGACCTCGCCCGCCTGGTGGCCGAGATCACCGGTGCCTCCGTCGAGTTCGTCGCCAACCCCCGGGCAGAGGCCGACGAGAACGACCTGTTCGTCGAGAACCGCCGCCTGCTCAATCTCGGCCTCGAGCCGATCACCCTCTCGGAGGGCCTGCTGCGCGAGGTGACCGAGATCGCCCGCCGCTTCGCCGGCCGCGCCGACCGCAGCAAGATCCCCTGCCGGAGCCTGTGGCGGCCGCCGTCCGCCGCCCGCATGTGACCGGCACCCTGCCGGCGCGCTGCGGAAATTCCGGCTAGTCTCGTGGCAGATGGCTGGCGAGTCGCTTGGCGCTCTCGCCCAGGGCGGTGAGCGCCTGCGCTTGCGCTTCGGCGTCGAAGCGGCTGAGCAGCGCCGAGACGGACAGCGCGCCGCGGACGTGCCCGGCTGTGTCGCGCACCGGCACCGCAGCCGCGGCGATCTCGGGGTCGCGCTCGCCGAGCGAGACGTAGTGCCCGGTCCGACGGATCGTCTCGTAGGGCTCGCCGTTGCCGCCGTCGCAGGCCAGGAGCACCCGGCCGGCCGCACCACGTTCCAGCGGTAGCCGGACCCCCTCGTCGAGATGATGCCGTACCGCGCGCGGCGAGTTGAGCCGGTAGAGGCAGACCCGCTCGTTCTTCTCCCGGACATAGAACGAGGCGGTCTCGGTCGTGGCCTCGACCAGCCGGCGCAGCTCGGGCCGGACATGCTCGCCGAGATCGAAGCTGCGCCGGTAGAGCGAGCCCAGCCGCCACAGGCTGGGGCCCAGGCGATAGTATCCTCCGGGATCGCGGGCCAGATAGCCGAAGCGCTCCAGGGATGCCGCGAGCCGCAGGATCGTGCTCTTGTAGAAACCGGTCTTCTCGGCCAGCGCCGCCAGGGACAGCGATTCCTCACCCTCACGGAACGCATCCAGGATGGTGAGCGCCCGCTCCACCGCTTCGACTCTTTCCTCGCCCATCACTGCTCCCGACGCGAACAATCCTGAGAATCGAGGGCATACATTCTGTCGTCAAGAATTTTATTCCGGTGCACAGAATGGATCTTGACGGCACGATGACGTTCTGTCATTCGGATCGATGTTCTGACTGATAGAACCAATGGAGGCGATCGCGCCATGCCGGGGCTGCTGAACGGCGTTCGTGTCCTCGATCTGACCAACGTGCTGGCGGGGCCGTTCGCCTGCTATCAGCTGGCGGTGCTGGGGGCCGAGGTGATCAAGGTCGAGGTGCCGGGCAGCGGTGACCTCGCGCGCCAGCTCGGCGCGGATGCCGGGCTCAACCAACGCCACATGGGCGCCTCCTTTCTCGCCCAGAACGCCGGCAAGCGATCTGTCACGCTCAATCTCAAGCACCCGGACGGCAAGGCGGCGTTCCGGCGGCTGGTGGCCAGCGCGGACGTGGTGGTCGAGAACTTCCGGCCCGGCGTCATGGACCGGCTGGGGCTCGGCTACGCGGCGCTCAAGGAGGTAAGGCCCGACCTCGTCTACTGCGCGATCTCGGGCTTCGGCCAGGACGGGCCGCTCAACGGCAATCCCGCCTACGACCAGATCATCCAGGGTCTTTCCGGCGTGATGAGCGTCACCGGCACGCCCGAGATCGCACCGTTGCGCGTCGGTTATCCGGTCTGCGACACGATCGGCGGCATCACCGCCGCCTTCGCGATCGCCGCGGCCCTGGTCAAGCGCGGGCGAAGCGGGGAGGGCGAGTGCATCGACGTCTCGATGCTGGAGGCCACGCTCGTCACTATGGGCTGGGCGGTCTCCAACTGGCTGATCGCCGGCGTACATCCCACGCCCATGGGCAACGAGAACATGACGGCGGCACCCTCCGGCGCCTTTCGGACCGGCCGCGGCCTGCTCAACATTGCCGCCAACAAGCAGGAGCAGTTCGAGATATTGGCCCGACTCGTGGGCCGGCCGGATCTCGTCGCCGACCCGCGCTTCGCCAAGCGCGAGGACCGCAAGGCGAACCGGTACGAGCTCAAGGCCGAGCTCGAGCTGGCGCTGGCCGACCGGAGCGCCGCCGAATGGTCGACGCTGCTCAACGCGGCCGGGGTGCCGGCCGGCGAGGTCCTCTCGGTGCCCGAGGTGCTGGAGCACCCGCAGGTGGTCGAGCGCGGGCTGGTGAAGCGGTTCGCGAATGTCCCCGGCGTCGAGCGTGATGTTGCCGTGGTGCGGGCAGGCTTCCGCCTCGCCAGCGGAGACCCCGCGCCGGAGGCGCCGCCGCCGCAGCTCGGCGCCGATACCGAGAGCATCCTGCGCGAGCTCGGCTACGGCGCCGACGAGATCGCGACCCTGCGCGAGCAGAAGGCGATCTGAGCCTCCACGACGCACACGACCAGGGAGCGACAGCATGGGCGAGACCTCGGACCGGGCACCCTGCGAGGAGTGGTGGGCGACCTCGATCATCGAGATGAAGCCGGGCATGATCCGCTATCGCGGCTACGCGATCGAGGATCTCATCGGCCGGATCAGCTTCCCGGCGATGATCTGGCTGATGCTACGCGGCGAGCTGCCGAGCGAGGGCCAGGCGGATCTGCTCGGCACGGCGCTCATGGCGGCGGTCGATCACGGGCCGCAGGCGCCCTCGATCGCCATCGCCCGTATGGCCGCAACCTGCGGCGTCGGCATCAACAACGCCATGGCCTCGGCGATCAACGTCCTGGGCGACGTGCATGGCGGGGCCGGCGAGCAGTGCGTCGAGATCTATCAGGCGATCGCCGCCCGTACGGACGGCGGCGAGGAGCTCGCAGCGGCGGTCGAGGCCGAGCTGGCGGCAGCAGGCGAGCGCGGCATCAAGTTCGTGCCGGGCTTCGGCCATCGCTTCCACCCGATCGACCCGCGCACGGCGCCGCTGTTCGCGCTCGTGGCGAAGGCGAAGGCGCAGGGCGCCGTCAGCGGACGCTGGGCGGCGATCGGCCAGGCGGTCGAGGACGCGCTGAAGGCGATCAAGGGCCGCCACATCCCGATGAACATCGACGGCATCACCGCCGTGATCTTCTGCGAGCTGGGCTTCGAGCCGGAGCTGGGGCGCGGCCTGTTCATCCTGTCGCGCGCCGTGGGCATCCTCGCGCACGCGTGGGAGCAGAAGAAGAAGGGCGTGCGGATCAAGGGGCCCATGCCGAGGGAGATCCCGTATCGCTATTGGGAGGAGATGCAGTCCGGTCAGCGCAACAAGGGCCCGATCCCGCGCCGCTATCTCTGGCGCTACGACGGACCCGCGCCAAGGCCGGCGGACGGGTAGGACGGCCTCGTCAGGCGTTCACCGGGTTATCCGCAGCCAGACGGGGCTGATCAGGTTCAAGCCCAGGATGCGCAAGATGTGGTGGGCGCCGACGAAGGCGGGGTCGAGGTTGAGCGCGAGGGCCATGGCCGCCATGGCCTCGACGCCGCCGGGCGCGTAGGCCAGCCACAGCTGGCCGAAGGGCAGGCCGAGCAGGGCCGTGCCCACGCCGGCAATGGCGGCCGAGATGGCCAGGGCCAGGAGGACGCTGGCCATGGCGCCGGGAATCGTCCGGCGCAGCGTGATCAGCGAGGTTCCACGAAAGCGGCCGCCGATGACGATGCCGGTGGCGACGAAGCCGACGATGACCAGGGTTGGCGGGAACCGGCCGTGCACCATCCCGGTCGCGTGGAGCAGCGCGCTGGCGACCATGGCCCCCAGCAGAGGTGCTGCCGGCACGCGCAGCCGTGCCATGGCCGCAGCCAGAATGCCGCTGGCGGCCAAGGTGACGAGCACCTCGAACAGGGAGCTCGTGCCTGCGGTCGGTGCGGTGCTCGCGATGCCGGTGCCGGAGCTCGTGAGCGCCAGGATCGCCGGCATCAGGGCCACGAGGGTGAAGATGCGGATGCTCTGCGCCAGAACCACACGCGGCAGATCGGCCGCACTGCCGGACGCGATCACGACCACGGCGGAGAAGGCACCCGGGATCGACGCGCAGCGGGCGGTCACGCGGTCCCAGCCATGGACCCGCTCGAGATAGACGGCGGCGGCCAGCATGGTGGCGACGACCGACAGGGCGAGGAGAGCGAGGCTGCCGGGCCATGCCTGCATCTGGGCGATGCTCTCGGGTGTGGCGCTGGCACCCATGGAGATGCCGAGCAGGAGGAACGCGGCATCGCGCAGGCGCGCCGGCAGGCCGACCGGCAGCCCGGCGCACGCGCCGGCGACAGTGGCCAGCATCGAGCCGGTGAGCCACGCCGCGGGCAGGCCCAGGGCGGCGAACAGGCCGCCGCCGGCGGCGGCCACGAGCATGGTCAGCAGCAGCCAGCCGACGGCGCGCGGTTCGGGCCACGGCATTTGGCTCATGTGTGGGTTTGCTCGAGGAAGCGGGCGATGGGTTGGATCTGGTCCTGCGCCGTGAGCGGGGGGAGGTGGCCAGTGTGGGGGAACTCGAGCAGGGCGGCGTCGGGCGTGCCGGTGCCGACGAAGCCGGAGGTGGCGATCGTGTCGCCCGGGCGGATGATCGCCACGGCTTCCG
>JBGAKU010000115.1:0-16405 GCA_044224255.1 Geminicoccaceae bacterium
GGGCCTCCACCAGCCAGAAGGCGAACGGTATGTGCCCGACCCACGCATCGGGCTCCACCAGTCGCTCGGGGGTCATCAATGCGGTGCGCCCGAGATCGAGCCGGCCGTCGGAAACCGTGATGGCTAGGGCTGCGGTCGAGGTGAGCGTCTCGTCGGGGGAGGGATCCTCCTCGGTCGACACTGTGACAGCCGGCATCCGGCCCTGTCTCCTGCTATTGAAACGTTGACCTCGAGGCGCTCAGTCGCCGCGCCCATTGCGGGGAACGGTGGCGAGCCGCTGCTTTCCCGTCCCGACCTCGTCCGCTACGGCAACCAGCAACTTGCTTGCCCGATCCGCACCGTTCAAGTGAATCCCCATGAGACGATCCCTCGGGGCACAGGTCGACTGGGTCCGGCTGGCTGCACGCCAGCGCTTCGCACGCCTGCGCGGCGGTGTCCATCGCGCGCTCGTCCGGGTGATCCGGAGCATATCCGGCCGCGATGGCCGGGCGCGCTGGCTGGCGCGCTGTCTCCCGCGTTCCGCGCGCGCGGAGCTCGAGGCGGTCTGGGCGCTGCAGCCGACCGTGCTGTTTGATCCCGAGTGGTATCTCGCACAGAATCCCGAGGTCCGCGCCAAGGGGAAGGATCCCTACGCGCACTATGTCCGGATCGGCGCGCGGCGCGGGCTGGACCCGCACCCCTGGTTCGACACGGACTGGTATCTGCTGCAGTACCCGGACGTGGCGGCGGCGGGCGTCAACCCGCTCGTGCACTACATAACCTGGGGTATGCGCCAGAATCGGATGCCGCATCCGAACTTCGATCCCGACTACTACGTGGCCCTGCATCCCGAGGCCGCCCCCGACCCGCTGGCGCATTTCCTCGCCCACGGTCTCGGCAAGGGGTGGAGGACGCGCGCCGGCGGCAATATCGCGGACTATCTGCCCGTCAAGACGATCCCCGAATCCGCGCTGCCGCGGGCGCTCGAGGTCGCCATCGTGGTCCCGGTCTATCGCGGGCTGGAGGAGACCAGGGCCTGCCTGACGCGCGTGGCGGCGACCATGGACCGGCAGCGCGACCGTCTATTGGTGATCGACGACGGCTCTCCCGAGCCCGAGCTGTCGGCTTGGCTGCAAGAATTCGGCCAGCAGCCCGGTGTCGAGGTTCTGGTGAACGAAAGGAACCTAGGCTTCGTCGCGACGGCCAATCGCGGGATGCGGGCGGGTGGCTCAGGCCGTGACGTGATCCTGCTCAACAGCGATACCGAGGTGCCACCTGGCTGGGTCGAGCGCCTGGGGGCGCAGGCCTACGCCGATCCGCGGATAGGCACGGTCACTCCGTTCTCCAACAACGCGACCATCTGCAGCTATCCCGGCAGTGGGGGCGGCCCCATGCCGGAAGGCTTCGGCCTGGACGAGCTGGATGACGCATGCCGGGCGGCCAATGCCAGCCGCTCGGTGGAGCTGCCGACCGCGGTCGGGTTCTGCATGTACATCCGACACGACTGCCTGGCCGAGGTCGGCCTGTTCGACGTCGAGCGGTTCGGCCGGGGCTATGGCGAGGAGAACGATTTCTGCCTGCGGGCGATCGCGAAGGGCTGGCGGCACGTGCTGGCCTGCGACACCTTCGTCTATCATGCCGGCGAGGTGAGCTTCGGTGCCAACTCGCCCGAACGCGCGGCCTCGTGGAACGTCCTGATCGAGCGTCATCCGGACTATCCGGGCATGCTCGCGCGCTTCGGACGGCTCGATCCGGTGGCGCCGGCGCGCTTTGCCGCGACGGTCGAGCTGCTGCGCCGCCAGACGCGGCCCAAGGTCCTGCTGATCACGCACCGGAACGGCGGCGGAGTCGAGCGTCATGTCAACGAGCTCGCCGAGCTTCCCGGCGCCTGTTTCCTCAAGCTGGTGCCGAGGGGGCAGGACATTGAGCTGTCGGTTCCGCGCTTCGCCGGCCATCCGAGCTTGGTCGTGCCCGCCGTCGAGCGAGAGTCGCTCCTCGAGGTCCTGACGGCGCTCGGCCTGGATGTCGTTCACGTGCACCATGTGCTGGGCCATCAGCTCGACGTGGGCGCCCTGGTGCGCGAGCTGAACGCCCCGATGGATCTCACGATCCACGACTATTTCTACGTCTGCCCTCAGATCACCTTCCTGCACGACGGTGACCATTATTGCGGCGAGCCGGACATGGCCGCCTGCAACGCCTGCATCGCGCGCCGCCCCTCCTACGGGGCGATGGACATCCTGTCGTGGCGCATGAGCCACGCTTGGCTGTTCCGCCAGGCCCGGCGCATCATCTGCCCGAGCGAGGATGTGCGGCGGAGGCTCCTGCGCTACGGGGTCGACGAGCCCATGCTCGTGGTGCCACACGAGCCCGTGTCGGACCCGCTCCGGCGCTTTCGCATAGCAGCGCCGAAGGAGGGCGAGCCGCTGCGGGTGGCCGTGCTCGGCCTCATGGCGGCGTACAAGGGGCTCGCCGCGTTCTCGGAGTGCGTTGCGCTCGACAAGGCCGGCAGGTGCGCATTCGCGATCATCGGAAGAGCCATGCCGCCGCTACCGGGCGAACTGGCGGCCCGCGTGATGGAAACCGGCCAATACAGCGACGACCAGCTCCAAGAGCTGATCGAGCGGCTCGACCCACATGTCATCTGGTTTCCGGCTCCTTGGCCCGAGACCTACAGCTATACCCTGAGCGCCGCGATCGAATCCGGCCGCCCGATCCTTGCCACCCGGATCGGCGCGTTCCCTGAGCGGCTGGCTGGCCGCCCCTGGACCTGGCTCGCCGATGCCGATGCCCCGCCGCGGCGATGGCTGAGCCTGTTCGAGGAGGTCAGGGCGCGGCTGGCGCAGCAACGCCCGCCGGAGGCCGGCACGCTGCGGCCGGTCGACCGGGAGGACTTCTATCGGGCATCCTATCTGCCTTCCCCTGCCGCCACACCGGCGGCGCCGGTTGAGCTTCGCCGGGCCGACCGCACCTCGGTGGTGATCCTGCCCGAGAAGCACGCCGGGCAATGGAGCCCTTGCGCCTACATTCGGCTGCTCCTGCCAGCGACGCACCCGGACCTCGCCGACGCGATCAAGGTCAGCGTGGTGGAGGACGTCGCCGAGGCGATCCATTGCCGGGCCGACGTGATCCTGACCCAGAGGACGGCCATCGAGGATATCGAGGGCGCGCATACGCTGGTGGAGCATGCGCGGGGAACCGGGGCGCGGCTGGTCTACGACCTCGACGACAATTTGCTGGAGCTCGACAGCGAGCATGTCGACCGCTCGGCGATCGAGCGTCGGCTGGCGCCCATCCGATTCCTGCTCGGCGAGGCGGACCTGGTCACGGCATCGACCGCGCCGCTGCGGTCCGTCCTGCAGAGGTACAATCCACAGGTCGAGCTGGTCGAGAACGTGCTCGACGACCGGCTTTGGGGCGACCCCGCCGAGGTAGAGGTAAAGGACGGCTCAGTCGTACGTGTGCTCTACATGGGGACGGCGACGCATGGCCAGGACCTGGCGCTGATCGCGGAAGCCTGCCGCGGCATCAAGGCGGAGTTCGGCGGCAAGGTGAGCTTCGAGATCGTCGGCGTCACCAGCGGCAATGAGTTCGGCGACTGGGCGGACCGCATCGTTCCGGCTCCCCATGCCATGCTGGGCTACCCGGCGTTCGTCCACTGGCTGAGGGACCAGCGCCGCTGGCATATCGGTGTCGCCCCTCTGGTGGATTCGCCGTTCGCGCGCTGCAAGTCGGGGATCAAGGTGCTGGACTATACGGCGCTCGGAATGGCGGTCGCCGCGTCCGATGTGGCTCCCTACCGATCGGTCATCGTGGATGGGGAGAGCGGGCTGCTGGTGCCGCCCACCCTGGACGGATGGCGCGACAGCTTGCGGCTTCTGGTGACAAAGGGGCCATTGCGTCGGAAGCTTGCGACCGAGGCGCATCGTCGCCTGATCCAGTCTCCAGCCGCGCCCAGCGTACACAGGGCCTGGCTACGCAGCTTGACGACAGAGGCCCCAAAAGGCTGACGGTCGAACGGCGGCGGGCGATCTGCCTCAAGGAACTCGGACAGATTGAAGTTGGCGTGCCTCGTCGGCGGTTTCGGCGATCAGTCCGATGCGCCAGTGCCCGACACGGATCTCCATCCGGGTCGGGCGATTGCCGTCATAGCCAAGGATGGCGGCGTTCTGTGCCTGGTCAGGGTCGGTCGCCAGGGCCAGGAGGGCCGCAGCCCGGTAGACCGCCCAGGGATCGCGGCGGCGGAATCGAGCCAGCTCGCCATAGTAGCGCGGCCAGCGGCGATACAGTGTCGTGAGGTTCGCCTCGAGCAGCGCCCTCCGATCGCGATCAGCGAACGAGCCACCGTGCTGATGGAACACGAACAGATCAGGGACGAGGCGGTTGGACCAGCCGGCCGCGCGGGCGCGCAGGCACCAGTCCGTCTCCTCGCAATAGCCGCGCCCGAAGGCTTCCGCGTCGAACGGGCCAAGGGTGTTCCAGGCGCGCCGGCTGATCGCCATGCAGAAGCCGATCGTCGTGGGCGCCTCGAGATTCGCATCTGCGTCGGGCAGCAGGCGCGCGAAGGCTCGGTCGATCTCGATCGTGCCCGCGCCCTGCGGGAGGTCGTGATCCTGATTCGGGGTCGGCACGCTGAAGATCTGGGCGGCATTGGAGAACGGCGCCGCGGAAGCGACCGAGTCACTCAGCGCGATCGGGCGCAGCAGCCGCTCGATCCAGGCCGGTGGCACCTCGGTATCGGAGTTGAGGATCACGGCGTTGCCGTGCGTCGCGGCCATGGCCGCATTGACCGTCGCGACGAAGCCGCGGTTGCGGTCGCTTCGGGTAACGGTGACGCTGGGGCGTGTGGCGGCCATGGCGAGGAGTGCCGCCACCTCCGGATCCGTGCTGCCGTCGTCGGCCAGCAGCAGGCGGTGCCGCGGGTCGGTGCGCTCGAACAGCGTGTCGAGCAGCCGGCGCAGATGGACGGCTCCGTCATAGACCGGAACGATGATGTCCGCCGCCTCGGCAAGCCTGGGCACCGCACGGCCGACCGGTCCCAGCACCTCGAGCACCTGCCGCAGTGTCGGCGACGGGGATGCCGGGATGCGGAGCAGGACCGTCCCGTCCACCACCAGCCGCCGTGCGCGGTCGCGCTCGCCGCGCAGGTAGAGCTTCAGCGCGCGGCGCAGGGCAGCCGCGGCGCGGCCCAGATCGGGCATCGTCAGCCACGTCAACCGTCGGTGCGTAGTGCTGGTCGGTAAGGGGATCACGCGTCAGGCCGCCGTTCCCGCAACATCCGTCACGGCGCGCCGCGGAGCGGTTGTCGGATTGGCCGTGCCGGCCTCGACTCGGTAGACCAGATCCGCCGCCTGCTGCCAGGCGAGCTGATGGGAGACGGCCAGCACGGTGACGCCAGTCGTTTCGCACAGCGTGCGGATGTGCTGGCAGATCGACCATTCCGTGTCCTGATCGAGGCCGGTGGTGGCCTCGTCGAGGATCAGGACGCTCGGCCGATGCAGGAGCGCGCGTGCGATCGAGATCCGCTGGCGCTGTCCCCCTGAAAGCCGATTGCCCCGTTCGCCCACGATGGTGTCGAGCCCCTGGCCGGCGCCCAGCACGAACTCTCGCGCTCCGGCTGCGGTAAGTGCGTGCATCACCGCCTCGTCGCTGATCCCGTCCTCGTAGAGCGTCACGTTGTTGCGGATGGTGTCGTGGAACAGGAGCACTTCCTGTGGGATATAGCCGATGTCCCGCCGCCACAGGGCGATGTCGAGTTCGCTCAGGTCGACGCCGTCGACACGGATGGCGCCACTCTGGGGTTGGTAGAGGCCGACCAGCAGATCCACGATGGTGGATTTGCCGACGCCGGACTGCCCGATCAGGGCGGTGATCGCCCCGGTCGGGATGCGCAGATTCAGCTCCGTCAGGATTGGCTGCTCGCGATAGCCGAAAGTCACCTGCTCGAAGGTGATCTCGCGCCGCAGATCCGGCGTGGCTCGCCCGCTCCAGGTCTCGCGGGCGCTCTCGCTGGTCTCGAGCAGGCGATTAAGCGACCGGTACTGATCGTAGGACTGGATGAACCGCTGGGCTACGCGCTGGATCGGCATCAGAGCGGCGATTGTCTTCACGATCAGGATCGACATGATCAGAAGATCGTGGATCTGCAGGCTCAGGCGGGTGATCGCGAGATAGAAGCCGACCGCGAGCAGGGCGCCAATAACCGGCTCCTGCAGATCGGCGGCATATTCGGGGGCCATGATGCGGCCCCGCGCGCCCTTCGCGGCACTCCGGGCCTCATCCTCGAACAGGTCAGCGAACTGATCGGCCCGACCCATGGCCCTGATCGGCTTGATGCCGATCAGGGTGTCGGTAAACTTCGCCGTCCGCTGCCTCGCCTCCTGGCGCCGCTCCTTCGCCTCGCGTCGCGACTGGCGTACCAGACCCCCGAACCAGAGGCCGACGATGCAGGCCGCGACTATGGCGATGAGCAGGAGCTGCCAGGACAGCAGCGCGATGATCGCGACGAAGACCAGCACCTGGAGGCAGGAGGCGATGAGCGTCGTGAGCGCCTCAAAGCTCTGCCCGGACGCCTCGGCCTCCGGGCCGATGGCGAAGGCGAGGCGGCCGACGGGCTGGCGCACGAAGTAGCCCCAGCGCGCGCCGAGGAGGCTGCGGATCATGCGGATCCGCATGTCGCGAGTGACCTTGACCACCACCTGGTTGACGTAACGGGTCACGAGCACACCGGCCAGAGCCTTGAGCGTGAGGCCGACGATGATGATGGTCAGGATCGCTGCCGGAGTGAACGGCAGCCCGATGCCGCCCAGGATGTTCTGCAGCGCGACGACGATGCCCTTGGTCGGGCCCTGCACATCGGTGGCCGCGATGATCAGCGGCACCATCATGGTGAGCCCGATCAGGTCGAGCAGGCTGGAGACGAAGGAGCCGACCACCACCAGCACGCGATGGCGTGGTGGTGCTAGGCGCATGATGTCGGAGACGGCACCCGTCCACTTGCCGAGGCGCTTGCGCCAGCGGCTGGGCCTCGGCACAGGTGGCGTGGCTCCGGGCACGGTATGATGCTGGTGCGACCGATCGGACGGCCGGTCGGTCACGGGCGCCGTCGCGAATAATAGTCGTAGCGCATGCCGGCCCAGGCGTAGATCTCGCCGAGCGCGTGCGACAGGCTGAGCAGGCTGCCTACCATCTTTGAGCGGTTCCAGCCGAACGGCAACCGGAGCAGGGATTTCGCGAGCTTGCGCCAGCTCGACCATGCCAGGGCTTTCACCTGCTCGGTCGACAGATGGGCCCGCGCGATATGCACGCGCGAGCCGCCGCGCAGAAATCCGCGCCGGAGCACGCCACCAAGCGTCAGGCGACTGGGCTCCCATGCCCTGACCACGATCGAATCGTGGGCGCAGGCGTAGGCGAAGCCCGCCCCTTTGGCGCGGATGAACAGGTCGCTGTCCTCGCCGCCACAGTGGGCGAACTCGTTGCGGAACGGTCCGTCCTCGGGCGCCAGGGCCTCGAGCACCCGGCGGGTCATCAACACGTTGTAGGTTCCAGCCCAGGCGGGCAGGCCGAAGCGGTTGCGGTCGTCGCGCACGGGCGGGCGGAAGTAGCGCGTGTTGCGGAGCCAGACCGGCAGCTTGAGGTCCGACGGCAGGCACCAGAAACCGAACACCACATCCGCACCGGTCTCGCGCTGCTTTGCCACCAGGCGCCAGAGCCAGTCTGGTTGTGGCACGTCGTCATCGTCGAGGAAGGCGACCATGTCGGCACCCCAGGCGAGCGCCTCCGCGGTGGCGCGGTTGCGCGCGAAGGAGATGCCCGGGCGGGCTTCCTCGATGAAGCGCATGGGGATCGGCAGGCGTGGAGCGTAGCTCTCGCAGACCGACCGCGCCGTGCCGTCGGCACGGTTGTCGACTACGGCCAGAAGGAGATCGCTCGCCGAGAGATCGCCCAGCTCGATCCGCTGCAACACATCCAGCACCCGCGCAAGCAACGCGGGGCGATCACAGGTACAAACACAGATGGCCACGCGGGGCATCGGCTCACTCGCCGGCAGGATGTGCGTCGGCTAGCAAAAGGGTACATCCACAACAAGTGGTCCAGCGCCGTCGCTTGTCCAAGGCCGGGCGCCGCTATCCATTCCGCCACAGCATCGTACTGTACTCGATCGCGGCCCCGACCGAAACGTGGTGCGGTGCCGGTGCCTTGTCGTCAACAAGGATGCTCCCTACGTTGCGGCTTCCCCGCCGCGAGGAGCCGTGTCAGTCCCATGGGAGCCCTGCCGCACCCGGCGCCGCCCGTCACGATTTCCGCTCGCGGTGACGGCTATCTGGCCGGGCTCAATCCCGAGCAATTGGCGGCGGTCACCGCGGAGGATGGGCCGCTTCTCGTGCTCGCCGGCGCCGGCACGGGCAAGACCCGCGTTCTGACCACCCGCCTTGCGCACATCCTCCTCACCGGCCGCGCACGGCCGCACGAGGTGCTTGCGGTCACCTTCACCAACCGCGCCGCGCGCGAGATGGGCGAGCGGGTCGAGCATCTGGTCGGCGGCAGCGTGGGGGGCATGTGGCTCGGGACCTTCCACGCCATGGGGGCCCGCATGCTGCGGACCCATGCCGAGCTGGTCGGGCTCCAGCCCAGCTTCACCATCCTCGACGCGGACGATCAGGAGCGGCTGGCCAAGCAGGTGATCCAGGTGGCCGGGCTGGACGAGCGCCGCTGGCCGGCCCGGCTGCTCGTCGGCATCATCCAGCGCTGGAAGGATCGCGGCTACCGGCCGGACCAGGTGCCGGCCGCCGAGGTCGGGGAGTTCGCGCTGGGCCGTGGCGTCGAGCTCTACGGCGCCTATCAGCACCGTCTCGCCACGCTCAACGCCTGCGACTTCGGCGACCTGCTCCTGCACGGCCTGACGCTCCTCACCGGTCATGCCGACGTCCTCGCCCAATATCAGCGGCGGTTCCGGGCGATCCTGGTCGACGAGTACCAGGACACCAACGTCGCGCAGTATCTTTGGCTCCGCCTGCTCGCCGCTGGCCGCAAGAACGTCACCTGCGTCGGCGATGACGACCAGTCGATCTACAGCTGGCGCGGGGCCGAAGTCGGCAACATCCTGCGCTTCGAGCAGGATTTCCCCGGTGCGGGGGTGATCCGTCTCGAGCGAAACTACCGCTCCACCGGCCATATTCTCGGCGCCGCGTCCGGGGTCATTGCGCGCAACCGGGCGCGCCACGGCAAGACGCTCTGGACCAAGGGCGAGGCCGGCGAGGTGGTCCGGATCGCCGGCCTGTGGGACGATCAGGAGGAGGCGCGGTTCGTCGCCGACGAGGTCGAGGCCTGGCAGCGTCAGGGCGGCAAGCTGAGCCAGGCTGCGGTCCTAGTCCGGGCGGGATTCCAGACCCGCTCCTTCGAGGAGCGGTTCATCCAGCTCGGCGTGCCCTACCGGGTCATCGGCGGCCCCCGCTTCTACGAGCGCGCGGAGGTGCGCGACGCGATCGCCTATCTGCGTGTTGTGTGCCAGCCCGATGACGATCTGGCGCTCGAGCGGATCGTCAACCTGCCGCGGCGCGGCATCGGCGACAGCAGCCTGCGCAGTCTGCGCGCCGCCGCCCGCGGTGCCGAGATCAGCCTGTTCCAAGCCGCCCGGGCGATGGCCGAGACCGACGAGCTGCCCGGCCGGGCTCGCAATGCGCTCTTGCAGCTCCTGGCCGACTTCGACCGCTGGCGGGCCGATCTGCGCGAGCGCCCGCCGCGCGAGCTGGCGGAGCGGGTCCTCGACGAATCCGGCTACACGGCGATGTGGCAGGCGGAGCGCACGCCCGACGCGCCCGGCCGGCTCGAGAATCTGAAGGAGCTGGTCAAGGCGGTGCAGGAGTTCGACACCCTGCCGGCCTTCCTCGAGCATGTCAGCCTGGTGATGGACAATGCCGCGCAGGCCGAGGGCGACCTCGTCACCATCATGACTCTGCACGGGGCCAAGGGGCTGGAGTTCGACAACGTCTTCCTTGCCGGCTGGGAGGAGGGCCTGTTCCCGAATCAGCGGGCGGTCGACGAGGGTGGCGCCAAGGCCTTGGAGGAGGAGCGGCGGCTCGCCTATGTCGGCATCACCCGCGCGCGGCGCCGGCTGACGGTGAGCTTTGCCGCCAACCGCCGCGTCTACAATCAATGGTCCTCGAGCGTGCCCTCGCGCTTCGTCGAGGAGCTGCCGCCCGAGCATGTCGAGCATCTGCACCGCAATCCGGCGACGCGGCCGGATCTCGGCAGCTTCCTCGACGACGAGCCATTCCAGGCGCGACCGACCAGCCGGTTCCGCTCGCGCCGCGCCGAGCTCGGCAAGCTGATCGAGGGGAAGGCCGAGATCCTGCAGTCGCGCCCGCCTGGGCGCACCGGGGCCTACAAGCCCGGCGACCGGATCTTCCACGACAAGTTCGGTTACGGGAAGGTCGAACAGGTCGAGGGCAACAAGCTCGACATCGCCTTCGAGCATTCGGGGCGCAAGAAGGTGATCGACAGCTTCGTGCAGCCGGCCTGAGATCGCCCGTGCCCGAACCCGACCTGTGGCGCCTGACCGTCGAGATCGTGGGCTTCGCCATGCCCGAGCTGCCCGAGGCGGTCGAGGATGACGCGCTGAGTGTCTCCCTGTTCGAGATCGAGGACGAGGCCACCGCCGATACGGTGGGCTGGCGGATCGATCTCCTGTTCCGCGACCCGCCGGATGCGCAGGCGATAGGTGATGCGCTCGCGCGGGCAGGGGCTCGGCTCGTGGGCACCAATGTCGAGCGGGTCGAGCCGGAGGAGTGGGCCCGCGCCACCGAGCTGCGGCTGCCGCCGGTGACCGCCGGCCGCTTCGTCGTCCACGGCTCGCATGCTCGCGATGCGGTTCCCGCAGGAGCGGTGGGGATCGAGATCGACGCCGGCCTCGCCTTCGGCTCCGGCGAGCACGCGACCACCCAGGCCTGCCTCGTCTCGATCGACCGCCTGGCCCGCCAGCGGCGCTTCCGGCACGTGCTCGACCTCGGCTGCGGGTCAGGCGTGTTGGCCATCGGCGCGGCGAAATGCTGGCCGGCGCGGGTCCTGGCGATCGACAACGACCCGATCGCAGTCCGGGTCGCGCGGGCCAACGCGGTGCTGAACGGCGTTGCTGCGCATGTGCGCGTCGAGCTCGGCGACGGCTACGGGCACCCGGCCGTGAGGACGCTGCGCCCGTTCGATCTGGTGCTCGCCAACATCCTCGCCGATCCCCTGATCGAGCTGGCGCCGGCCCTGACCCGACATCTGGCGTCCGGCGGCCGCGCTGTGCTGTCCGGGCTGCTCGACCGGCAGGCCGATGCCGTGATCGCGGCGCATCGGCGCGAGGGCCTGGAGCTGGTGGGCCGCGCTGACCGCGGCCCGTGGGTCGCCCTGGTGCTCGCGGCCCGTCGCTCGGGCCGGCAGCGCTGAGCGGCACGAACGGATTTCGCCGGATCGGCCCAGGCGCTATGACCGTCCCGCGCCTCGTCAATCCGAGCCGTGAAAATTTACTGATCAGGGAGTGCTCTACATGCTGGCGATGTCACGAAAGAAATTCTCCTGGCTGGCGGCCGGCGCGATCATCGCGCTCACGCTGGTGCCGCTCGGCGCGGGCGCCCAGGTCAAGGGTCTGGACATCCTCGTGCCCGCCAATCCGGGCGGTGGCTGGGATCAGACCGCGCGCGCCATGGAGACGGCGCTGCAGGCGAACGATCTCGCCAGCGGCATCCAGGTGACCAATGTCGGCGGCGCCGGTGGGACGATCGGCCTCGCCCAGTTCGCCACCACGTCCAAGAACAAGGGCAATGCGATCCTGGTCGGCGGCCTGGTCATGGTCGGCGCCATCCTGACCAACAAGTCGCCGGTGACGCTGGACAATGTGAAGCCGCTGGCACGGCTCACCGGCGAGTACGAGGTGCTGGTGGTGCCGGCCTCGTCGCCGATCCAGAACCTCGGCGACCTCGTGTCCAAGCTCAAGGCCGATCCCGGCTCGGTGTCCTGGGGCGGCGGGTCGGCCGGCGGCACGGACCACATCGTGGCCGGCCTGATCGCCAAGGCGGTCGGAGCGGACGCCTCCAAGGTGAACTACATCGCGCATGCGGGCGGCGGCGAGGCGCTGAGCTCGATCCTGGGTGGCCACGTCACCGTCGGCATCAGCGGCTATGAGGAGTTCGCCGGCCAGATCCAGGCAGGTCAGCTTCGCGCGATCGGCATCACGGCCGACGAGCGGGTGGCAGGGATCGACGTCCCGACGCTGAAGGAGCAGGGCGTCGACGTCTCGCTGGTGAACTGGCGTGGGCTGTTCGCCGCGCCGAAGATCTCCGACGCCAACCTCACCAAGCTGTCGGATATGGTCGCGAAGATGGTCGAGACCAAGGAGTGGCAGCAGGTTCTGACGGATCGCAAGTGGATGGGCCTCTTCCTGCCGCACGAGGAGTTCGCGGCGTTCCTCAAGGAGGATCAGGCGAAGGTTGCCTCGACCCTGCAGGAGATCGGCCTGGTCAAGTGACCATCCGACGCGGAGCGGCCCCGGGGACGGGGCCGCCCGGGCCGGAGGTTGTCTGTTGCGCATCGCCGGCGCATTGGCTATAGACCGCCGGCTTTCGTCGCCGCGGCGCGCGCGACGGCTTTTGGAGTTTTCCCCACATGCCGAAGATGAAGTCGAAGCGGAGCGCCGCGAAGCGTTTCTCGTTCACCGGTACCGGCAAGGTGAAGCGGGCGGCGGCGTACCATCGTCACATGATGACCGGCAAGCCGACCCAGGCCAAGGTCGGCCAGCGGCGCGCCCGCTATCTCGAGCCCGGCGACGCCGTGCTCGTGAAGCTGATGCTGCCCTACGGCGGCTGACCGGGCGGCGAGATAAGACCGAGGATCGATCGATATGGCTCGAGTGAAGCGCGGCGTGACCACTCACGCCCGGCACAAGAAGGTGCTGGAGCAGGTCAAGGGCCAGCGTGGCCGCCGCAGCACCACCATCCGCACGGCCATCGCGGCCATGCACAAGGCGCACCAGTACGCCTATCGCGACCGGCGGGTGCGCAAGCGTGAGTTCCGCGCGCTGTGGATCCAGCGGATCAACGCGATCGTGCGCGAGCACGGCATGACCTACGGCCGATTTATGCACGGGCTGAAGCTCGCGGGCGTCGACCTCGACCGCAAGGTTCTGGCCGACATCGCCGTGCATGACGGCGCGGCGTTCGCGGGCTTCGTCAAGCAGGCCGAGGCCGCTCTGCAGGCATAACCGGGCGGCGCCCGACCGGGCGCCGTTGTCCGGACCAGCGAAGAGGGGCCGTGCGGCCCCTTTTTTGTTGTCCGTGAGGAAGGGGCGAGGGGACGGATGGACGTCGGGCTCGACGATCTCCGCAACGACATCATGGGCCGGGTCGCCGCAGCAGGCGATCTCGCCGCGCTGGACGAGGTGCGCGTCGCCGCGCTCGGCAAGAAGGGCAGCGTCACCGAGCTGGTCAAGCAGCTGGGCGGCCTGCCGCCCGAGCGACGGCGCGAGGCCGGTCAGGCGTTCAACGCGCTGAAGCAGGAGGTGGAGGCCGCCGTGGCTGCGCGCCGCGGGCTCCTGGCCGAACGGGCGCTCGGCGCGCGGCTGGAGGCCGAGCGCCTCGACGTCACCCTGCCGGCTCGGCCGCGCCCGGAGGGGCGCATCCATCCGGTCAGCCAGGCGGCGGAGGAGATCGTTGCGATCTTCGCCGACATGGGCTTCGCGGTCGCGGAAGGCCCGGACATCGAGGACGACTGGCACAATTTCGAGGCGCTCAACATTCCGCCGGAGCATCCCGCACGGCAGATGTTCGACACCTTCTACCTGGAGGCCGAGCAGGACGGCCGGCCGCTCTTGCTGCGCACGCACACCAGCCCGGTGCAGATCCGCACCATGCGCGCCGGCAAGCCGCCGTTCCGCATCATCGCCCCCGGCCGCACCTACCGCCGCGACAGCGACGCCACCCACACGCCGATGTTCCATCAGGTCGAGGGCCTGCTGATCGACCGGCGCACCCACATGGGGCATCTCAAGGGCTGCCTGATCGACTTCGTCCGCGCCTATTTCGAGCGCGACGACGTGCCGGTCCGCTTCCGCCCGAGCTACTTCCCGTTCACCGAGCCCTCGGCCGAGGTCGACATCGGCTGTCGGCGCACCAAGGACGAGCTGATCGTCGGCGAGGGTGGTGACTGGCTCGAGATCCTGGGTTGCGGAATGGTCCACCCCAAGGTCCTTCAGGCGGTCGGCCTCGACCCCGAGGAATGGCAGGGCTTCGCCTTCGGCATGGGTATCGACCGGGTGGCGATGCTGAAATACGGCATCCCCGATCTACGCACCTTCTTCGAGGCCGATCTGCGCTGGCTGCGCCACTACGGCTTCCTGCCGCTCGACGTGCCGACGACCTATGGCGGGCTCTCGCGATGAAGTTCACCCTACCCTGGCTCAAGGAGCATCTGGACACCGACGCCTCGCTCGACGCGATCTGCGAGCGGCTGACCATGCTCGGCCTCGAGGTCGAGGGCGTGACGGATCCCGGCGCCGACCTCGCCGCGTTCAGCGTCGCCTACGTGCGCGAGGCGCAGCAGCATCCGAACGCCGATCGGCTGCGCCTGTGCACCGTCGAGACGAAGCACGGCGTGTTCGAGGTGGTGTGCGGCGCCCCCAACGCGCGCACCGGGATGAAGGCGGTGTTCGCGCCCGAGGGCTCGGTCATCCCGGTCTCGGGCGAGGTGCTGAAGAAGGCCACGATCCGCGGCGTCGCCAGCGTCGGCATGCTGTGCTCGATGCGCGAGCTCAAGCTCGGCGACGAGCATGACGGCATCATCGAGCTGCCGGCCGAGGCCGAGGTCGGCACGCCGGCGGTCAAGGCCCTGGGCCTCGAAGGCCCGGTGATCGAGGTCAAGCTCACGCCCGACCGCAGCGACTGCTTCGGGGTCGCCGGCATCGCCCGCGACCTCGCCGCCGCCGGCCTGGGCCGGCTGCGGCAGCGCGACTTCTCGCCGGTCCCCGCCGAGGGAGCTCCCGGCCCCGCGATCCGGCTCGACTTCCCCGGCGGCGACGAGAAGGCCTGCCCGCTGTTCGTCGGCCGGATCATCCGCGGCGTGCGCAACGGGCCGAGCCCGGCCTGGCTGCGCAACCGGCTGAAGGCCATCGGCCTGCGCCCGATCTCGGCCCTGGTCGACGTCACCAACTACCTGACCTTCGACCTCTGCCGCCCGCTGCACGTGTTCGACGCGGCCAAGCTCACGGGCGACCTGACCTTGCGTTTCGCGCGGCCGGGCGAGGAGCTGCACGCCCTGGATGGCAAGACCTATCGGCTCGACGACGCCTTGACGGTGATCGCCGATGCCAATGGCCCGGTGAGCCTCGGCGGCATCATGGGCGGGGAGGGGACCGGCGTCACCGAATCGACGACCGACCTCGTGCTCGAGATCGCCCTGTTCGACCCGCTGCGCACGGCCGCCACAGGCCGCAGGCTCGGCATCGAGAGCGACGCCCGCACCCGCTTCGAGCGCGGCCTCGACGCGGAGCTGGTCCTGCCCGCGACCGAGTTCGCCACGCGGCTGATCCTGGAGCTGTGCGGCGGCGAGGCAGGCCCGGCCTTCGTCGCCGGCGCCGTGCCCGGCCCGGCCCAGCCGGTGCGCTTCCGCCGGCCGCGCCTGGCCCGGCTCGCGGGCATCGACCTGGAGCCGCCGGAAATCGAGCGCCTGCTGGCTGCCTTGGGCTTCGGCCTGGAGGGTGGGCCGGAGGAGTGGCGCGTCCAGCCACCGTCCTGGCGCCACGACGTCGGCACCGAGGCCTGCATCGTCGAGGAGCTGGCTCGCCTGCACGGCTTCGACCGCATCCCGCCCGTGCCGGTCGCCCGCGGGGCGCCCGTCGGCTCCGGCGTGCTGACCCAGGTCCAGCGGCGCCGCGCCGCGGTCCGGCGGGCGGTGGCCGATCTGGGCTACGCCGAGGCGGTCACCTGGTCGTTCGTCCCGCCGGAGCAGGCGCGCGCTTTCGGCCCCGGCGACCCGGTCCTCAAGCGCAACCCGCTGAACGCCGAGCTGTCGGCGATGCGGCCCTCGCTGCTGCCCAACCTCGTGGCCGCCGCCGCGCGCAACCTCGCCCGCAAGCAGGAGGACGGCGCCCTGTTCGAGGTCGGCCCCCGCTTCACCGGCGACCGGCCGGGCGAGCAGGTGGTGGCGCTGGCCGGCCTGCGCTACGGCGAGGCGGCACCACGGCACTGGGCGGCCAAGCCCCGCCCGGTGGACGCGATCGACGCCAAGGGCGACGCTCTCGCGGCGCTGGCGGTGCTGGGCGTCAAGCCCGAGAGCCTGCAGACCGTGGCCGAGGCGCCCGGCTGGTACCATCCGCACCGCTCGGGCAGCCTGCGCCAGGGCAGGGCGTTGCTGGCCACCTTCGGCGAGCTGCATCCGCGCGTGCGCGAGCTGT
>JBGAKU010000116.1:0-16264 GCA_044224255.1 Geminicoccaceae bacterium
CGTCGGCCGGTGGTTCGGCTGGTACGGCGAGGCCACCTTCGGCCGGGTGGTGATGCTGTTCCTGCTCAACGAGATCGCCGTCGTGGGCGGCGGTTGGCTGATGGACGGCCGCTGGACTAGGAGCTGGCGTCTGCGCGGCCTCTTGCTCGCGAGCGCCGTCGCGGCCAGCCTTTCGCCGCAAATTGCGAGCTTCGGCTCGGGCGAGCGGGTCGCGCAGCTGCCTCAGATCCTGCAGCTGGTGGTCCTCCCCCTCGTCACCGCGGCGGCACTCGCCGGCCTGTGGGCGCAGACCTTCATGCTGACGGGCGTGATGCTGGACGCCTTGCACGGCCGTCGCCCGGCCCTGGCCGCCTCCACCCGCCATTGGCGCGAGGGTGCGGTCAAGGGTGCCATCTACAGCTTCGTATTCATGGCGCTGGTCCAATGCGCCTCGCTGCTGCAGACGCCCGTCCCCTGGGCCATCCTCAGCCTCGCCCCGCCGCTGACCGCCGTGGTCGCCGGCACGCTGCTCTATCCGCTCGCGCGCACGATCATCGAGAGCTTCGACGGCTCGTCCCCGTTCTTCGTCCGCCTCCGCACCAACGTCAGGGTGGTCATCGGCTATGCCCGGGGCTTCGTCGTCGGCTGCGGCATCGGCCTCGCTCTCGTCATCGACCTCCCGGCTCAGCCTTCGCTTGCGCGCTTTCTGGTCGGCACGGCGGTCGGCGCGCTCGCCTATGGCGGGATCGATCTGCTCAGGGACCTGCGCGACATCCGAGTGGGCCGGCGCCAGCGACTGCAGATCTGGCGCCTCTATGCGCTGGGTGCCATGCTGGGCGGCATCGCCAGCGGTGCCATCGCCTGGTATCTCGACGCGGCGCAGATCCAGGTCATCGGCGCCAAGCTCGCGGCCTACGCCACGGTCCATGCGCCGGCGCCCGACTACATCGTCTATCCGCTGTTCAGCAAATTCGGTGCCTTGAGCCTCGGCCCGGCCGAAGGCGGCGTGCGCCTGCTCTACAACGAATCCCTGTCGGGCGTGATCAACTGGTCGCTCGCGGCACCCTTGTTCAGCATCAATCTGGTCCTGCTCACCGCACTGCTGCAACGCAGCATGGGGCCGATCCACAGCCTGTTCAGCTCGCACGGCCTCGTGGGCCTGGTCGAGCAGGCGATCCGGGTGCTCCGCTGGGGCCTGTGGATGGCGCCGGTGATCTACTCGTTCCTGCGCATGGCGCCCGATCCCACCTGGTACAACCAGGACGGTGCCGTCCGGACCGGCGTCGCCACCCTCCAGAGCTGGGCGCTGGGTCCGGAAGCGTTCAGGGCCTGGAGCCTGCAGCTGTTCCTGGGTCTGCTCGCCTACGACTGGTTCCGGATCCTGGTCTGGTTCGACCATATGGGCCTGCGCGTCGCGACGCTGGTCAACCTGTCCTTCGTCGGCGGCGACCTGGCGGACGAGCGGGCGGCGCGCTGGATCGGCCATTCGGGGCGTGCCCGCTGCATCCCGGACGGGCTGCGCCGGTTCGCGACCTGGGCGCCGCTGCTGATCCCGTTCTACATCCCGCGCGGCGCCGAGTGGGATCAGGTCTGGACCGGTGCCGAGCGCCTGCAGGCGAGCGCGCCGAGCTTGCTGCCGCCGGTTCGCGACGTCCTGATCGGCTATGCCGTGATGCTGGCCGTCGCCGTCGCGGTCGCAGCCTTCGTCCGTCTGCGCCGGGGCAGTCGGGCAGCCGCGCCGCCGATCCCCGTGGCCGAGGCGCCCTGGTCGCCGAGACGCCGCCTCGCCATCTCGAACGGCGTCTACACCCTTGAGATGACCGCCGATGGCCGCAGCTTCGCCCGCTGCCGGCGCACCGGCGACCAGCCGCCCGAGCTCGACCTCACGCGCCGCTCCGACGACCGGCTGCAGCTCGGCGGCAAGTTCGTCTATCTGCGCTCCGATCCGAGCGGCCCGTGGTGGTCGCTCGGGTGGCAGCCGACGCGGCATGCGGGCGAGAGCTTCGCCGTCGAGCAGCCGACGCCGACCTCGCTGCGACTTGCCAACGATCGCGACGGCGTCTGCGCCGAGGCGCTGATCGAGGTGGCCGCCGAGGAGAGCGTGGAGCTCTGGCGGCTCCGGCTGGTCAATACGAGCGACCAGGCACGCACGGTCGAGCTCGTGACCTACGAGGAGCTGGCGATCGCGCCCTGGGACTCCTACCGGCGCACGCCTTCCTACAACGCCCTGTTCGTCGGCACCTGCTTCGTCCGCACCCTCGGCGCCATCATTGCGCGGAACCGGCACGTGAAGCCGCGCAAAGCACCCCATGGCGCCTATCCGTTCGCCCGCGAGGTAGCCTTCCATGCCATCGGCGCCGTGGCGGGCACGGTGGCGCGGCTCACGGGCTATCAGGACACGCGTCCCTGCTTCCTCGGCACGGCCACGGCGGACGCCCCGCAAGCCCTTGCCACAGGCCTGATGCGCGACGTCACCGACGAGGGGCTGCTCTACGGCTTCGATCCCATCGCCAGCCTCCGGATGGAGATCGAGCTGCCGCCGCGCGGCACGGCAGAGCTCCGCCTGGTCGACGGCTATGCCGCGGATGAGCAGGCAGCAGCGGCCGCGATCGCGCGTCACCTGATGCTGCCGCCGCCGGACCCGGCCCTGCTCGCCGCCTGCTTCGCACGCAACCGCATGCTCGACAGCAGCCTGCGCCCACGGGATGTCGAGGACGTTCCTTATCGCTACGCTGCAGACGGCCGTGAGCTCGTGCTCCACGCCACCACCCCCCGGCCCTGGGCCCATATGCTCGCCAACCCCCTCGGGCAGGGCGCGCTGGTCCAGAACGACGGCGAGATCTACTCCTTCGCCGGCAATGCCCAGCAGAATGGCCTGACGCCCTTCTCGCTCGACACGGTGCCGGCACAGGTGCCCGGCAGCGCGCTCTATGTGGTCGATCTCGCCGACGGCCGCATCGACACCCCCGCCTGGAGCCCGATGCGCCACGCGGACGCCGCCTACGAGACCGTGTTCGGCCTCGGCTATGCCGTGCAGTCCATGCAGCGCACGGGGCTCGAGCTCGAGCTTGCCGTCTTCGTGCCGCCGGATCAGCCGCTCGAGATCCGCCTGCTGACGCTACGCAACCGGACGGCGGCCGCCCGTCGGTTCCGGGTGGTCCCGTACTTCGAGATGGCGCTTGCCGAGGCCGAGCGCGACACGCGCGGCCGCCTCAGGGTGCGCACCGACTCCTATCGCAAGGCCTATTACTTCGCGAACCCGAGCAATGACTTTCAGCAGGGCTGGGCCGTGGTCGTCACCACGCTGGCGGTCGATGCCCAGGAGCATGTGCGCGAGCGATTCCTGGGCGGCGACGAACGCGACCTCGCGCGACCCTATTTCGTCGAGCACGGGGCGCCGGGTCCGGCCGCCGGCGACGACGGGCGCCGGATCGCCGCCTTCGCGGGCACCGTCGACGTGCCGGCTCACGGCGAGGTCTCGGTCGCGGTGACTCTGGGCCAGGTCGCCGATCTGGGCGCCGCAGAGCGGCTGGCCGAACGGCACGCGTCACTGGCGGTGGCGCAAGAGGCGCTGAGCGGGACGAAACGGTTCTGGGACCAGCTTCTGGGCGATCTCAGGATCCAGACCTCCGTGCCTGCCTTCGATCGCCTGGTCAACGACTGGCTGCCCTACCAGCTGCTCACGGCCCGGCTCTGGGGCCGCTGCGGCCCCAATCAACGGGGGGGCGCGTTCGGCTTCCGCGACCAGCTCCAGGACGTCCTGCCTCTGCTCGCGATCCAGCCCGACCTCGCGCGCCGGCAGATCCTCCTTCATGCCCGGCAGCAGTTCCTGGAAGGCGACGTCCTGCAGTGGTGGCACCCCGCCGCGAACGGCGGCACCGGGCTGGCGGCGCGCAACAACGCCTCCGATCCGCACCTATGGCTGGCCTACCTGACCTCGCGCTACGTGCTGCAAACCGGCGACCGGGCGATCCTCGACGAGAGGGTGCCGTTTCTCGAGGGCCCGCCGATCCCGCCCGGCGCCGAGGGCATCAACTTCGTCCCCCGCCCTTCGCGTGACGCGGCCTCGCTCTACGATCACTGCTGCCGAGCGATCGACTTCAGTCTGGGGCGGATCGGGCCGCACGGCCTGCCGCTGATCGGCAGCGGCGACTGGAACGACGGGCTCAGCCACTTCGGGGACGGCGGCGCCGGCGAGAGTGTGTGGCTCGGCTTCTTCCTCTACGACACGCTGGTCCACTTCGCCGACCTCTCGCGGAGCCGCAAGAGCGAGGCGCGGGCCGAAGCCTACCGGCAGCGTGCCGAGCAGATCCGCCTGCGCCTGGACGGCATGTGGCACCAGGACCGCTACCCGCGCCTGGTCGAGAGCAACGGCGATGCGGTCTCCTGGTTCGACGCGCTGATGGGCTCCTGGCCGGTCCTGTCCGGTGCGGTCGACCTCGAGCGCGGCCGCCGCACCGTCGAGACGGCGCTGGCGGGGCTGGAGCGCGAGCATCAGGTGCTCTTGCTCACCCCCTGGTTCGGCGAGCACTCACCACGGGTGCCGGGCAAGATCGCCGACTATCCCCCGGGCGTACGGGAGAATGGCGGCCAATATTCCCACGGCTCGTCCTGGCTGGTCGACGCCCTGGCGCAGCTCGCGGCCGAGGCCCGCAACCTCGGCGAGATCGGTGAGGCCGAGCGGTTGCGGGCCCGCGCCTGGGAGGTCTGGCGCAAGATCTCGCCTTTGGACAAGTCGGGGCCCGAGCGCATCGACGTCTATGGTCTGGCGCCTCACCAGCAGCCGGCCGACATCTATTACGGCCCTGGCTACGAGGGCCGGGGCGGCTGGAGCTGGTACACCGGGGCGGCGGCGCGCATGCTGTCCGCGGCCCATGCGATCCTCGGCCTCCGTCTGGTCGACGGCGCGCTGGAGCTTGCCCCGGATGCCTTCGTCACCGACCGCGAGCTGCGTCTGCTGCGGGTGGTCTATCGCGGCCGGGAGCTGATCCCGGGCGCGCGGCACCCCTATCGCTCCGCCGCCGACCTGTTGGCCGAGCGCGCCTGACGGAGCGCCATCAGGCCACCGCCGCCTCGACCGCGAGCGGACGGGCACGCCGCCGCAAGCGAAGGATCGTACCGGCAGCCGTATCGCCCTGGCCCGGGACCCGCGGCGCCAGCCGCTGCCGGAGCTCCGCGATTTCGGCCCTCGATTCCGGCATCCTGGAGGCCCTGATCCAAATCCAACCATGATCCTGAGGCGTCTTCATCGCCGTGCAATCCACTTGTGAAACCGGCCACACGCAGCCGTCGCCCCACTGACGGACAACATCGCCGGTTGATCCATCGTGCGACCAAGTCCCTGCGACTGTATCCCTAGGGACACAGTGATTGTGACGACCGGCGGAACGTCGCTGACCCGGATCGGCGCGGCACTGGTGATCTCGGTGCGGAAAGGCTCGGGGCCGGTCTCAGACGAGTCAGCGCTGTTCTCGGATCTGGCGGGGTCGTGTTCTCGCAAAACATGCCAATGTCGATAGTGCCGAAAGCGCCGCCAGGCCCCATCGGCATCAAACGGAGCAAACGGCATCGGCGTGCTTTGAGCTGCCGGACGCGCCGTGCGTCGCCTATGGTGGCCGGAACTTCGCCGGAGCAGCGAGTAGCAGAACGCCATGTGCACCATTTGGCCGTGGGTCGGGTCGCCACCATGATCCTGGCTGTGACCTATCCGTTGAGCGAACCCGCTTGAGCGCCGATGAGCTGGAGCGCTTGCGCGCCTTCGCCTCGATCACCGCCACCGCCTCCGCTGTGATCTGCTCGGCCACCGGCGCCCAGCCCAGTAACCGCACCTATTCCAGCCCCGCCGCACGCAGCCGATTGGCATGCGCCTGGTCACGCATCACCCCCAGCGCTCGCTTGCCCGGCGCTCGACGATCTGCGGCTCGGCCGCGTGCGACGCATCGGCCAATGATACCAGCACGCCGGCATCGCGCAGCGTCTCCGGCAAGGCGCCGCGGTCGGTCGAGATCCACGGCAGGCCGCAGGCCAGCGCCTCCATCGCCGTGATGCACGAGGTCTCGGCAAAGCCGGGCGCGATCGGTGCCGGCGTCGGCTCGAGGGCGCACCCGGCCGGGGCACGCTGGCGAAGGAGAAGCCGCCGATCCTGGGGCTGATTCAGCGTGGCGGTGAGGTCGTGCTGCGGATGCCGGCCAATGTCCAGCAGAAGACCATCCGGCCGATCATCGCGGCCACGGTCACGGCGGGCGCGCTCATCCACACCGATGAGTACGACATCTACGCTCGCCTGGAGAGCTGGGGTTACCGACACCGGACGGTTTGCCATGCGCGGTGAGTACGCCCGTGACGAGAACGGGGACGGCTTCTGCGAGGTGCACGTCAACACGCTCGAAGGCTTCTGGTCGCTGCTGCGCTCCTGGCTGCGGCCGCATCGCGGCCTCTCCCAAGAGAAGCTGCCGCTCTATCTCGGCTTCTTCCAGTTCGTGCACAACGCCCGCCGCCGCGGCAGAGCCTTGCTCGGCTCTCTCGTCGCCGCCTTGGTCACCTGATCAGGCTACCACCCCGAAACCCGGCAAGAGCGTGCGCGGTTTGAGGCGCCAGGCTCATTCCGCAGCGGGTTGCCGAGCTGCGGCGAGCACCGGCTGAGCCAGGGCCCGCGCGACGTGCTCGTCAGTGACCGGAGTTGAGCTGGAAGGTGCGGGCGAGCATCGCGGCCTTGTTGTCATCGACGAGCACGACTCTTTTAGCCCGGCTCCGCCAGCATGCCCGATCTTGTCGAGCGGCCGCGCGGTCGCAGGCTGGATGTCAGCCCGTAGCGGTCGGCCATGGCGGCCCCCAGCCGGCGTTTCCGAACGGCGCGCCGCGTTGCACCGAACGGCGCAGGGTCTCGAACTCCTGCGCGGTCTCGGGGGCTATCGGGGTCAGGCGCCTTTTTCTGGAGGGCCGGCAGCATTTGGCCACGCCCGACCTCTCATACCAACCGTCCAAGTTGCTGACTCGTTTGTGATTTCCCCCTTTTGTTGGGCCGTGCTGTCGCTTTCCGCGGCGGCGGAGGCGCGGATGACGGTGGCGGTGCGGACGGATCTGACGGCGGCGGAGGTTCGCGAGCAGGCGAAGGCGGCGAGGACGCCGGACCAGGCGCGGCGGCTCTTGGCCATCGCGTTGGTGCTGGAGGGCGCCAGCCGGGATGAGGCGGCGCGCACCACCGGCATGGGCCGACAGACACTCCGCGACTGGGTGCATCGCTTCAACGCGGCTGGCTCAGCGGGTCTGGTCGCCCGCAAGGCTCCCGGACGGTCGCGCCGCTTGACCCATCCCCAGCTCGACGAGCTGCGCGGCTGCCTGGAGGCGGGTCCCGATCTCGCCCAAGACGGCGTGGTCCGCTGGCGCCTGGCCGATCTCTGCGCCCTGTCAGCTTCGCTGACATCCCTCCGGGGGATCGGCCGAAGGCCGATGGTCGAGCGGCGCTTCGGCGTCCGCTACCAAGAGCGCGGGATGGGCAAGCTCGTCCGGGCGCTCGGCTTCAGCCGGATCTCGGCACGGCCGCGGCACCCCCAATCCGATCCCAAGGCGCAGGCCGCGTTCAAAAAAAACTGCCCGACCTGATCGTTGCCGCCGTCGGCGAGCAAGCACCGGGCAAGCGGATCGAGATCTGGTTTCAAGACGAGGCCAGGATCGGCCAGAAGGGCGAGCTGACCCGCCCCTCGGGCGCGCCCGCGCGCCCGCTGCGGGGCAGACGGAGCATCGGCGCTGCCGATGCTGGGCGCGGCGCGGGACCAGGCCACGGCAACCGCGCGATCAGCGCTACCAGGCCGCCTATCTCTTCGCCGCCGCCTGTCCCGAGGCCGAGAAGACCGCCGCTCTCGTGCTGCCGCAGGTCAACACCGCGGCCATGAACCTGCATCTGGCCGAGATCGCCCGCCACGTCGGCCATGAACCTGCATCTGGCCGAGATCGCCCGCCACGTCGCCGTCGATGCGCATGCGGTCGTCATCCTCGACCAAGCCGGCTGGCACGGCAGCAACGCCCTGATCGTGCCGACGAACCTGACCCTCCTGCCGCTGCCGCCCTACAGCCCCGAGCTGAACCCGATCGAAAACCTGTGGCAGTTCCTACGCCGGCGTGTTGCGCGGAGGTGCAGAGGGAGGAAGAAACCCTTGCCATGCCGCCGATCAGGCGACGCGGACGGAATTCGGGCGTCCGAGGTCGAGCATGCGGTTGAGGACCTTCACGGCGATGGCGACCTCGGCGGCCTGTGCCTCGTCGGTGTGGAAGCGCAGGCTGTCGCCGATGACGCGCTTCCAACGCCCGATCTGGCCCTCCACGCGAGCTCGAAAATTGTAGCCGCTGTCCAGCTGCCAAGCCATCCGGCCCCTCGCGTTGATCACCTGAAGATGGCGATCGCGCTGGGTCGGTGCGGTCTCGGCGGTCGCACTGAACGCCGCATCCACGCGCGGCGGCACGATCACTTCAGCCTTCGGATGGCGCTCGTGCACATCGGCGTAGACGCTGCTTCGGTCGTAAGCTCCGTCACCCGTGAGCGCGACCACGGGGTCGGCGACCTGGTCGAGCAGTGGCCCGACCTGCGTGGCGTCATCGACGCCACGGTCGGTCAGCGTGGCGGCCACGATCCGGCCGCTGGCCGCGTCCATGCGGAGGTGCAGAACCCGCCATGCGCGCCGCCTTTTGGTGCCGTGCTTCTCGAGCAGCCACTCCCCGGACCCACCCAATTTCAATCCGGTGCTGTCCACCAGCAGCTGCAGCGGCCCGCCATTCGGGCAAGGCCGAGCTGGCAGCTTCACGGTTCGGGCCCGCCGGCCGATGGTGGAATGATCCGGAACCGGCAGCTCAAGGCCGAGCAAGTGGAGGATTGAGCCGATCAGCCCTTCGGTCTGACGCAGGGCCAAGCGGAAGACAGCGCGCAACATCAGCGCCGTCGTGATCGCCAGGGCCGAGTAGTGCGGCTGACCGCCTGGTGTGGTGCGTGGTGCCGCCCTCCAGCTCGCGATCGCCTCCTCGGTGAACCAAACGGTGAGGCTGCCGCGCCGGCGCAGGGCGACGTCATACGCAGCCCAGTTCATCACACGCTGCCTCGGCCGAGGGATATGATGGCGGCGGCCGGCATTGGCCTTGTGCGGCATGATGAGAGGACCCGAGCGGCCAAAAGAGCTTCGTTCCGTACCGGGTCCCTTACCTTCGCGCACCACGCTGCCGTGAGCCCATGGGCGTCAGTCGAGCATCAGCCCTTTCACGCCGGCCACGGCTTAGCGGCCCGGCAAGGCCGACTTGATCTGCCGGTCGGTGCTCAAGCCACGTATTCCCTCCGCCAAACCCAGCGCCCCAACGTCCGACCCCACATACCGACCCGGATTAATACGGACGGTTGAAGACAATAATGGACTGCTCGCCTGCTATCGCCTCTGGCAGCAACGATTTCTCGGACGGATGCGGACAAGATCGGACAGGCCGACTATGGCGGAGGCGGATACTCCATCCGCCAGACCCTGATCCGTCGCTGCTCGTGCCACTCGCCTCACTGACGTCGTCCTCTTGGCGGTGGCGTCCGGCTTGACTTCCGGGCAGGATTTTGGCCGCTGGAATCGAGAAACAGGGGGCGGCAGCAAATGCAGGACGATCGCGCGCTGCCGGCGCTGCGGTCCTATCAGTCGTGGATCGCCAACGAGACCATGGAGGACTACGCGCTGCGCTATGCGGCGCGCTCGTTCCGGCGCTGGGCGCCCGCCGGCATCGCCAACACCGCACTGGGCGGCATCTCGTTCCTGGCGCTGGAGGCGATCGGCGGGGCGATCACGCTGAGCTACGGCTTCCAGAACGCATTCCCGGCGATCGTTCTGGTCTCGCTCGCTATCTTCATCACCGGCCTGCCGATCGCCTACTATTCGAGCCGCTACAACATCGACATGGATCTGCTGACCCGTGGCGCCGGCTTCGGCTACATCGGCTCGACCATCACCTCGCTCACCTACGCCACCTTCACCTTCATCTTCTTCGCCCTGGAAGGGGCGATCATGGCGCAGGCGCTCAAGCTCTACGCCGACATCCCGCTCGTCGTCGGCTACCTGATCTCGTCCCTGGTCATCATCCCGATCACCTTCATGGGTGTGACCGCCATCAACTGGCTGCAGTGGCTGACCCAGCCGATCTGGATCGGCATGATGGTGCTGCCGTTCGCCTTCATCCTGGTCGAGCGGCCGGACGTGCTGCAGCAATGGGTGGCGTTCCAGGGCGAGGACGGCCGCGGCGGCTTCGACTATCTGGCGTTCGGCGCCGCGACGGGCGTGCTGTGCTCGCTCGCCATCCAGATCGGCGAGCAGGTCGACTATCTGCGCTTCCTGCCCGAAAAGACGCGCCGCAATCGCGCTTCCTGGTGGGCGGCCATGATCCTCGCCGGCCCGGGCTGGATCATCATCGGCGGCCTCAAGATCCTGTGCGGCAGCCTGCTCGCCGTGCTGGCGATCGAGGCCGGCCTGCCGCGGGCGACCGCGCTCGAGCAAGCCGGAGGTGGTCCTAACGCTGGCGACGGTGTTCGTCCTGATCTCGCAGGTGAAGATCAACGTCACCAACGCCTATGCCGGCTCGCTTGCCTGGTCGAACTTCTTCTCCCGCGTCACCCACTATCATCCCGGGCGGGTGGTCTGGCTGGTCTTCAACATCCTGATCTCGCTACTTCTGATGCTGCTCGGCATCTTCGAGACTCTGGAGCTGGTGCTCGCGGTGTACTCCAACGTCGCGATCGCCTGGATCGGTGCCATCTTCGCCGACCTCGCCGTGCTGAAGCCGCTCGGGGTCAGCCCGCCGTTCCTCGAGTTCAAGCGCGCGCATCTGCACAATGTGAACCCGGTCGGCTGCGGCAGCATGGCGCTGGCCTCAGTCGTGTCGATCGCCTGCTTCGGCGGCACCTTCGGCCCCGCCCTGCAGGCCTATTCCGCCCCGCTCTCGTTCCTGCTCGCCTTCGTGTCGGCGATCCTGATCGGCGTGATCACGCGCGGCCGCTATTACCTCGCCCGCATGCCGCCGCCGGTCGCCGCCCTGCGCGCGCGGGGCCGCGCGCGCTGCGAGCTGTGCGCGCACGAGTACGAGCACGCCGATATGGCCTATTGCAGCTTCTACCAGCGGCCGATCTGCTCGCTGTGCTGCAGCCTCGACGCCCACTGCCACGATTCCTGCAAGGCGCCTGCGCCTGCGCTGATCGCCTCGCGGGACCGCTACGCCGCGCAGTTCCTGCGCGCCCGGTTCGCGCCGGACACGGGCCAGCGCCTCGCCAAGCTCGGCGGCATCCTGGCCGCGCTGGCCGTGATCACCGGTGCCGTGTTCCTGCTGACCTACCGCATGGCCGACCTGCACCACGAGCTGCCCCTCGTCTCCAACGCCGACCTGCTGTGGCGGGTCTACCTCGTGATGCTGCCCCTGCTCGCCGTGGGAGCCTGGTGGATTGTGCTGTCGCACGAGAGCCGCGAGCTCGCCGAGCGCGATCTGGTTGCCTCGGTCGAGCGGCTGCAGGCGACCCGGCGCGAGCTCGCGGCGAGCGAGCGGCTGGCTGCCATCGGCCAGCTGACCGCGACCGTGAGCCACGAGCTGCGCAATCCGTTGGGCACGCTGGTCTCGTCGGTGGAGCTCCTGAAACGCAGCGTCGCCCGGCCCGATCCCCGGACGGCCGGCGAGCTCGACCGTATCCAGCGCAACGTCTGGCGCTGCGTGCGGATCATCGAGGACCTCCTGTCCTACTCGCGCCAGAGTGGCCCGGCCCTCGCCCCGCTCGCGATCGATCCCTGGGTGGCCGAGCAGCTCGCCGAGCTGCCCATCGATCCCTCGACCCGGCTGCGGCTCGCGCTCGAGGCCGATGTGACCATCCCGGCAGACGGCGAGCGGCTGCGGCAGGCGCTGGTCAATCTCATCCAGAATGCGAGCCAGGCAATCGAGGTGCGCCAGCCGCCGGAGGGCGGCGAGATCACGGTGGCGACGCGAGTCGAGGGCGAGGAGATGGTGCTCACCGTCACTGACAATGGCTGCGGTATCCCGACCGAGCTCCATGGCCGCGTCTTCGAGCCCCTGTTCAGCACCAAGGCGTTCGGAGTCGGACTCGGCATGCCTCTGGTCCAGCGGGTCGCCGAGCAGCATGGCGGTCGGGTGACGCTCGAGAGCGAGCCGGACCGCGGCACCCGCGTGCAGCTGCGCCTGCCGCGACACGCCGGGGCCCCGGCACATGCCTGAGCGCGCTCACATCCTCGTCGTCGACGACGACCCGGACTTCGCCGAGAGCCTGGGCGAGCTGCTGCGAATGGAAGGCTACTCGGTGGCGGTCGCCCACGACCAGCAGCAGGCTCTCCGCGCGGCGGCGGAGACACTGCCCGCCGTGGCTCTGCTCGACGTCCGGCTCGGCACCGGCAGCGGCGTCGATCTGCTTCGTGCGCTGCACGCCCGGCATCCCGACCTGATTGCGGTCATGGTCACTGCCTACGCTACGGTGGAGGCCAGCGTTGAGGCCCTGCAGGCGGGGGCGTACGACTATCTCCGCAAGCCGTTCCTGACCGACGACCTGCTCGCCACCCTGGCGCGCTGCCTGGAGCGGCGCCGGCTCTTCGATGAGCGGCAGCAGGCGGTGGCGGCGCTGCAGTCGCGCAACCGCGAGCTGGAGGCCCTCAACGCGCGATTGGCCCGTGTGCTCGGCAGCGTGGGCGAGCTTTCCCGGGCGCCATCGTCGGATCATGCGGCCCACCGCCTGCTCGGTATCCTGACCACCGAGCTCGAAGCCGAAGGTGCAGCGCTCTATCGGCAGCGCGACGGGTCGCTGTGGCGCGCGATCGCGGCCGGCGCCGCCCTGCCGGACCGGTTGGACTGGCCGGCAGACGGCCCCTCGGCCCAGGGTCCGCTGCTCGCTTTCCCGGTCGAGAGGGACGATGCGGGCGTGCTGGCCGCCATAGCGCTTCGCCGGAATGGGGCCACGCCGTTCTCCCGCCAAGACGCGGAGGTCGGTCTGATCCTCGCCTCGTTCGGCTCGGAGGTCATGCGGGCGGCTCGGGCCAGGGAGGATCTCGCCCGCAGCGAGCAGCGCCTGCGCGACGTCGTGCAGAACTCGCCCTCGGCCATCGCGCTCAAGGACCTGCAAGGCAGCTACCTGCTGGCCAATGAGCGCTTCGCGGAGTGGTTCGGCCCGGCTCGGGAGGGGAGCGAGCCCGAGGCCATGGCCGACGCGACTGTGGTCGACCTGGGCCGGGCGGTGACCGGCGAGATCGATCTGATGCCCGGCTCCGGCAACCCACGGCGGCTGCTCGTGACCCGCTTCCCGGTCCTCGACTCGACCGGCCGGCCGATCGGCATCGGGACCATCGGCACCGACGTGACCGAGCGCCACGAGGCGGAGGAGCGGCTACGGCAGGCGCAGCGCATGGAGGCGCTCGGCAGCCTGACGGGCGGTGTCGCGCACGACTTCAACAATCTTCTGGCCGTGGTCCTGGGCAATCTGATGCTGATCGAGGAGCAGTGCCAGTCCCGACCGGATCTGCTCGAGATGATCGAGGACGCCCTGGATGCCACGCGCAGCGGCGTCGAGCTCACCGGTCGGCTCCTCGCCTTCGGTCGGCGTCAGCCCCTGCACCCCGAGATCACCGACCTCCGCGAGCAGGTCCTCGGTATCTCACGACTCCTTGGCAGAACCCTCGGCGAGCGCATCTCGATCCGGCTTGAGCTGACCCCCGATCCCGGCCAGGTGCACGTCGACCGCAGCCAGCTGGAGGCAAGCCTGCTCAACCTCGCGCTCAATGCTCGCGACGCCATGCCGGATGGCGGCGCGCTGACGATCTCGGTCCGCGAGGTCGAGCTGGATGCCGGCTTCGCCTGTACCGACCACGCGATCGAGCCCGGTCGCTACATCGCCCTGACCGTCTCCGACACCGGACATGGGATGGGCGAGGAGGTGCGGCAGCGCGCGGTGCAGCCCTTCTTCACCACCAAGCCCGCCGGTGCCGGTAGCGGCCTCGGGCTCAGCATGGCCTATGGCTTCGTCCATCAGTCCGGTGGACATTTGGCGATCGACAGCGCACCGGGCCGCGGCACCTCGGTGACGCTCTACTTCCCGATCGCAAGCGTCGGGATCACGACGGCCCCGGCCCGCCTCCCATCCACCGAGAGAACGCCGGAGGCACACGGCGAGTGCGTCCTCGTGGTCGAGGACCAGCCCAAGGTCCGGCTCCTGCTGCGGCGGCAGCTCATGCGTCTCGGCTATGCCGTCGTCGATGTGGCCGACGCCCGCGCGGCGCTGGAGCGGCTCGACGACCCGCGGATCGAGGTCCTGCTCACCGACATCGCCCTGCCCGGCGACATGGACGGCGCGCGGCTCGGCGAGGCGGCGCTGGCCCGGCGGCCGGACCTCGCACTCGTGCTCACCACAGGTTATGCGGCCGGCTCGCTGGCAGTGCGCACCGGTGCCCTCGCCACAGCGCCCATCTTGCGCAAGCCGTTCGCGCCGGAGGAACTCGCCCGGACGCTGCGCCAAGCGCTCGACCGGCAGCGCGAGGCTCAGCCCCGCGCGGGCGCGAACATGTAGCCGACGCCGCGCAGGGTCTTGATCAGCCTGCCTCCCCGTGGCTCGTCGCCGAGCTTGCGCCGGAGCTTGCCGATCAGGACGTCGATGCTGCGGTCGTAAGGGGTCCAGCGCCGGTTCGCGATCAGGTCGAGGATCTGGTCACGCGACAGCGCGCGGCCCGGTCGCGAGGCCAGGGCTGCGAGCAGCTGGAACTCCTGGCTGGTCAGCCGCACGGGCTCGCCCGTGGCGTCGGTCAGCTCGCGGCGTCCGAGATCGAGCCGCCAGTCGCCGAAGCGAAAAGTGTCGCCGTCCTCGTCCGCAGCATCGGTCCAATCGGACCGGGCCCTGCCCGCTGCACGCCGCAACACGGTGCGGATACGGGCGAGCAGCTCGCGCGGCTCGAACGGCTTGGTAACGTAGTCGTCGGCACCCAGCTCGAGGCAGACCACCTTGTCGATCGTGTCGCTCTTGCCCGAGAGCATGATCAGCGGGACGTCGTACTGGGCGCGCAGACCGCGGGCGAGGCTCATCCCGTCCTCGCCCGTGGGGAATGTGAGATCGAGAATGACGAGGTCGAAGGCGCTGTCGGCAATGGCGCGCCGCATGGCGCGACCGTCATGGGCCGAAGCCGCGGCATAGCCCTCGCGGCCGAGGAAGCGGGTGAGAAAGCCGCACAGGCGCCGGTCATCGTCGACCACCAGGATCCTGGAGGCCTTCGCCGCATCGAGCATGGTCGGTGCCAAGGGCCGCATGCCGGTCTGCTCCACAGTAGTCGAGCCTAGCGGAATCTCCGGCTGACGGCCAGCCTCGGCCCCGCCGGGCAACCGCGCTTTACAAAAAGTTACACGAGCGCCCGGTCGCACCCGTCAATTGGTTACATGGCCCAGCTAGCGTTTTCCGGTCCCGCTGGCGATCGCGGGCCGCGCCGGTGGCCTGTCGCGCACGGGGTCAACCAGGGAGCAACCGACATGGTGAAGACGGCCTTCAAGGTCGAGTTGAGCAAGGCCCCCGAGCAGCAGTCCATCAAGACCCACAATCGCTGGCACCCCGACATCCCGTTCGTCGAGACCTTCAAGCCCGGCGACGTGTTCCGGGTCGAGTGCTACGATTGGACCGGCGGCCAGATCGGCGACAATGACAGCGCCAACGATGTCCGCGACGTCAAGCTGACTAAGGTCCACTATCTGAGCGGCCCATTCGGCGTCGAGGGTGCGGAGCCCGGCGACCTGCTGGTGGTAGACCTGCTCGACCTGGGCGCCATCCCGGGCTCCGAGTGGGGTTTCAACGGCATCTTCGCCAAGGAGAACGGCGGCGGGTTCCTGACCGAGCACTATCCCGAGGCGCGCAAGTCCTGCTGGGACATCCATGGCATCTACGCCACCTCGCGCCACGTGCCGGGTGTGCGCTATCCTGGTCTGGTCCATCCCGGCCTGATCGGCTGCCTGCCCGACCACAAGCTCCTGGCCGAGGCCAACCGCCGCGAGGCGGCGCTGATCGCCACCGACCCGAACCGGGTGCCGCCGCTCGCCGCCCCGCCGACGCTCGAGCATGCGCTCATGGGGCAGATGAAGGGTGCTGCCGCCGAGGAGGCCGCGAAGGTGGCCTGGCGCACCGTCCCGCCGCGTGAGCATGGCGGCAATTGCGACATCAAGAACCTGTCGCGCGGCTCGCGGGTCTACTTCCCGGTCTACGTCAAGGGCGGCGGGCTCTCGATGGGTGACATCCACTGGTCGCAGGGCGACGGTG
>JBGAKU010000117.1:0-16139 GCA_044224255.1 Geminicoccaceae bacterium
CATCCGGTGCCGCCGCCACCAGCGCCCGCAGCACGGCGATGCTCGCCTCCCACCAGGCGAGCGGCTCCTGCTCGGTCCAGCCCGGCCGGGGGGCGAGCAGGGGATAGCCCGCCTCGGCCCGCGCCAGCACGGTCCCGTCGCCCGCCAGCACCACGCCCTTGGCACCGCTGGTGCCGATGTCGATCCCGATCGTCGCCGCCTGCCGCGCCATGGCGCTCCCTGACCTTTCCGTTGGGCGGACCTCGCCGCCTTTACGCCGCTGCCGGCGTCCTCTATAGGATGCGTCCGCCTCGCGGCGCAGGCCCGCCGCGGCGGGTTGCTGCCCTTCCAGGCCGAGGCTTGCCAGCGTCTATGTCCCCCGCCGAACCGTCGCGCAACGGCGTCGTCCATCTCGCCCTGCCCAAGGGCCGGATGGAGGAAGGCGTCATGCGCCTGCTCAACGATGCCGGCATCCGGCTCACCTTCGATCGCCGCGGCTACCGCCCGACGATCTCGCTCGAAGGCTTCGAGACCAAGATCCTCAAGCCGCAGAACATCGTCGAGATGCTGCATCTGGGCTCGCGCGATCTCGGCTTCGCGGGAGCCGACTGGGTGACGGAGAAGGGGGCCGAGCTGGTCGAGCTGGTCGACACCGCACTCGACCCGGTGCGGATCGTGGCGGCGGCCGGCCCGGATTTCCTGACAGACGGGCGGCCCACGCGACCCGGCTTCGTGGTCGCGACCGAGTATGAGCGGATCACGCGGGCTTGGCTCGACCGGCGTGCGTTCGACGGTCGGATCGTGCGCTCCTACGGCGCCACCGAGGTGTTCCCGCCCGAGGACGCCGACTGCGTCGTCGACAACACCGCGACCGGCGCCACGCTGAAGGCCAATGGCCTCTTGATCTTCGACGAGCTGATGCGCTCCTCGACCCGTCTCTACGCCTGCCCGCGCTCGCTCGACGATCCCGGCAAGCGCGCACGGATCGAGCATTTCGTCGTGCTGGTGCGCTCCGTGCTCGATGCCAGGAAGCGCGTGATGCTGGAGGTCAACGTGCCGTCCGACCGGCTCGAGGCCGTGGTGGCCGTCCTGCCCTGCATGCGCGAGCCGACCATCGCACCTCTGCACCATGAGGCGGGCTTCGCGGTGAAGGCCGCGGTGCCGCGCGCCGACCTGCCGGGGCTGATCCGCGCCATCAAGGAGTCCGGCGGCACGGACATCGTCGTCTTCGGCATCGCGCAGATCGTGCCGTGAGCGACACCCCGCGCACCGCCCGCGTCGAGCGACGCACCGCCGAGACCGAGATCACGCTCTCGCTGGATCTGGACGGGACCGGCCGGTCCGAGGTGCAGACCGGGCTGGGCTTCCTCGACCACATGCTGACGGCACTCGCCAAGCACGGCCGGTTCGATCTTGAGCTGGACTGCGACGGCGATCTCGAGGTCGACGATCACCACACCGCCGAGGACTGCGCGCTGGCGCTGGGCACCGCCTTCGACCAGGCGCTCGGTGAGCGGCGCGGCATCCGGCGCTTCGCCCACGCCTACGCCCCGCTCGACGAGGCGCTGGCGCGGGTGGTGGTCGACTTCTCCGGCCGGCCCTCGGCGCATGTCGAGATGGGCTTCCGGCGCGAGCGGATCGGCGAGATCGCGACCGAGAACCTCACCCACGTCTTCGTCTCGCTCGCGACCGCGGCGCGCATGACCCTGCATGTCGATGTGCTCAAGGGCACGAACGACCATCATCGCGCCGAGGCCGCGTTCAAGGCGCTGGCGCTCGCCCTGCGCGAGGCCGTGGCGCTGGACGGCTCGGGCGAGGTGCCGAGCACCAAGGGCGTGCTGTGAGCGGCCCGGAGGTCGTCATCGTCCCCACCGGGACCGCCAACATCGCCTCGGTGCTGGCGGCGTTCCGACGCCTCGGCGCGGCACCGCGGGTGAGCGAGGAGCGGGCCGCGATCGCGGGGGCCTCGCACGTCATGCTGCCGGGCGTGGGTGCTTTCGGCGCCTCGATGGCGCGGCTGGTCGAGCTCGGGCTCGACGGCGTGCTGCGCGAGCGGATCGCGGCCGACCGGCCGACCATGGCGATCTGCGTCGGGCACCAGCTCCTGTTCGAGACCAGCGACGAGAGCCCGGGCGCGCGGGGGCTCGGCGTCGTGCCGGGGCATGTCGGCCGGTTCGAGGGTGACGTGCGGGTGCCGCAGTTCGGCTGGAACGCGGTCCAGGCGGGCGAGGACGCCAACCTGATCGAGGACGGCTGGGCCTACTTTGCCAACAGCTATCGGGCGACCGAGGCACCTGGATGGACGGTGGCCTGGGCAACGCACGGCGGCCGCTACGTGGCGGCGATGGAGCGCGGCAACGTCGTGACCTGCCAGTTCCATCCAGAGCTGTCGGGCGCCTACGGCGAGGCGCTGCTGTCGCGCTTTCTGGAGCTCGGCTGATGTTGGCGGCGCGGATCATCCCCTGCCTCGACGTCAGCCACGGCCGCGTGGTCAAGGGCGTGCGCTTCCAGGGGCTGCGCGATGCCGGCGACCCGGCCGAGCGGGCGCGGCTCTATCAGGACACCGGGGCGGACGAGATCGTCATTCTCGACGTCTCGGCGACGCCGGAGGGCAGGGGCCATCAGCACGAGACCATCCGCCGGGTGCGCGAGGTGCTGTCGATCCCGCTCACCGTCGGCGGCGGGGTGCGCACGGTCGACGACGCCTGGCATCTGCTCGAGGCCGGTGCGGACAAGGTCTCGGTCAACACCGCGGCGGTCGAGCGGCCCGAGATCCTGACCGGCATCGCCGAACGGTTCGGGCGGCAGTGCTGCGTGATCGCGATCGACGCCGCCCAGCGCGACGGCCGGTTCGAGGTCCTGGTCAAGGGCGGCCGCGAGGGTACCGGCATCGACGCGATCGAATGGGCGCGCGAGGCCGAGCGGCGCGGTGCGGGCGAGGTGCTGCTGACCTCCTGGGACCGGGACGGGACGCGCTCGGGCTATGACCTGGCGCTGACCGGGGCCGTGGCCCACGCGGTGCACGTGCCGGTGATCGCCTCGGGCGGGGCGGATTCCGCCGAGCATATCCAGGCGGCGTTCGCGGCGGGCGCCGATGCGGTGCTCGCGGCCTCGATCTTCCACGACGGCGACACCACGCCGGACGACGTCAAGCTCTACCTCCAGGAGCACGGGATCAGGGTCCGGCCGTGATCGTCCCCAGCATCGACCTCCAGGGCGGCCAGACCGTCCAGCTCGTCGGCGGCGCCGAGAAGGCGATCGACGCCGGTGATCCCGCGCCGATCGCCGAGCGGTTCTCGCTCGCCGGCGAGATCGCGGTGATCGACCTCGACGCCGCCATGCGCAAGGGCAGCAACGCCGGCCTGATCGAGGGCCTGCTGCCGCGCTTCGCCTGCCGGGTCGGCGGCGGCATCCGCGATGTCGAGACGGCAGTGCGCTGGCTCGACCAGGGTGCCCGCAAGGTGATCCTCGGCACGGCGGCCAAGCCCGAGATCCTGTCGCGGCTGCCACGCGAGCGGGTGATCGCCGCCCTCGACGCGCGCCACGGCGAGGTGGTGGTCGAGGGCTGGCAGGAAGGGACGGGCCGCGGCATCCTGGAGCGGATCGCCGAGCTGAAGCCCTACGCCGGCGGCTTCCTGGTCACCTTCGTCGAGCTCGAGGGCCGCATGGGCGGCACCAATCTCGAGCTGGCCAAGGCCGTGGTCGACGCGGCCGGCAAGGACTGCAAGGTCACCATCGCCGGAGGCGTGACGACGGCGGAGGAGATCGCCGCCCTCGACGCGATCGGCGCCGACGCCCAGGTCGGCATGGCGCTCTACACCGGCCGGCTCGACCTCGCCGACGCGATCATGGCCCCGCTCGTCACCGACCGGCCGGACGGGCTCTACCCGACGGTGGTGGTCGACGAGCGCGGCGTATGCCTGGGGCTGGTCTACTCCTCGCAGGAGTCGATCCGCGAGGCGGTGCGGCGGCGGATGGGCATCTACCAGTCCCGCTCGCGCGGCCTGTGGGTCAAGGGCGAGACCAGTGGTGCTACCCAGGAGCTGCTGCGCATCGACCTCGACTGCGACCGCGACGGCCCGCGCTTCGTCGTGCGTCAACACGGCCCCGGCTTCTGCCACCTCGACACCCGCTCCTGCTGGGGCGAGGACACGGGCCTCGGCAAGCTCGCCCGCACGCTGGCCGAGCGCCGTGAGCGCGCGCCGGAGGGCAGCTACACCGCCAGGCTGTTCGCCGACTCGGCGCTGCTGGGTGCCAAGCTGCGGGAGGAGGCAGACGAGCTGGCCCGTGCCGCGACCCGCGACGAGGTGATCTGGGAAGCGGCCGACGCGCTCTATTTCACCCTGGCGCGGCTGGCCGCCGAGGGGATCGAGCTGGCCGAGGTCGAGGCGCATCTTGACCACCGGGCGCTGAAGGTTACGCGGCGGGGGTAGGCGCTCGACGATCACTGGGCTTCTGCTAAACTCTGGGCCATTGCATCGAGGGTTGCAGGCCATGAGTGAGATCTGGGCCTTCCTCAGCGACCCGAACAACCGGAACACGCTGGCGTGGATAGGCGGCGGGATCATTGTCGTGGCGGGCGGCGTGTGGACGGTTGTGAGGTTCCTTGCCGAGCGAAGGAAGGGACCGGAGCCGCGAGTCAAGGTCATCGCAACCCATGGTGGTATGGCCGCCGGCCGCGACCAGTTCGTCGGAGCATCACCGACCCACCGCAGCCTGAAGCGGGGCCGTCACCGTGCTCGATAGGGAGCTCTCGGTCGAGGCCGTGCATGGCGGCTTGGCCGCTGGCCGCGACCAGTACATCGGAATCTCGCTCAAGGAGCTCCCAGCGCTGATTGCCGCCTCGACAGCACCGCTCGAGCGCCAGAATGCAGAGCAGCGCGAACAGATCGTCAGTCTCAGCGGCCGACTCGGCACGACCGAAGGTATCGTGCGCGCCGTGCTCGCGGCCTTGGCACCGCATCTCGGCAAGTTCCCGCCGGAAGCGCTGCCCGCCAAGGTGGCACGGCTGGCCAGCGAGCGGCACGAGCTGCTGACGCGCCAGACCGAGCGCGTGGATGAGGCTGATGCGACCTCCGAGGGACTGGAGCGCGATCTCGCTGCCGCTTTGGCGGCCGGCGACGACGGGCGGGCTCGATTGCTCCTGGAGCAGAAACGGGACTTGAAGCGTGCTGGGGCATCGAAGCGACAGGAGGCCGTAGAACGCATGAGGGAGGCGGTGGCGCGCGATCTGTTCGATGCTGCCGAGGCCGAGGCGGCGCTGGGTCAGCTCGCGCAGTCGAGGCTGGATTATCTCGACGCTGCTGCACACTTCAGTGAGGCCGCCAGGATCGTGGCGCCCCTCGGGGACAAGGCGACTTGGCGATACCTGCTGGAGGAGGCGTCAAACCTCGAGGATCACGGGCATGAGCGTGGCGACAACGAAGCGCTGCGACTGTCGATTGCCCGCTACCGGACCGCTTTGGATCAGGTTTCCCGGGCGGACCGCCCAGACGAGTGGGCGACGATCCAGAACAATCTCGGCAACGCGCTTTCGACGCTAGGCGGCCGGGAGAGTGGAACTGCGCGGCTGGAGGAGGCGGTCACCGCCTACCGTGCCTCGCTGGAGGAATGGACCCGTGACCGGGCGCCGCTGGAATGGGCCGCGACCCAGAACAACCTTGCCAATGCGCTCCAGACACTTGGAGCACGGGAAATCGGAACCGTGCGGTTGGAGGAGGCAGTGGCAGCTCACTGCGCCGCTCTGAAGGAGCGGAGGCGAGAGCGCGCGCCGTTGGATTGGGCGACTTCGCAGAACAATTTAGGCAACGCACTCTGGATTTTGGGCGAGCGAGAAACTGGTACGGAGCGTCTTGAGCGGGCGGTTGATGCATTCCGCACCGTGCTGGAGGAATGGACACGCGAGCGCGTGCCGCTGCTGTGGGCGACCGCAAAGAGCAATCTTGCAAATGCACTCTGTACGCTCGGTGAGCGGGAAAGGAGCACTGCGCGTCTGGAAGAGGCGGTTGCTGCATGTCACGCCGCGATGCAGGAGTGGACGCGCGATCGGGTGCCGCTAGATTGGGCGACGACCCAGCACTGTCTTGGCAACGCGCTGAAGGGCCTGGGCGACCGGGAGGGCGGCACCGCACGGCTTGAGGAGGCGGTCAGTGCCTATAGAGCTGCATTGAAAGAACGCATCCGACAGCGAGTGCCGTTGAGCTGGGCGGAAAGCAATTTCGCGCTCGCATGCGCGCTGGAGCGTCTCGGGGAGCGCAGCGGCAGCGCGGTCATCCTTACGGACGCCTTTGAGTGTATGGCCGGTGCGGTTGAGGCCTACCGAGATAGCGGAGCGGATCATTGGCTGCCGATTGCGGAGGAAGGGCTTTCTCGACTTCAGTTCAGGCTAGCGAGCATGACGGCGACCGTGTCGTCCGAACCGATGGATGCTAGTTCCGGGTGATCCTTTTGCGGCGCTCGAAATCGGATAGATTGGAATGAGCTACCTCGCCGGCTGGCAAGGGGCCCTTGCCCCCGTCCTGGAGCGGCGTGTCCTCGTCTCCCTGCTGGTGATCGCCGGCGGTCTCTGGCTGTTCCTCGGTCTCACCGACGAGATCCGGGAAGGCGAGCAGTTCCGGCTCGACCGGGCGATCCTGCTGCTGTTCCGTGAGCCGGGCAATCCGGCCGAGCCGCTCGGGCCGGAATGGCTGGAATCGGCGGTGCGCGACGTCACCGCGCTGGGCGGGACGACGATCATCACCATGGTGACGCTGGCGGCGGCCGGCTATCTGCTGATGTCGGGCAAGCGGCATGCCGCCCTGCTGCTGCTGGCCTCGATCCTGGGGGCGGTGCTGCTCAGCTTCGCGATCAAGGCGGGGATCGAGCGGCCGCGGCCGGAGCTGTTCCCGCACGGCATGCCGGTCTACACGGCGAGCTTCCCGAGCGGCCATGCCACCGGAGCCGCGGCCACTTATCTGACGCTCGGAGCGCTGCTGGCGCGGTTCCAGCGGGCGCGGCGGCTGAAGATCTATTTCATGTCGGTGGCGGTGCTGCTTACGCTGATGATCGGCGTCTCGCGACTCTATCTCGGCGTGCACTGGCCGACCGACGTGCTGGCCGGCTGGACCCTGGGCTCCTGCTGGGCGCTCTTGTGCTGGACCGTCGCGCGGCAGCTCCAACGCGCGGGCGCGGTCGAGCCACCCGAGCCGGACAGCGGGCCCTGAGCCGCGCCGGCCTCAGAACTTGTAGCCGATACCGACGCCGAAGAGCAGCGGGTCGATGTCCGTCCGCGCATGGAACGAGTTGTTGATCTCGGCCTTGGTCTCCATGCGGATGTACTTGAGGTCGATGTTCAAGAAGAAGTTCTTGTAGAGGAAGATGTCGGTTCCGGCCTGCAGGGCCCAGCCCCAGCTGTTGTCGTAGTTGATGCTGTCGATGTCGGGCCCGGCGTCCGCGTCGTAGAAGACGGTGTAGTTGATGCCCGCGCCGAGATAGGGGCTGATGAAGTAGTCGGGCGCCACATGCCACTGCAGCAGCAGCGTCGGCGGCAGATGGCTGACCTTGCCGAGATCGAGATCGCCGAGCGCCGTGTCCTTGGCTCGCACATTGTGACGCGCGGTGGCCGCGATCAGCTCGAACGCGACGTGCCCGGTGAGGAAGTAGGTGAAATCGACCTCGGGCGTGTACTCGTTCGAGATCTCGACATCGCCGCCGATGGCGTTGATGTGGCTGCTCTCGTTGGGCACGATCGCGAGGCCGCGCAGACGCAGCATGAAATCGCCGGCCTGCTTGGGATCCTCGAGCTTTCCGGTCCCGACCTGAACGCCGCCTGCAAAGTCCTGGGCGCTTGCCGCGCCGACCCACATCATCGCTGCCAGCGCAACCGCTGCCGCGTGCCGCTCGAACATTCCCCGCTCCACGTCTCTCTGCCGGCCATGCCGCCGGACACTCACTTTCACGTGAAGTCGTAGCATGGCCGCGACCGGTCTTGAGCGGTCGCCGTTGACGCAGGCTCACCCGGCGGGAAGTGCGGCGTCGAGCATGGCGGCACCCGCGGTGGCGGGAGTCTCGAGTGCCAGCGCCGGAGGCAGGAGCGCCGTAAGGTAGAAGCGGGCAAGCGCTGGCCAGTCCGCCCCGGCCGAGCCCTCGGCCGCCAGGGCACCGCGGGCCAGGAGGACGCCGCCGACGGTCGTGGCAAAGAGCCGCAGATAGGCAGCGGCGCCGGCGGCGCGATCGTCGGGGCCGGCCGCCTGGAGCCATCCGGTCGTCCGCTCGACGGTGACCAGCGCGGCGTGCAGCGGCGGCGCCAGCTCGTCCGGCACTCCGGCAACCTCGGCGCGTAGCTCGTTCAGCAGGCTCCAGGGCAGCTCGCCGCCGTCGAGCTGCAGCTTGCGGCCGACCAGGTCGAGCGCCTGGATACCGTTGGTGCCCTCGTAGATCGGCAGGATGCGGGCGTCGCGCAGATGCTGGGCGGCACCGGTCTCCTCGATGAAGCCCATCCCGCCATGGACCTGGATGCCCATGCTGGCGATCTCGACCGCAAGGTCGGTGCACCAGGCCTTGACCATCGGGGTGAGCAGGGCGACGCGGTCGGCGCCGCGCCGGCGCTCGGCCGGCTCGGGGTGACGCTCGCTACGATCCATCCAGGCCGCGGTCCAATAGGCGAGGGCGCGCATGGCCGCGATCTGGGCCCGCATCGTCAGGAGCATCCGGCGCACGTCGGGGTGCTCGATGATCGGCACCCCGCCCTGCACCCGCTCGCGGGCATAGGCGAGCGCCTGCTGGAAGGCGCGCTCGGCGACGCCGAGGCCCTGATGGCCGACGGCGAGACGGGCGTTGTTCATCACCGTGAACATGCAGCGCATGCCGTCGCCCGGCGCGCCGATCAGCCAGCCGATCGCCCCCTCGTCGTCGCCATAGGCCATGACGCAGGTCGGGCTCGCCCGCACGCCAAGCTTGTGCTCGAGCGAGACGCAGCGCAGGTCGTTGCGCGGCCCCGGCGTCCCGTCCTCGCGTGGCAGGAACTTGGGGACGATGAACAGCGACAGACCCTTGCTGCCCGGGGGTGCGCCCTCGATCCGCGCCAGGACGAGATGGACGATGTTCTCGGCCAGATCGTGCTCGCCATAGGTGATGAACACCTTGGTGCCGAAGATCCGATAGCGATCGCCCTCGGGCACGGCGCGGGTGCGCAAGGCACCGACGTCGGAGCCGGCCTGGGGCTCGGTCAGGCACATCGCCCCGGTCCAGCGGCCGGTCGCCAGGGGCTCGCCATAGACGCGCTGCTGCTCGGCGCTGCCATGGTGGTGGATGGCGTCGATGACGGCCTGGGTGAGCAGTGGGCAGAGCTGGAACGAGACATTGGCGGCCGCCCACAGCTCGTTGGCGGCGGTGTTCCACAGCCAGGGCAGGCCCTGGCCGCCCAGCGACTCCGGTGCGGCGAGCCCGACCCAGCCGGATTCGGCGAAGGCGCGGTATGCTGCCTGGAAGCCGCTCGCCGTTCGCACGACGCCGTTCTCGACCACGGCCCCCTCGACGTCGCCGGAGGCGTTCAGGGGCGCCAATTCGCCGGCGGCGAACCGCCCGGCCTCGCCGATCACGGCGTCGCGCAGGTCGGCGGTACAGTGCTCGAAGCCCGGCCAGGAGGCGAGCTCGCCGCCGCCCGCGACCTGTTCCATGACGAAACGGATGTCGTCCAACGGCGGGACAAAAACCTGCATCGCCTGCTCCCGGTGCTGCGGCCGCCGTTCAAGCAGATCGCCGGGCCGGCAGGAAGCGGGCTGCGGCGACGGCAGCCCTCAGTCGGCGACGACGGTCAGCAGCGGGCCGTCCTTGCGTGCGTCGTCGATGGTCAGGTAGCGCTTGCCGCCCGGCTCCACCATCTCGACCACGACCGGGGCGCCGTTCTGGTGGTTCTTCCACATCTCGTAGGCTGCGGCCGCGGCGAGGAGATGCTCGTCGGCCGAGCCCGCGCGCAGCCACTGCGGCGAGAGGGTGAGCCGCAGCTCGTTGTCCCCTTCCTGGCGCACGGACTCGAACAGCGGGAAGCCATAGCGCTGGGCGAGATTGCCGAGCAGGCGGTCGAAATCCGGTGCGAGCTCCCCGAACCCGGCGGAAGGGATCCGGACCGGCTGGGGCACAAGTGTCGTGGGGGTCAGCGGCTCGAGCAGGTTGCCGAACATCCAACCTTCCTCGCCGGTCCGCAGCACGCGCACGCCATACCAGTTCCCATCGCGCCGCAGCTCCAGCACCTGCTCGCCCTGCAATATCTGCGAGCGGACATTGGCGTCGTCGGACGGCCCCGCTCGCAGATTCACGCGCTCGCCCACGACGCGCAGCGTGTCGCCGGTGGTGGCGGATACTGGCGAGATCATGACCAACGCCAATGTCGCGGCCCGAGCGAACGAGATGGCGGGCGTGACCACACCATTCATGGTTCGTCCTCCCATGGGAGAAGGGGAAGGGAACACCTGCGACCCGGCAAGGGTTCCAGCCGGCGCACGAGCCCGATAGGGCTAGGACGGGCTAGCCACCTGCCGAGCCTCACGGCCAAATGGGGCAGCGAGCACCTGACCGTGCATCTTTGAGGAGACCTCCCAACTTCCCGTCTTGGGGCGAGGAGCGCCGTTCACTCGAACGAAGCACCGAAGAGCGCTGGCTGGCTTCATCCGCCAACGCCTGCACCTCGGCCAGTGGGTCACGAGCCGAGCCAAGCCGTAATCCTCGGTCGTTCTCGGACCAACCCATCCTGATTGAAATGATGGATGCAGAAATGCGCCCAGCTATCCGCGAACGCCATCGCCATGTCGCCCGTCACCGAGCTCGTACCCAGCCCGAGTTCCGCATAGGTGAACTCGAAACTGCCGCTGGGGCGCGCCAGCGCGATGTGGAAGGGCTCACCGGTGAATTCGTTGATCTTCGGATTGGCGCTGCTCTTCAAGATGCCTGGTATCTCGACCCTTGCGGTTCGTGCTTCCAAATCCGCATCGAGATCAATTTGCAAGAACAACGTCTCGCAGAATTCCGAGCATGTTGAAGCGAAGACCGAGAAGAGATTGCTCAAGGGCTGGCATGCGCTGCCTGAAATGATGGTCTCAAGCGCGCTTCGCTGAGGCTGAGCTGCACGTTTGTCGATGATAATTTGACGCTTGCCCTTTCCCTCTGCAATTTCGCCGGGCCACTTATAAAGTGCCGCCCAATTGAGACCATCAAGCGGCGCGCTATTGAAGTGGCCTTTGACAATGTTGCCAATAAAGGCCGACTGGCAATAGCCATGTGTGCTGGGTAGGTTGAACTGGCAACCGCAATTCATCGCGCAGTTGCAGTTGTCGTAGGTTTCGCTCTTGAAGAGCCATTGATCATGCATCTTGCTGACCCCTGGCGGGGCGTTCCTGCTCGATCAGCCCTGTGTAGCCGACCATCTCGGAGGCCAGGACGGCTGCGAGCCTGCGCTCGACGCTGGGAGCGGGCATGGGCGCCCTCCCTGAGGCTGCGACGACAATCTACGCCGAATGGGCCCGACCGTCAGCAGAATCCTCGCCGACGGTGACCGGGCGATGGCTCAAAGGAGCAATCTAGGTCGTCGCCTCTGATGTCAGGATCACGCCCGGATTGAGGATGCCGGCCGGATCGAGCGCATCCTTGAGCCGTCGCATCAGCTCGATCTCGAGCGGGCTCTTGCGCGTCGCCAGTTCCTCGGCCTTGAGGCGGCCGATGCCGTGCTCGGCGCTGATCGAGCCGCCCAGGTCCTGGACGAGGTCGCAGACGGTGGAGATTGCCGTCGCCGACATGGCCGAAGGGCAGCAGCCGGCCTTCGGGGGCCAGCGACGCGATCAGCGGTCCGCCGCGCTCGATCAGCTCGGGCAGCCGGCCGACCGGCACCGAGATGTCGTTGCGGATGATCTGGCCCTCGACGCGCATGGCCGGGCTCAGCTCCTCGCGCATGCGCCACAGCATCCGGCGCTGCATCTCGCTGGCGGCGATGGTGGCGTCCAGGATCAGCTCGGCCTCGAATGCCTCGGTGAGCCACGCCTCGGCGGCAGCGGCGAGGCCATCGGGCAGGGACCAGGCGAGCTCGACGAGCAGGTACCAGGGCGTCCGCGACTCCAGCGGGTTGCGCACCCCCTCCAGATGCGCCGCGGCCGCGTCGACGCAGCCGCCGGCCATCAGCTCGAAGCTCGAGATCAGCTCGGCGAAGCGGTCCTTGGCGTTGGCCAGCAGCGCGACCGCCACCTCGGGCGAGGCAATCCCGGCGAACAGGGTAACCCGCTCGCGGGGCCGCGCGAACAGGCGCAACGAGGCGGCGGTGATGATGCCCAGGCTGCCCTCGGCACCCAGAAAGAGCTGCTTCAGATCGTAGCCGGTATTGTCCTTGCGCAGCGTGCGCAGGCCGTTCCAGACCCGGCCGTCGGGGAGCACGACCTCGAGCCCAAGGGCCAGATCGCGCGCCATGCCGTAGCGGATCACGCTGACGCCGCCGGCGTTGGTCGAGAGATTGCCGCCGATCTGGCAGGTGCCTTCGCTGCCGAGGCTGAGCGGGAACAGTCGGCCCGCCGCCTCGGCCGCCGCCTGCACCGCGGTCAGCGTGCAGCCGGCCTCGGCCACCAGCCACTCGCCGCGCTCGTCGACGCCACGGACGCGGTCGAGGCCGGCAGTGCTCAAGATCACCTGGCGGCCCGTCCGGTCGGGAATGCCGCCGCCGACGAGGCCGGTATTGCCGCCCTGGGGGACCAGCGCCACGCTGGCCTCGGCGGCGAGGCGCACCAGCGCCGCAACCTCCTCGGTCGTACGTGGCCGCAGCACGGCCGCGGCCACCCCGTCGATGTGGCGCCAGAAGTCGACCTCGTAGGGGGCGCGGTCGGCATCGGCCCGGAGGACGCGCTCCGCGCCGATGGTCTCGGCGCAGCGGGCCAGGAAAGCATCGGGCGAGCGGTCGGTGGCTGAGGTCATGGAGCATGGCCCGTCGGTAATCGACAGCCGGACGATAGGAACCGTGCTACGCCTGGGCAAGGGTGGGCAGTTGACACTGCGAGAACGGCTGCGATACGCGAGCCGGCGTTCTAGGGGCAGGATCATGCAGCAGGACAAGCTGGCAGGCATCATCGAGGCCGCCTTCGCGGACCGCGAGCGGATCGGATTCGACACGCAGGGCGAGGTGCGCGACGCGGTCGAGGCCGCGCTCGACCTTCTGGACCGCGGCGAGGCGCGTGTCGCCGAGAAGGGGGAGGGCGGCTGGACGGTCAACCAGTGGCTGAAGAAGGCGGTCCTGCTCTCCTTCCGCCTCAACGACATGGGCGTGATCGGCGGCGGCCCCGGCGGCGCCACCTGGTGGGACAAGGTCCCCTCCAAGTTCGAGGGTTGGGGCGAGAACCGCTTCCGCGAGGCGGGCTTCCGCGCGGTGCCCGGCTGCATCGTGCGCCGCTCGGCCTACATCGCCCCGGGCGTGGTGCTGATGCCGAGCTTCGTCAATCTCGGCGCCTATGTCGACCGCAGCACGATGGTCGACACCTGGGCGACGGTCGGCTCCTGCGCGCAGATCGGCAAGAACTGCCACATCTCCGGCGGGGCCGGGATCGGCGGCGTGTTGGAGCCGCTGCAGGCGGGGCCGGTGGTGATCGAGGACGACTGCTTCATCGGCGCGCGGGCGGAGGTGGCCGAGGGGGTCCTGGTGGAGCGCGGCTCGGTCCTGTCGATGGGCGTCTATCTCGGCGCCTCGACCAAGATCGTCGACCGTGCCACCGGCGAGGTGTTCCAGGGTCGTGTGCCGCCCTATTCGGTGGTCGTGTCCGGCACCCTGCCGGGCAAGCCCTTGCCGGACGGCAGCCCGGGGCCGAACCTCTATTGCGCCGTGATCGTCAAGCGGGTCGACGAGGGCACGCGTGCCAAGACCTCGATCAACGAGCTGCTGCGCGACTGATGGACGCCACGGATCCTGTCGCGCTGAGCCAGGCGCTCGTCCGCTGCCCGACCGTCACGCCGGACGTCGGCAGCGCCCTCGACCTGCTCGAAACGGTGCTGGCCCCGTTGGGCTTCACCTGCCGGCGCGTCCGCTTCGAGGGCGGCGGCAGCTATCCGGTCGAGAATCTGATGGCGACGATCGGCGCGGGCGGGCGGCATCTCGCCTTCGCCGGCCATGTCGACGTGGTGCCGCCCGGCGCACGGGAGGGTTGGGCGCACGATCCGTTCAGCGGCCTGATCGAGGGCGGCCGGCTCTATGGCCGCGGTGCCGCGGACATGAAGTCCGGCGTCGGCGCGTTCGCGGCCGCGGCGGCCAGGCTCGCGGCGGAGGGCTGGCCGGCGCAGGGACGGGTCAGCCTGCTGATCACCGGCGACGAGGAGAAGGACGCCGTCAACGGCACGGCGAAGCTGCTCGCCTGGGCGCTCGAGCAGGGCGAGCGCTTCGACGCCTGCCTGGTCGGCGAGCCCACCAGCGTCGAGCGGCTGGGCGACACGGCCAAGATCGGGCGCCGCGGCTCGGTGAGCTGTAGCCTCACCGTCCGGGGTCGACAGGGGCATACCGCCTATCCGCACCGCGCCGACAATGCCGCCCATCGCTTGGTGAGCGTGCTGGATCATCTGATCGCGACGCCGCTCGACGAGGGCACGGAGTGGTTCCAGCCCTCCAACCTGCAGGTCACCTCGATCGACATCGGCAACCCGGCCGGCAACGTGATCCCCGGCGAGGCGACCGCACGGTTCAACATCCGCTTCAACGACCTGCACAGCAGGGACAGCCTCGAGGCGTGGCTGCGCGCTCAGATCGCGCCGCTTGCGCCCGATCACGAGCTGACGGTCGTGGGCAACGCCGAGGCCTTCGTCACCGAACCGGGCGAGTTCAGCGAAGCCCTGGCCGACAGCGTCGAGGCCGAGACCGGGCTGCGGCCGCAGCTCTCGACCACGGGCGGCACCTCCGACGCCCGGTTCTTCCCGTCCCATTGCCCCGTGGCTGAGTTCGGGCTGGTCGGCACGACCATGCACCAGAGCGATGAGCATGTGGCGGTGTCGGACATCGAGGGGCTGACGCGGATCTATCTTCGCTTCCTGCGGCGCTTCCTCGGCAACTGATGCCGACTTGGCCGGAGGTCGTCCGCGCGGTCGACGCGGCCTGGCGACTGGCGCGCGGCGACGCGAGCGCCATCGGCCGCTTCGAGCTGTCGGTGGACGGCTTCTGGAAGTCGTTCGCGGCGGCCCTGGTGGTGGCCCCGGCCTATGTCCTGGTCCTGCTCGACCAGTACCATTTGGCCGGCTGGCCGAGCGAGCCCTGGGCGACCGCGTTTGTCGAGGGGCTCGGCTATGTCATCGGCTGGATGGCGTTCCCACTCGCTGCCATCCCGCTGACCCGCCTGCTCGGCCTGTCCGAGCGTTACGTGCCGCTGATCGTCGCCAACAACTGGTCGACCGTGATCCAGGTGGCGCTCTACACGGCCGTGGTCATCCTGGGGCTGGTGATGCCTGCATCCATGCGCACCACGGCCCTGCTCACCGCCACGCTGATGATCCTGATCTACCAGTGGTTCGTCATTCGCAGCGCGCTCGCCACGACCAGCGGCATCGCGGCGGGGCTGGTCGTGATCGACCTCCTGCTCAGCGTCACGGTGAGCCGCGTGCTCGACGGACTCCTGCTGTCCGGCTGAGCCCGCCTCCGCCGGTCAGAGTACGACAGGCCGGTTGGGCAGCTCGTTGCGATCGCGTTCGACGCCCGGCAGCCGCTCGCGCAGCTCGGCACCCAACAGCCCCAGAGCCCGCTCGAGCCCGTCGGCGAGACGCCGCTCGCGCGCCCCGGCCCGCACGGCGTCGACGCATGGCTCCCACGCCGCATCCGGCAGCGGACCCGGTACGCCGGCATCGGCGACCACCTCGACATAACGGTCGTGGGGCGAGACGAAGAGCATCACGCCCGTGCGAGCCGAGGTGAGGTGCAGCCCGAGCTCGAAGAACTGATCCCGCGCCAGCCGCCGCGCGGCCCGCCGCCGGTCGCGTGCCGGGGCCAGCCGGCAGAGCAGGCGGGGGAACCGGGTCAGCAGCAGGATGAGCAGCACGACGGCAAGCTGGAGCGAGTAGAGGAAGGGTGCTCCCAGGTCCGGCCGCACGACCAGGAGCGGCAGGGACAGAGCGAGCGCGATCAGGCCGGACCACGGCGCCCAGGCGGCGGCGCCGATGGGGTCGGCCGCGACCGCCACGAC
>JBGAKU010000118.1:0-16185 GCA_044224255.1 Geminicoccaceae bacterium
AGCGCCTGCTCGCCGAGGCCGAGAGCCTCGCGAGCCATTCGGGCGGGCTGGGTGTGCGGCTGGAGCCGGGCGAACGGGTCGAGCAGATCGAGCCGTGGTTGCCGCGGCTGGGCCTGGTGGCGCTGGCTTTCCCGAGCTTCGCCGACGGGCGCGCCTTCAGCACGGCGCGCATCCTGCGCGAGCGCTACGGCTTCGCAGGCGAAGTGCGGGCGATCGGCGACGTGCAGATCGACCGCTACCAGTTCATGCGCCAGTGCGGGTTCGACGCCTTCGAGGTGCGCCCCGAGCGGCTGGGGGACCGCTGGTCCCACGCCGAGGTCGAGATGGGCCTGACCTACCAGCACGACTACGCGGAAGCGCGCGGGGCCGAGGCGGTCTGGCTCGCCCGCCAGGCGCGCCCGGCCCTGGCCGCCGAGTAGCCATCGTCGCCCGGCAGCCATCGGCCCTTTGGGCTGGGCTGACCTGCCGCTGCCCTTCCTGCGGCCGCGGCCGCCTGTTCCGCGGCTACCTGGCGCTGCGCTCGCCCTGCGAGGCGTGCGGCGTGGACCTGTCCGGATTCGAGCAGGACGACGGCCCGGCGGCGTTCCTCATCCTCGTCGTCGGCTTTCTCAACGTGTTCGGGGCGCTGCTGCTCGAGATCCGCTACGCCCCGCCCGCCTGGGTCCAGTTCGCGATCTGGGTGCCGCTCAGCCTGGTGCTGGTGTTCACCCTCCTGCGCTCCTTCAAGGGCGTGCGGGTGGCGCTGCAATACCGCAATCGGCCCTCAGCCGACGCCGCGGATCACGCGCGCCAGCCGTGAGATCGCGAGGCCGCAACGCAAAGGGGGCGCCGAAGCGCCCCCCTGCCCATGCATGGCCCGGCTGCGTCAGGCCGCGGCCTGGAGCTCGGCCTCGTCGTGCACCTCGACCGGCCCGCTGTCCTTGCCCTTGGCGTCGACGTCGCGGTCGACCAGCTCGATCACCGCCATCGGCGCGTTGTCGCCGTGCCGGTAGCCGGCCTTGAGCACCCGGATGTAGCCGCCGGCGCGCTCCTGGTAGCGCTTGCCCAGGACGTCGATCAGCTTCGCCGCGGTGACCTCCGAGCGCGTGCGGGCGATCAGCAGGCGCCGCGCATGCAGGTCGCCGCGCTTGCCGAGCGTGATCAGCTTCTCGACCACCGGCCGCAGGTCCTTGGCCTTCGGCAGGGTGGTGATGATCTGCTCGTGCTTGACCAGCGCCTGGGCGAGGTTCGCGAACATCGCCTTGCGGTGCGAAACGGTACGATTGAAGCGACGGCCGCTCTTGCCGTGACGCATGATTCTACTCCCTCGGCCGTGGCCTGCAGCCCGGCTCGCCTCGTGCCTAGTAGGGCTCCTCGACCTTGCGGGCGAGCTCCTCGATGTTCTCCGGCGGCCAGCCGCCGACCTCCATGCCGAGATGCAGGCCCATCTGGGTCAGCACCTCCTTGATCTCGTTCAAGGACTTGCGGCCGAAGTTCGGGGTGCGCAGCATCTCGGCCTCGGTCTTCTGGACCAGGTCGCCGATGTAGACGATGTTGTCGTTCTTCAGGCAGTTCGCCGAGCGGACCGACAGCTCGAGCTCGTCCACCTTGCGCAGCAGGTTCGGGTTGAACGGCAGCTCCGGCCGCCGCTCCTGCGGCAGGGCGTGGTGCGGCTCCTCGAAGTTCACGAACAGCTGCAGCTGATCCTGCAGGATGCGCGCGGCCAGGCCCACCGCGTCGTCGGGCATCACCGAGCCGTCGGTCTCGACCTGGATCGTCAGCCGGTCATAGTCGGTCTGCTGGCCGACGCGGGCATTGTCGACCTTGTAGGCGACCTTGCGCACCGGGCTGTAGATCGCGTCGATGGCGATCAGGCCGATCGGCGCATCCTCGCTCTTGTTCAGCGAGGCCGGGACATAGCCCTTGCCGGCCTGCACCGTCATCTCCATCGACAGCTTGCCGCCCTTGTCGACGTGGCAGATGACATGGTCGGGATCCATGATCTCGATGTCGTGGCCGACCTCGATCATGCCGGCGGTGACGATCGCCGGACCCTCGACCTTGAGATGCATCCGCTTCGGCGTGTCGCTGTGCATGCGCAGGCCGAGCGCCTTCAGATTGAGGACGATGTCGGTCACGTCCTCGCGCACGCCGGCGATCGAGGAGAACTCATGCAGCACGCCATCGATCTGGACCTGGGTGATGGCCGCACCCTGGAGCGACGACAGGAGCACTCGACGCAGCGCATTGCCGAGCGTGATGCCGAACCCGCGCTCCAAGGGCTCCACCACGATGGTGGCCTCACGATCCGGCCGCCGCCCGGGCTGAACATCCAGGCGCTGCGGCTTGATGAGGTCCTGCCAATTCTTCTGGATCACGGAACGTCCTCGCAATCGCCAGCGATTACCAAACCAAAATCCCGACACCCGAAACGGCACGAGGCCCACAGGTGCTGGCGCACCCGAGGCCTCTCTCACCGCTTGGTTGGGGGCGCCGGGCGCCCCGAGGGCTAGACGCGGCGCCGCTTGCGCGGGCGGCAGCCATTGTGCGGGATCGGCGTGACGTCACGGATCGAGGTGATCGTGAAGCCGACCGACTGCAGCGCCCGCAGCGCCGACTCGCGGCCCGAGCCCGGGCCACGGACCTGAACCTCCAGCGACTTCATGCCGTGCTCGGCCGCACGGCGTCCGGCCTGCTCGCCCGCGATCTGGGCGGCGAAGGGCGTGCTCTTGCGCGAGCCCTTGAACCCCTGCGAGCCGGCGCTGGCCCAGGCGATCACGTTGCCCTGCGCATCGGCGATCGTGATCATGGTGTTGTTGAACGTCGCATTCACATGCGCGACGCCCGACGTGATGTTCTTGCGCTCGCGCCGCTTGATGCGCTGCGTGTTGTCCGTAGCCATTACTTCTTCGTCGCCTTCTTCTTGCCGGCGATGGCCCGTGCCGGGCCCTTGCGCGTGCGCGCGTTGGTGTGGGTACGCTGACCGCGCACGGGCAGGCCCTTGCGGTGCCGCAGACCACGATAGCAGCCGAGATCCATCAGCCGCTTGATGTTCATCGCGACCTCGCGCCGGAGATCGCCCTCGACCTTGTACTCGCGGTCGATCTTGTCGCGGATGCGCGCGATCTCGGCGTCGGTCAGCTCGCTGACCCGACGCTCGAGCGGCACGCTGATCTCGCCCAAGAGCTTCCGCGAGCTATGCGCCCCGATGCCGAAGATGTAGGTGAGCGCCACCCACACCTGCTTCTGGCTCGGGATGTTGACACCCGCTATACGCGCCACGTCTCTCTCCTGGAAAAGCGCCCCACATGCGGCGCGCCCGACAGGCGCAGGCAGCCTGCCGGGTGTCGAAGCGCCGGGATCATAAGCGGCGAAACTACATTGTCAATCAGGCGGCCCCGCCCAAGGCGCGGCCGATCGCCGCCGTCACCTCGTCGATCGGCGCCATGCCGTCCACGGTCCGGACCAGCCCCTTGCTTCCGTAGTAGGGCAGCAGGGGTGCGGTCTGCGCCTCATAGGCGACCAGCCGCTCGCGTACCGTCTCGGCATTGTCGTCCTTGCGGCGGACGAACTCCGTCCCGCCGCACACGTCGCACACGCCCGTGACCTTGGTCGGCTTGAAGGTGTCGTGGTAGCCGGCCCCGCACTTGGCGCAGCTGAAGCGGCCCGAGATCCGCTCGACCAGAGCGTTCTGGTCGACCCTGATCTCCACCACGGCGTCAAGCTCGAGCCCGCGCTCGGCCAGCATCCGGTCCAGCGCCTCGGCCTGCGGGATGGTCCGCGGGAAGCCGTCGAGGATGAAGCCCTGGGCACAGTCCGGCTGATCGATGCGCTCGGCCACGATCCGGTTGATGATGTCGTCCGAGACGAGCTTGCCCGCCTCCATCACCGACTTGGCCTCGCGTCCGACCTCGGTCCCCTTGGCCACCGCCTCGCGCAGCATGTCGCCGGTCGACAGCTGCGGGATGCCGTAGGTGGTCTTCAGCCACGCCGCCTGGGTGCCCTTGCCCGCCCCCGGCGGGCCCAGCAGAATCAGTCTCATCCGCGCCTTCCTCTCAGTCGGGCCTTCTTGATCAGCCCTTCGTATTGATGCGCGATCAGATGCGACTGTATCTGCGCCACGGTGTCCATCGTGACCGAAACCACGATCAAAAGGCTGGTGCCGCCGAAATAGAACGGCACGGCGTAGCGAGAGATCAGGATCTCAGGCAGCACGCAGACCGCCGCCAAGTAGAGCGCGCCCACGGCGGTCAGCCGGGTCAGCACATAGTCGAGATACTCGCCGGTGCGCTGGCCGGGCCGGTAGCCGGGCACGAAGCCGCCCGCCTTGCGGAGGTTCTCGGCGGTCTCCTGCGGATTGAAGACGATCGAAGTGTAGAAGAAGCTGAAGAAGATGATCATCGCGACGTAGAAGGCGATGTGTAGCGGCTGCCCATAGCCGAGCGCTGCGCTGATCGCGACGAACCAGTCCGGCCCCGACGTCCCGGCGAACCCGCCGACGGTCGCCGGCAAGAGCAGCAGCGAGCTCGCGAAGATCGCGGGGATCACGCCGGAGGTGTTCAGCTTCAGCGGCAGGTGCGAGCTCTCGCCGCCGAACATGCGGTTGCCCTGCTGCCGCTTCGGATACTGGACCAGGATGCGCCGCTGCGCACGCTCCATGAACACGATGAACGCGATCACCACCGCGGCCATCACCAGGAACAGGATGATGAACACCGGCGACATCGCACCGGTGCGGCCGAGCTCGAGCAGGCTCGCGATCGCGTGCGGCAGCTGCGCGATGATGCCGACGAAGATGATCAGCGAGATGCCGTTGCCGATGCCGCGCGCGGTGATCTGCTCGCCGAGCCACATCAGGAACAGGGTGCCGCCGACGATCGTGATCACCGTGACCGCACGGAAGAACAGGCCCGGATCGATCACGGCCGATCCGGAGGGCCCGCTCATCGCCTCGAGCCCGATCGCCAGCCCCCAGGCCTGGAACATGGCCAGCGCGACGGTCAGGTAGCGCGTGTACTGATTGATCTTCTTGCGGCCGCTCTCGCCTTCCTTCTTGAGCGCCTCGAGGGTCGGCGAGATCGCGGTCATCAGCTGCAGGATGATCGACGCGGAGATGTAGGGCAGGATGCCCAGCGCGAAGATCGACATGCGCTCGAGCGCGCCGCCCGAGAACATGTTGAACATGCCCAGGATGCCGCCGCGCTGCTGCGCGAAGATCTGGGCCATCACCTCGGGATCAATCCCGGGCAGCGGGATGTAGGTGCCCAGACGATAGACGATCAGGCAGCCGAGCGTGAACCACAGCCGCTTCTTGAGCTCGGTCGCCTTGCTGAAGACACCGAAATTGATGTTGGCGGCGAGTTGTTCGGCTACCGAAGCCATCTGTCCCTCCCGCGCCGGACGAGCGCGCTCAAGCCTCGGCCGGAGCGCCCAGGACCACCACCTTGCCGCCGGCCTGCTCGACCCGGGTCACGGCACCCTTGGTGGCACCCGCCACCTCGATCGTGACCGTGGCGGTGATCTCGCCATGACCGAGAAGGCGGATGCCGCCCAGCGACCGCCGCACCAGCCCGGCGGCGATCAGCGCCTCGGCGTCGATCGTCTTGCCGGCGTCCAGACGGCCAGCCTCGATCGCAGCCTGCAGGCGGCCCGTGTTGATCTCGGCGAACTCGACCCGGGTCGGGTTCTTGAAGCCGCGCTTGGGCACGCGCCGATAGATCGGCATCTGCCCGCCTTCGAAGAAGCGCGGCTTCGGATTGCTCCGGCGTGCCTTCGCACCCTTGTGACCCTTGCCCGACGTCTTGCCGAGGCCGGAGCCGACGCCGCGCCCGAGGCGCTTGCGCGAGGTACGCGCGCCGGGATTGTCGCTGAGTTCGTTGAGCTTCATCGCCGGCTCACTCCGTCACCGGCTCGACGCGGAGCAGGTGCTTGACCTTCTCGATCCGACCACGCATCGCCGGCGTGTCGGCCACCACTCGGCTGCGGTGCAGCTTGTTGAGCCCCAGCGCCACGAGGGTCCGCTCCTGGATGTCGGGGCGGGCGATCGGGCTCTTGACCTGGGTGATCTTGACCATCTGCGCCATGGGGCTACTCCGCCTTCGCCGCAGCGTCGGCGGAATCGCGGCGGCCCAGGATCTCCGCGACCTTCCGGCCGCGCTTGGCGGCGATGGCGCGCGGGCTGACCACGTGCACCAGCGCGTCGAAGGTCGCCTTCACCATGTTGTGCGGGTTGGTCGAGCCGAGCGACTTGCCCACCACGTCGTGGATGCCCAGGGCCTCGCACACGGCACGCATCGGGCCGCCCGCGATGATGCCGGTGCCCGGAGGAGCAGAGCGCAGCAGCACACGGCCGGCGCCGAAGTGGCCGACGATGTCGTGATGCAGCGTCCGGCCCTGCCGCAGCGGGACGCGGACCATGCCGCGCTTGGCCTGCTCGGTCGCCTTGCGCACGGCCTCGGGCACCTCGCGGGCCTTGCCGCTGCCGTAGCCGACCCGGCCCTTGCCGTCGCCGACCACGACGAGCGCGGAAAAGCCGAACCGCCGGCCGCCCTTCACCACCTTCGCGACGCGATTGACGCTCACCAGCCGATCGACGAGGTCGCCGTCCTGGCGGTCCTCCGGGCCCTTGTCGCGACCGCCTTGGCGTCCACCTTGCCGTGCCATGGGATATCCTCGTCCTAGAACTGCAGGCCGCCCTCGCGGGCGCCGTCGGCAAGGGCCTTCACCCGGCCGTGATACTTGTAGCCGCCACGGTCGAACATCACCGCCTCGACACCGGCCTCCTTGGCCCGCTCGGCCAGGAGCAGCCCGACCTGGCGCGCGGCCTCGCGGTCGGCACCGGTCTTGAGCTCGGTCCGCAGACCCTTGTCGAGGCTCGACGCCGCGGCAAGGGTGCGGCCCTGCTCGTCGTCGATCACCTGGCCGTAGATGTGCCGGCCGGAGCGATGGACGGAGAGGCGCAGGCGGCCATGGCCGCTCGCCTTGAGGGAGAAGCGGGTCCGTCGGGCGCGCCGCTCGAACCGTTCAGCTGCCTTGACCATGGCCTACTTCTTCTTGCCTTCCTTGCGCAGGATCCGCTCCTCCGCATATTTCACGCCCTTGCCCTTATAGGGCTCGGGAGGCCGGAAGCCGCGGATCTCGGACGCGATCTGCCCGACCCGCTGCTTGTCGGCGCCACTGATCGTCACCGCCGTCGGCGTGTCGCAGACGATCTTGATGTCGTCCGGAACCGCGAACTTGATGTCGTGGCTGTAGCCGAGCTGCAGGTTCAGCACCTTGCCGTCCACCGCCGCGCGGTAGCCGACGCCGGCGATCTCCAGCTTGCGGGTATAGCCCTCGGACACGCCCTGGACGAGGTTCTGGACCAGCGAGCGGGACATGCCCCACATCGCGCGGGCCCGCTTCTCCTCGTCACGCGGCGCCACCGTCACCTTGCCGTCAGCCAGCGTGATCTCGACCTCCGGCGGCAGGGTCACGGAAAGCGCACCCAGCTTGCCCGTGGCCGAGATCTTCTGGCCCTCGACGTCCACCGTGACGCCACCAGGCACCACGACGGGATGCTTACCGATCCGCGACATGCTCAGAACACCGTGCACAGGACTTCGCCGCCAACCCGCGCCTCGCGTGCCTCGGCGTCCGAGAGCACACCGCGCGGGGTGGAGACGATGGCGATACCCAGGCCGTTGTAGACGCTGGGCAGATCGTTGACGCCCTTATAGATCCGGCGGCCGGGCTTCGACACCCGGCGCAGCTCCCGGATCACCGGCTCGCCATTGTGGTACTTGAGCTCGATCGAGAGCTCGCTCTTGCCGCCGCCGAGGTCCACCGTCTCGAAGCCACGGATGTAGCCCTCGCGGCGCAGCACCTCGAGCACGTTCGCGCGCAGCTTGGAGGCCGGTGCCTTGATCGCGCTCTTGCTCGCCATCTGCCCGTTTCGGATCCGGGTCAGCATATCCCCGAGCGGGTCGCTCATTGCCATCTTGGCTCTTCCCGCCTTACCAGCTTGACTTCACGACGCCCGGGATCTGCCCTTCGGAGGCGAGATCCCGCAGCGCGATGCGCGACAGGCCGAACTTGCGATAGTAGGCGCGCGGGCGGCCGGTCAGCGCGCAGCGATTGCGGATGCGGACCTTCGCCGAGTTGCGGGGCAGCTCCGCCAGCTTCAGCGTCGCCTCGAACCGCTCCTCGGGATCGCGCGCGCGATCCATGACCACGGCCTTCAGCGCCTTCCGCTTCGCGGCAAAGCGATCCACCATCTTGCGACGGTGGCTGTTCTTCTCGACGGCGCTCTTCTTCGCCATGTCCTAACCTCGCCCCGTCACTTGCGGAACGGCATCTCGAAGCCGGCGAGGAGTGCCTTGGCCTCCGCGTCGGTCCGCGCCGTCGTGCAGATGATGATGTCCATGCCCCGATTCTCCTCGACGTCGTCGAAGCTGATCTCGGGGAAGATGATCTGCTCGCGCACGCCCATGGCGTAGTTGCCGCGGCCGTCGAAGCTCTTGGGCGACACACCGCGGAAGTCGCGCACGCGCGGCAGGGCGATGTTGATCAGCCGGTCCAGGAACTCGTACATGCGCTCGCGCCGCAGGGTGACCTTGCAGCCGATCGGCATGCCCTCGCGCAGCTTGAAGTTCGCGACCGACTTGCGGGCCCGGCACAGGGCGGGCTTCTGCCCGCTCAGCTTGGTCAGCTCGTTCTGCGCGTTCGTCAGCTTCTTCGAGTCGGCCGTCGCCTTGCCGACCGCCATGTTGATGACGATCTTGTCGAGCTTCGGCACCTGCATCGGGTTCGTGTAGTTGAACTCCGCCTGCAGTCGCGGAACGACGACCTCGCGGTAATGGTCCTTCAGCCTGGCCATCTCACTTCACTCAGCGGTCGATGATTTCGCCGGAACGCTTCGCGAAGCGAACCTTCCGGCCGTCATCGAGGAACTTGAACCCGACCCGGGTCGGCTTGCCGTCCTTGGGGTCGAGATGCGCGACGTTCGAGACCGCGATCGGCGCCTCCATGGCGACGATCCCACCCTCGGGATTGCGGGGCCCGGCCTTCTGGTGCCGGCGGGCGATCATCACGCCCTGCACCACCACCCGGTCCTCCTTCGGCAGAACCCGCAGGACCTCGCCCTGCTTGCCCTTGTCGCGGCCGGTGGTGACGACGACCCGGTCACCCTTCCTGACCTTGGCGGCCATCACAGCACCTCCGGCGCCAGCGAGATGATCTTCATGAACCGCTTGGCGCGCAGCTCGCGGGTCACCGGCCCGAAGATGCGGGTGCCGATCGGCTCGCCCTGCTTGTTGATCAGCACCGCCGCGTTCTTGTCGAACCGGATGGCGCTGCCGTCGGGGCGGTGGATCTCCTTCGCGGTGCGGACGATGACGGCCATGTGGACGTCACCCTTCTTCACCTTGCCGCGCGGGATCGCCTCCTTGACCGAGACGACGATCACGTCGCCCACGCCGCCGTAGCGCCGGAACGAGCCGCCGAGCACGCGGATGCACTGCACCCGGCGCGCGCCCGAATTGTCGGCCACCTCGAGATTGGTTTCCGGCTGGATCACGGCTCGGCTCCCGCCGGCTGTGTCGCCTCGACCAGGACCTCGAACCGCTTGGTCCGCGACATCGGCCGGCACTCGGCGATGCGCACGACGTCGCCGACCTTGAACCGGTTGGCCTCGTCATGCGCCGCATAGCGCTTCGAGCGACGGATGAACTTCTTGTAGATCGGGTGCATGACGCGGCGCTCGACCGAGACGATCACGGTCTTGTCGCCCTTGTCGCTCACCACGGTACCCTGCAGGACACGCCTCGGCATCGCCGCTCTCTCCTCAACCCTGCGCCGCGGCCTGCTGGCCGAGCACGGTCTTGATGCGCGCAATCTCGCGCCGGACCTGGCGCACCCGCGCCGTGCTCTCGAGCTGGCCGGTGGCCTTCTGGAAGCGCAGGTTGAACTGCTCCTTCTTGAGCTGCAGGAGCTGGTCCTGCAGCTGATCCGAGGTCCTCGCCCTCAGGTCGGACGCCTTCATCACGCAGCCTCCTCGACCTGCTGGACGCGCCGCACGAACCGCGTGTCGACCGGCAGCTTCGCGGAGCCCAGGCGAATCGCCTCGGCCGCGAGATCCTCGGCGACGCCGTCGATCTCGAACATGATCCGGCCCGGCTTGACGCGGGCGACCCAGAGCTCGACCGAGCCCTTGCCCTTGCCCATGCGGACCTCGGCCGGCTTCTTCGACACCGGGACGTCGGGGAAGACGCGGATCCAGACGCGGCCGACGCGCTTGAGATGGCGCGTGATCGCCCGCCGGGCCGCCTCGATCTGCCGGGCGGTGATCCGGCCGGGCTCGACGATCTTCATGCCGAAGGCGCCGAAATTGAGCTCCGTGCCGCCCTTGGCCAGACCGTGGATGCGTCCCTTGTGCGCCTTGCGGAACTTGGTGCGCTTGGGCTGCATCATGACCGGTCACCCCGGCCATGCTCCCGCTCCCGGCCGTGCGACGGGCCGGTCTCGGCCTGCCGACGGTCGTACGCCATCGGATCGTGCTCCATGATCTCGCCACGGAACACCCACACCTTCACCCCACAGGTGCCATAGGGGGTATGGGCGGTGGCCCGGGCGAAGTCGACATTGGCGCGCAGCGTGTGCAGCGGCACGCGGCCCTCGCGGTACCACTCGCTGCGGGCGATCTCGGCACCGCCGAGCCGGCCACCGCAGGCGACCTTGATCCCCTGCGCGCCGAGCCGCATCGCCGACTGCACCGCGCGCTTCATCGCCCGGCGGAAGGTGACGCGGCGGGTGAGCTGCTGCGCGATGTTCTCGGCGATCAGCTTGGCGTCGAGCTCGGGCTTGCGGACCTCGTTGATGTTGAGGTGCACGTCGCCCGAGGTCAGCGCGGCGAGCTCCTTGCGGAGCACCTCGATCTCCTGGCCCTTCTTGCCGATCACCACGCCCGGGCGGGCGGTGTGGATCGTGATGCGCGCGCGCTTCGCCGGCCGCTCGATCACCACGCGGCTGATGCCGGCCTGGGACAGCCGCTTCTCGATGAACGAGCGCAGCTTCAGATCCTCGGCCAGGAGCTTGGCATAGTCGCGGTCGCCGAACCAGCGCGAGTCCCAGGTGCGGTTGACGCCGATGCGCAGGCCGACCGGATTGACCTTTTGGCCCATTACGCGGCCTCCTTCTCGGCCGGAACCTCGTCGGTGCGCTCGCGCACGACGATCCGCAGCCTGCTGACATGCTTCTCGATACGACCGGAGCGGCCGCGGGCGCGCGCATGCATCCGCTTCATCACCAGATGCTTGCCGACGCTCGCCTCGGCCACGTAGAGCCGGTCCACGTCCAGATTGTGATTGTTCTCGGCATTCGCAATCGCCGACTCGAGCGTCTTCCGGACGTCGTGCGCGATCCGCTTGCGCGAGAACTCGAGCGTGGTCACCGCTCGCCCGGCATCCAGGCCGCGGATCAGGCCAGCGACCAGATCGAGCTTGCGCGGGCTGGTGCGCAGCATGGTCGCGACCGCCAGGGCCTCGTTGTCGGCGAGGGCGCGCTCGTGCTTGGGCTTACCCATCGCCTTACTTCCTCTTCGCCTTCTTGTCGGCGCCGTGACCGTGGTAGGTCCGCGTCGGCGCGAACTCGCCGAGCTTGTGACCGACCATGTTCTCGGTGACGTAGACCGGCACGAACTTCTTGCCGTTGTAGACCGCGAAGGTCAGGCCGATGAAATCCGGCATGATCGTCGAGCGGCGCGACCAGGTCTTGATGATCTCGTTGCGGCTCGAGCTGCGCGCCGCCTCGACCTTGTTGAACAGGTAGCCGTCGACGAACGGGCCCTTCCAGACCGAACGGGGCATCTTATGCTCCCCTCGTCTTGGCGAGATGACGGCTGCGGATGATCATGCCGGTGGTCTTCTTGTTGCGCCGGGTCTTGTGGCCCTTGGTGGGCTGACCCCATGGGCTCACGGGATGCCGGCCGCCCGAGGTGCGGCCTTCGCCGCCGCCATGCGGATGGTCGACGGGGTTCATGGTCACGCCGCGATTGTGCGGGCGGCGACCCTTCCACCGCATCCGGCCGGCCTTGCCGTAATTGACGTTCTGGTGGTCGGGGTTCGACACCGCGCCGATCGAGGCCATGCACTCGGAGCGCACCTTGCGGATCTCGCCCGAGCCGAGCCGGATCTGGCTCCAGTCGCCGTCGCGGCCGATCAGCTGGGCGAAGGTGCCGGCCGAGCGCGCGAGCTGGCCACCCGCGCCGGGCTTCAGCTCGACATTGTGGACGATCGTGCCGACCGGAATGCTCTTCAGGGGCGCCGCATTGCCCGGCTTCACGTCGACACGCTCGCCGGCCACCACCTTGTCGCCGGCCTGCAGCCGCTGCGGCGCCAGGATGTAGGCGAGCTCGCCGTCCTCGTACTTCACCAGCGCGATGAACGCCGTCCGATTCGGATCGTACTCCAGCCGCTCGACGGTCGCCGGGACGCCCCACTTGCCGCGCCGCTTGAAGTCGACCAGCCGGTAAGCCCGCTTGTGGCCGCCGCCGCGAAACCGCGTCGTGGTCCGGCCGGTATTGTTGCGGCCGCCGCTGCTGCTCAGGCCCTCGGTCAGCTTCTTGACCGGCTTGCCCTTGTGCAGCTCGCTCCGGTCGACGGTCACGAGCTGACGCATCGACGGGCTGGTCGGGTTGTATGTCTTGAGCGCCATCGCGTCAGATCCTCGTCGTCACGTCGATGCTCTGGCCCTCGGCCAGGGTGACGATCGCCTTCTTCACGTCCGAGCGGAAGCCGACGCGGCCCTTGAACCGCTTCATCTTCCCCTTCTGGACCAAGGTGTTGACCGCCGTGACCTTGACGTTGAACAGGCCCTCGACCGCGGCCTTGATCTCCGGCTTGGTCGCTTCCTTGCGGACCTTGAACACGATCTGATTGTGCTCCGACACCCGGGTCGACTTCTCGGTCACCACCGGCGCCAGGATCACGTCGTACATCGCGAGCTTGTTCACGCCAGGCGCTCCTCGATCTGGCGCACGGCGTCCTGGGTCAGGACCAGCGTGTCCCGCCGCAAGATGTCGTACACGTTGAGGCCCTGCGCCGGCAGGACATCGATCGTCGGCAGGTTCTGCGCGGCCAGGCCGAAGTTCCGCTCGACCTCGGCACCGGTGATCACCAGCGTGCTGCCCCAGCCGAGCTTGTCGAGCGCGCCGGCCAGCGCCTTGGTCTTGGGCTCAGGCAGCGCCGCCTGGTCCAGCACCACCAGCTTGCCGTCGGCGACCTTGCTCGAGAGCGCACACCTCAAGCCCAGCGCGCGGACCTTCTTGGGCAGGTCCGTCGCATGATCGCGCACGACCGGCCCATGGGTCACGCCGCCGCCCCGGAACAGGTTGACGCGCCGCGAGCCGTGACGGGCGCGACCCGTGCCCTTCTGCTTGTACAGCTTGGCGCCGGTCCGGGCGATCTCCGCCCGAGTCTTCACCTTGTGCGTCCCGGCCCGCCGCTTGGCGAGCTGCCAGAGCACCACCCGATGAAGGATGTCCGGCCGGACCTCGACGCCGAACACGGCGTCGGCGAGCTCCAACGAGCCCACCTCCTCGGCGGCCAGATTCTTGATCTGAACCTGCATCGCTTACGCCTCGCCCTCTTCGACGACGATCGCCTCGAGGGCCTCGCCCTTGTGCACCACGGCCGCCGGGAACGGTGCCTGCTGTGGCAGGGCGCTCTTCACGGCGTCACGGACCTCGACCCAGCCACCCTTGGGGCCCGGCACACCGCCCTTGAGCAGGATCAGGCCACGATCCGGATCGACGCCGAACACCTCGAGATTCTGCACCGTGACCCGATGATGGCCCATGTGGCCGGCCATCTTCTTGCCCTTGAACACGCGGCCCGGGTCCTGGCGGTTGCCGGTCGAGCCGTGGCTGCGGTGCGAGATCGAGACGCCGTGCGAGGCGCGCAGGCCGCCGAAATTGTGCCGCTTCATGGCACCGGCGAAGCCCTTGCCGATCGAGATGCCGGCGACGTCGACGAACTGCCCGGCGACGAAGTGGCCGACATGGATCTCGGCACCGACCTCGAGCTGGGCGCTCTCGTCGACCCGAAACTCGCGGACCCGCGCCTTCGGCTCGACCTTCGCCTTGGCGAAATGGCCGCGCATCGGCTGGGTCACGTTCTTCGCCTTGCGCGTGCCGACCCCGAGCTGGACGGCGTTGTAGCCGTCCTTCTCCGTGGTCCGCACCGCCACGACCTCGCACTTCTCGACCTTCAGCACGGTGACCGGCACATGGCTGCCGTCGATGCCGAACAGGCGGGTCATGCCCATCTTCTGGGCGATCAGCCCGGTACGCTGCATGGCCCGATCCTCAGAGCTTGATCTCGACGTCGACACCCGCGGCGAGGTCGAGCTTCATCAGCGCGTCCACGGTCTGCGGGGTCGGGTCGACGATGTCGAGCAGCCGCTTGTGGGTGCGGATCTCGAACTGCTCGCGGCTCTTCTTGTCGATGTGCGGCGAGCGGTTGACGGTGAAGCGCTCGATCCGGTTCGGCAGCGGAATCGGGCCGCGGACGCGGGCGCCCGTGCGCTTGGCCGTGCCGACGATCTCGCGCACCGACTGATCGAGCACGCGATGGTCGAAGGCCTTGAGGCGGATGCGGATGTTCTGCGTGTCCATGGGATCAGCCGGCCCGCGAGCGGTCCGTTCCTCCTGTTCAGGCGATGATGTCGGCGACGACGCCGGCACCGACGGTGCGGCCGCCCTCGCGGATGGCGAAGCGCAGGCCCTTCTCCATGGCGATGGGTGCGATCAGGTCGACCTCCATCGCCACATTGTCGCCCGGCATCACCATCTCGGTGCCCTCGGGCAGCTTGATCGAGCCGGTCACGTCCGTCGTCCGGAAATAGAACTGCGGCCGGTAGTTGGAGAAGAACGGCGTGTGACGGCCACCCTCCTCCTTGGTCAGGATGTAGACCTCGCCCTTGAACTTGGTGTGCGGCGTGATCGAGCCCGGCTTGCACAGGACCTGGCCGCGCTCGACATCGTCGCGCTTGGTCCCGCGCAGCAGGATGCCGACATTGTCGCCCGCCTGGCCCTGGTCGAGCAGCTTCCTGAACATCTCCACGCCGGTGCAGGTGGTCTTGACCGTCGGCTTGATGCCGACGATCTCGACCTCCTCGCCCACCTTGACCATCCCGCGCTCGACCCGGCCCGTCACCACCGTGCCGCGGCCCGAGATCGAGAACACGTCCTCGATCGGCATCAAGAACGGCAGGTCCACCGCCCGCTCCGGCTGCGGGATGTAGCTGTCCACCGCCGCCATCAGGCTCATGATCTGCGCCCGGCCGACCGCCTCGTCGCGGCCCTCGAGTGCGGCCAGGGCACTGCCCTTGACGATCGGGATGTCGTCGCCCGGGAAACCGTACTTGGTCAGCAGCTCGCGCACCTCGAGCTCGACCAGCTCCAGCAGCTCCTCGTCGTCGACCATGTCCACCTTGTTCAGGTAGACCACCACCGCCGGCACGCCCACCTGCCGCGCCAGCAGGATGTGCTCGCGCGTCTGCGGCATCGGCCCGTCCGCCGCCGAGACCACCAGGATCGCACCGTCCATCTGCGCCGCACCCGTGATCATGTTCTTCACGTAGTCGGCGTGGCCCGGGCAGTCCACGTGCGCGTAGTGCCGCTTGCCCGTCTCGTACTCGACGTGCGCCGTGTTGATCGTGATCCCGCGCGCCTTCTCTTCCGGCGCCTTGTCGATCTGGTCGTACGCCGTGAAGTTGGCCCCGCCCGACTCCGCCAACACCTTCGTGATCGCCGCCGTCAGCGTCGTCTTGCCGTGATCAACGTGACCAATCGTACCGATGTTGCAGTGCGGCTTCGTCCGCGAAAACTTCTCTTTGGCCATCTCAGTAGCTCCGATTGTCCTAGCCGGCGTGAACGCTCAGGCGTATTTCGCGCGAATCTCTTCCGCGACCATCTGCGGCACGGGCTCGTAGTGGTCGAAGTGCATCGTGAACTGAGCCCGCCCCTGCGACAGCGAGCGCAGGGTGTTCACGTAACCGAACATGGTGGCCAGCGGCACGATGGCGCCGATCACCTGGCCGTTGCCGCGCGGCTCCATCCCGGTGATCTGGCCACGACGGCTGTTCAGATCACCGATGATGTCGCCCATGTAGTCCTCGGGCGTCACCACCTCGACCCGCATCACCGGCTCGAGCAGCTGCGGCCCCGCC
>JBGAKU010000119.1:0-16069 GCA_044224255.1 Geminicoccaceae bacterium
CTGGCGGCCGCCACCCTTGCCATCAACCGCAAGCTCGAGCTGGGACGCCAGAATTATGCCCGCATCGCCTCACCCGGATGGGGTTGGAATTGTTGCGCCCACGCCCCTGATCCGTGCACCATGGCTCCTGGCGATCTTGCTGGTGGAAGCGGCCGGAGTCGCAACGGACAAGGAGCGGGACGATGACCGGCAGTGAGATCCTCCCGGCGGCGATCCTGCAACGCAAGGCGGTGGTCTATGTGCGGCAGTCGACGCAGACCCAGGTCGAGGCCAACGTCGAGGGTCGGCGGCGACAGTATGAGCTGGTCGACGTCGCCCGACGCCGTGGCTTCCGGACGGTCTGTAAAGGCCGAATGGAATCTCCTCAGAAGTCCGGTGACCCCGCGTCGTCCTAGAACCTGGCATGCGCGTAAGCCTTCTGCCCAGGAACCGGGAGATCTCCACCGCTGCCCTGGCCAGCCGAGGCTAGAGCCGCGTCGGGAAGGCCGGAGGCCGTAACCGACGATGCACGGCGTGGAGAAGTCGGACCCACCCATAGTAGCGACGAACCCGGCGAACAAGGCGGTGCGTGCGGCGGCGGAGCCGGGGAAGCCAAGGGGCGGGGCCACAAAGCACGGTCCGGACGCAGAGTCGGGCTGCCGTGTCCCAGGCGCGGGCTCGCCTACGAGAAGCTGTCACCAGGAACAAGGAGCAGAAACTCACGGCGCTCCTGCACCATGTCACTGTCGACGTCCTACGGGCGGGGTTTCTCAGCCTGATGAGAAGTGCCGCTCCAGGAGTCGATGACCTGACATGGGATCGCTATGCGGAGGACCTCGAGGCCAACCTCGTGGATCTGCACGCTCGCGTTCATGCGGGTATGTACCGAGCGCTGCCATCCCGCTGCCGGTACGTCTCCAAAGCGGATGGCGGACAACGACCGCTCAGCATCGCTGCCCTGGAGGACAAGATCGTCCAAGCGGACGCCGGCTTGCCTGAAACCTTTCGTCAAGCGACAGAAGAACGACGCGGCAGATACCGAGGCGATCTGCGAGGCGGCGCAGCGCGCCGACCATGGGTTTCGTGGTGGTCAAGAGCAAAGCCGCCCAAGCTGCGGCGATCGTCTTTCGGACGCGCGATCTCCTGGTCAGACGGCGGACTCAGATCATCAACGCCCTTCGTGGTCATCTCGCCGAGTACGGAATCCCCGTTGCGAAAGGGCCGGCCCAGGTCAGCGAGCTCGTGACCCAGCTGGAAGATCCAGCCAATCCGGCGCATGAAGTGGCCCGCCCGATTCTGGACGTGCCTGTCGCGCCGCTGCGAGGGCGGTCTCGATGACCGCGGCCGCGCAGTCAGCAACGACCTTCACGATCGAGCTCAGCGGCTTCGACGCGTCGATGGCGATGCTCGAGGTCTGCGGTGTCGCGTCGCTGCCCTTGATCGGCAGGAAGATGATCGTGCGGCTTTCCAGCTCGGCGGCGACGTCGAGCTCCGAGGTGAAGGCGACGTAGCCCCCGCTTCGCACCAGGTTCTTGACGAGGTGCAGCGAGTTCGTCTCGATGTGGCCGTGCGGGTCGGCAAACAGCCAGCTGTAGTTGGTCTCGAGAAAGCTGCGGATGACCAGCGGCTTGCTTTGCAGGACGATCGGATAGGGGACGACGTCCTGGAACCTCACCTCCGCTAGCTCGAGCAGCGGATGGTCCGGAGCGACGACGCAGCCAAATGGCAGCGAGCAGCCCCAGAGCTGGCGAAGCTCCGGGTGTGACGGTAGGTTGAAGGCAACGGTCACGTCGGCCCGACCGGAAAGCAGGGCGGCCACCGCCTCGTCGGTGGAGCCGATCTGTATCGACAGGCCGATCAGCGGATGCGCGGCGGCGATGCGGCGGACGAGCTGCGGCAGGATGCTGGTGGCGTGGCTATCCATCGCGAACAGGCTCACCCGGCCCTGCTGCACCCCTTGCAGCTGAAAGATCTCGGTGACGGCGTTGAGCTCCTCGCTGCGCCAGCGGCGGACGAGCCCGACGAGCACCTCGCCCGCCGCCGTGAGCCGCATCCCCCGCGGCAGCCGCTCGAAGAGCTTGACGCCGAGCCGGTCCTCGAGGGCGAGGATCTGCCGGTCGATCGCCGACGCCGCGACGTTCTGCACGCGCGCCGCCGCCTGGATCGAGCCGGTGGTCGCCACCCGGTCGAAATAGTGCAGCGCGACGGGCAGCAGCGAACGGGACATCCAGGCCTGCATTCCAATTTCGGCAACGATACATTGCATATATTGCGATAGACGGCAATGCAGGAGCGCGGCACACATCCCGCCCACGACGCAGCCGAGGGGGGCGGATGGCGGTGCCACAGCAGTTGAAGTTCTTTCTGAACAGCTTCTTTTCGGGTCCGCAGGCCCCGTTCTTCCTGGCTGCCGACAGCGGCCACTTCGCCAGACATGGCCTCGAGGTTCATTTCACCGAAGGCCAGTCGCTGGCCTATGCGGTCTCGGCCCTGGCCGCGGGCGGCTACGACGTCGCCTATGGCGACATGAACGAGCTCGTCAGGCTCAAGGCGGAGAACGCCGACATCGCGCCCATTGCCGTCTGGATGATGCACAACCGGTCACCCTACACGATCGCGGTCACCGCCGACGGGCCGGTGCGCACGCCGGGCGATCTGCGGGGGCGCAAGCTCGTGTCGCACCCGGAGGACGCCGCCTGGAAGCTGTTCCCGGAGTTCTGCGCGGCGACCGGGCTGGACATCGAGTCGGTCAGCGTCGAAGCCTCCGACCTCGGCCACGAGGTCATGGTGCCGATGATGCTGGAAGGGCGCTGGGACGGCATCTTCGGGTTCGTGAACACCATCGGCGCCCATACCATCGAGGCCGGGCTCGACCCGACGCGGGTGCTCCGGCATCTGGAGTGGCGCGAGCACCTGCCCGAGCTCTACGGCGGCGCCGTCATGGTGACGCGCGCCTTTGCCGCGCGCGCTCCCGAGGCGGTGCGGGGACTGCTGGCGGCAATCAATCTCGGCCTGAAGGAGGCGATCGCGGACCCGGACGCGGCCATCGCCGCGGTGTCGCGCCGGAATCCCGAGATCGACGTCAAGGCCAATCGGACCCGCTTGGTCGGGACCCTGGGGCTGGAGATGGCAGGTCCCGAAGGCGCGTGCCTCGGGATCGGCGATGCCGACGACGACAGGATCCGGGCGGCCACGCGGCTGATCGCCACCGCCAAGGGCCTCGGCCGGGTGCCGGAGCCGTCCGAGCTGTTCGACCGCCAATTCCTCCCGCCGCTCGCGGAACGGGTCACCAGCCTGGCCGAGCGCGGATGACCGCGCCGCGGCAGCTGGCGGACCTCAACGCGCTTGTGCCCGCGGACTTTGTGGCGGCACTGGCTCCGGTCTGGGAGAATGCACCCTGGGTGACCGAGGCGGTCGCGCTAGGGCGGCCGTTCCCTTCGGCGGGCGACCTGCACGCGGCGATGCTCGCGCAGGTCACGGCGCTGCCGCCGGAGGAGCTGCGCGCGTTCCTGAACCGGCACCCGGACCTGGGCGGCGCCGACCTGAGGGCGGGCCGGGTGACGGCGGACTCGCAGGCCGAGCAGCAGGCGATCCGGCTGCATTCGCTGGATGCCACCGAAGCTGCCGAATGGGACGAGCTGAATGCGGCGTACAAGGCGCGGTTCGGCTTCCCCTTCATCCTCTGCGTGCGCCGGCACGATCGGGCATCGGCGCTCGCCGCCCTCCGGGCGCGGCTCGAGCGCAGCACGCCGGCGGAACTGGCCGCCGCCATCGAGGAGATCGCCTGGATCACCCGCTACCGGCTCGCGGCGAGGATCGCGGACCATGGCCTCACCGGCCTTTGAGACCACGGGGAAATGCAAGGGCCCGGGGAACCCGGGCGCAGGGGGAGGCAGGAGATGAATAGACGGCAGTTGCTGACCAGCGCGGCGGCTTCGGTCATGCTGGGCGGCATCGGAGGCGCCTGGGATGGTGCCTGGGCGGCGACGCCCGCGGACACCCTGGTCATCGCCAGGATCATCGACGACGCGATCTCCTTCGACCCGGCGGACTCCTACGAGGACACCTCGACCGAGGTGCTACACAACGTCTACGACACGCTGATGCGCTACGAGGCGGAGGATATCGCCAACATCGCCGGCGCGGCCGCCGAGAGCTGGACCTTCTCGCCTGACAACAAGAAGGTCACGTTCAAGCTCCGACACGGAATAACCTTCGTGTCCGGCAATCCGGTGACCGCGGCGGACGTGGTCTACTCCTTCACCCGGGTCGTTAAGGCCGACAAGACGCCGGCTTTCATCCTCACCCAGTTCGGCTGGACGAAGGACAACATCGACGGCATGCTCAAGGCGGTCGACGACCTGACCTTCGAGATGACCATCGCCGTCGACTATGCGCCGTCGCTGGTCCTGAACATCCTGACCTCCGTCAACACCTCGATCGTCGACTCGAAGACGGTGATGGCGAACGAAGCGGACGGCGACTTCGGCCTGGCCTACCTCAAGAGCAAGTCGGCCGGCTCGGGCCCGTTCGCCCTGAAGACGTGGAAGCCGAACCAGACGATCCTCCTCGAGGCAAACCCCAGCTATTACCTCGGGGCGCCGGCCATGAAGCGGGTCATCCTGCGCCACGTCCCGGAGTCGGCGTCGCAGCGCCTACTGCTGGAGAAGGGCGACATCGACATCGCCTGCAACCTGCCGACGAACCAGATCGACGCCCTTGTCGGCAATCCCGACATTGCCATCAGCCGACACCTGACGTCGCGCAACCTCTACCTCGGCCTGAGCCAGAGCGTCGAGCCGTTCACCAAGCCGGAGGTCCGCGAGGCGCTCAAATATCTCGTAGACTACAAGGCGATGACCGAGAGCCTGCTCAAGGGCGAATTCACGATCCTGCAGTCGTTCTGGCCGGCGGGCTTCATGGCCTCGCTGGACGAGAACCCCTACACCTACGACGTGGGTAAGGCCAAGAGCCTGCTCGCCAAGGCCGGATACGGCGACGGCTTTGCCTTCAAGCTGAACGTCCGCAATGTCAGCCCGGCCATCGACATCGCCCAGGCGGTACAGCAGTCGATGGCGGCGGCCGGCATCAAGATCGAGATCCTCCAGACCGACCAGAAGCAGTTCATCACCGCTTACCGCGGGCGTCAGTTCGAGGCCGCGCTCGGCACCTGGGAGCCGGATTTTCCCGACCCGCACGCCAACGCCTCCACCTTCGCCTACAATGCCGACAACGGTCCGGACGCCAAGACCAAGACCGTCGCCTGGCGCAACAGCTGGAAGGACGGCGCGGTCAACGCGCTGACCGACGCGGCCGTGCGCGAGCCCGACGAGGCGAAGCGCATCGAGTTGTACAAGGAGCTGCAGCGCAAGGTCATGGCGGAGGGTCCCTACATCGGCATGGTGCAGCGGACGGCGCAGATCGCGATGCGGAGCAATGTGAAGGGCTATGTGGTCGGGCCCGCCATCGTTTACTACCGGCTGGTCAGGAAGACGTGACGTGTCCAGTCCCGGCACCCGCCTGTACCGCCATGCACGAGCGCTCCTAGCCGGCGCGCTCTCGATCGTCCTGACCATGCTCGGGCTGATCTTCGTCACCTTCGCCGTCGGCCGCCTGGTACCGATCGACCCGGTCGTGGCCGCCATCGGTGAGAAGGCGCCGCAGGAAGCCTATGACAAGATGTTCAAGGAGCTCGGCCTTGACCGGCCAGTCTACGAGCAGTTCCTCGGCTATGTGGGCAAGGTCGTGCACGGGGATCTCGGCAACTCCGCATTCACCGGGCGGCCAGTGGTCGCCGACCTTGTGAGCGTGTTTCCCGCGACCTTGGAACTGGCGACCATCGGCATCCTGATCGGGGTGCTGGTCGGGGTACCGCTCGGGGTTATGGCGGCCGCCAACAACAACCGCTGGCAGGACCACGTCGTGCGCGTGCTCAGCCTTGCCGGCTACTCGGTGCCCGTCTTCTGGCTGGGCATCGTCCTACTGCTGGTCTTCTACGGAAACCTGGGCTGGGTCGCCGGGCCGGGACGCATCGACATCGCCTACGACGGCCTCGTCGAGGAGTGGTCCGGCATTCTGGTGATCGATGCCCTGCGCGCCGGTGACATGGAGGTGCTGCGCAACGCCCTGTCGCACATGATCCTGCCGGCGACGCTGCTCGGGCTCTTCTCGCTCGCCTACATCTCCCGCATGACCCGCAGCTTCATGCTGACCCAGCTCAACCAGGAATACGTCACGCTGGCGCGGGCGAAGGGCGCGCCGGAGCGCGCCGTGATCTGGCGGCACGCGCTCAAGAACGCGCGTGTGCAGATCATCACCGTCTGCTTCCTCAGCTACGGCTTCCTGCTGGAAGGCGCGGTGCTGACCGAGACGGTCTTCTCCTGGCCCGGTCTGGGGCTCTACATGACCAACGCGTTGTTCAATGCCGATCTCAACGCGGTCATTGGCGGCACCATCGTCATCGGCGCCGTCTTTATCCTCCTCAACGCTCTGGCGGACGTTGTCTACCGCTTCGCCGATCCGAGGACCGCATGAGCACCGCACTTGCCACTTGGCTTACCACCGACAGGCCCGCAAGCCGCGCGCAGGCCCGGCTCGTCCGCCTCACCCTCGCGCTGCGAGCGCTGCTGGCGAACCGGCTGGCGGCGATCGGCCTCGCCATCGTCCTCGTCCTGCTCGCGATGGCGGCAGTCGGCCCCCACTTTGTCGGCTCGCCCACCGAGCAGGTGCTGGCCGACCGGCTGCTGCCGCCATCGAGCCAGCACTGGTTCGGCACGGACGAGCTCGGCCGGGACATCCTCGCCCGGATCGTCTACGGGTCGCAGATAACCGTCAGAATCGTGGTCATGGTCTCGCTCATCGTCGGGCCGCTCGGGCTGACGATCGGGATCGTGGCCGGCTACTTTGGCGGCATCGTCGACGCGGTCCTGATGCGGATCACCGACATCTTCCTGTCGCTGCCGCGGCTGGTGCTGGCGCTGGCCTTCGTGGCGGCGCTCGGGCCCGGGATCAACAACGCCATCATCGCGATCGCCGTGACCAGCTGGCCACCCTATGCCCGTCTGGCGCGGGCCGAGACGCTCAGCATCCGCAACAGCGACTTCGTCAAGATGGCGCAGCTGCAGGGCGCGTCGCCTGTCCGGATTCTCTTCAACCACATCGCGCCGCTCTGCGCCGCCTCGGTGGTGGTGCGGCTGACCTTCGACATGGCCGGCACCATCCTGACCGCTGCGGGCCTCGGCTTCCTCGGCCTCGGCGCGCAGCCGCCGCAGCCCGAATGGGGGCTGATGGTAGCAGCGGGCCGGCAGTACGTGCTCGACCAGTGGTGGGTCGCGACCATCCCCGGCATGGCCATCTTCATCGCCAGCTTGGGGTTCAACCTGCTCGGGGACGGGCTGCGCGACGTCTTCGACGCGAGGGCCTCGTGATGGCCCGGCTCGAGGTCGCGGACCTGCGCGTGCAGTTCATGACCCGCTCCGGCCCGGTCCAGGCGCTGCGCGGCGTCAGCTTCGCCCTGGACGGCGGGAGGCTGGGGGTCGTCGGCGAGAGCGGCTCGGGCAAGTCGACCATCGGCCGCGCCGTGATGGGGCTGATGCCCGGCACCGCCCGGATCTCGGCGAAGCGGTTCCAGTTCGCCGAGGTCGACCTCCTGACGGCGACGACCGCGCAGAAGCGCGCCCTGCGCGGCCGCCGGATCGGCCTGATCATGCAGGACCCGCGGTATGCGCTCAATCCGGTGATGACCGCGGGGGCGCAGCTCGCCGAGTGCTTCCGGCTGCACTGTGGCCTGACCGGCGCCGGAGCCCGGCGCCGGGGCCTGGAGCTCCTGGAAGCGGTGCGGATCACCGATCCGGAGACCGTCTATGGGCAGTATCCCCACCAGCTGTCGGGCGGGATGGGCCAGCGCGTCATGATCGCGATTGCGCTCGCCGGGGAGCCGGAGCTCCTGATCGCCGACGAGCCGACATCCGCCCTCGACGCCTCGGTGCGGACGAGCTTCCTGAAGCTGCTCGATCAGATCATCAGCGAGCGGGGCATGTCGCTCATCCTCATCAGCCATGACCTGAACTTGGTGGCGAACTTCTGCGACCGCGTTCTGGTGATGTACGGCGGTCAGGTGATGGAGGAATGCTCGGCCGAGGCCCTGGCCGCGCCGCAGCATCCCTACACCCAGGCGCTCGCCGCCTGCCGGCCGTCGCTCGTCGAGCACCTTCCGGAGCTGCGGACCTTCATGCGCGACCCCGCCTGGATGGAGGCAAGGTCATGATCGAGGTCGAGGACGTCTCGGTAACGTTCCCGACCAAGGGTCGCACTGTGCGCGCCCTGCAGGGCGTCAGCCTCAGTGTGCCGCAGGGCACCGTCTTCGGGCTCGTCGGCGAGTCAGGTTCTGGCAAGACGACGCTGCTGCGCGCGATGATGGGGCTTATCCCGGTGACGTCGGGACAGATACGGATCGCCGGCGAGCCCGTCAGGGACAACCCACCGCTCGCGTTCCGGCGCCAAGTACAGATGGTCATGCAGGACTGCTACGCCTCGCTCAATCCCGTCCACACGATCGACCAGATCGTCGGCGAGCCATTGGCGATCCACGGCTTCGATGATCCGGAAAAGCGAATTCTGCGGGCGCTGCGCGAGGTGGGTCTCGGTCCCGAGCATCGGTTCCGCTTTCCCCACCAGCTGTCCGGTGGGCAACGGCAGCGGGTCGCGATCGCGCGATGCCTTGCCATCGAGCCCCAGGTCATGCTGCTCGACGAACCGACCTCGGCCCTCGACGTCTCGATCCAGGCCGAGATCGTGAACCTCATCATGCGGCTGCTGCGCGAGAAGGGCCTGACGCTCTTCGTCATAAGTCATGATCTGCCGCTCGTCGGACACATGTGCGACAATCTGGCGATCATGAACCGGGGAATCATTCGCGAGACCATTACCAGGGACGCCTTGCTCGGAAGGACGTTTCGTGATGAATATACGCGGGAACTCTACCAGGCTTCATTGTAGCTCACTCGGTGTACGAGTTTGGACAGCACCTGCGGATGGAACGGTGTACTGTAACCGGAGCAGAATCCCGAGCGTGAGGTGCAGAAAGCTCTCTGCACATGACATTAGAGCTTGTCTGAGAATGTCGTTATTACCTTGAGGCAATTCTGCGTAGCAGGCTCCGTGACCGGGTTGCTGCGAAATGCGCCAAGTCAGGCGGCGGATTGCTCGACTGCGGGGTGGGTGCCGTCCAGGTACTTGTAGACCGAGGTTCGGCCGATCCGGAGCTGCCGGGCGATGTCGGCCGGCCGAGCACCATCGGCGAGCGTGGTGCACGGATCAGGGGCGTGGGCGCAACAATTCCAACCCCATCCGGGTCAGGCGATGCGGGCATAATTCGGGCGTCCCAGCTCGAGCATGCGGTTGAGGGCAAGGGTGGCGGCCGCCACCTCGGTCGCCCGACGCTCGTCCGTACGCGAGCGCAGCGCGTCGCCGATCACCTGCTTGTACCTCGCGATGGCGGCCTCGGCCCGGGCTCGCTTCATGTACCCGGACATCTTCTGCCAGCCCATCCGGCCGTCCGCGGCGATGAGCTGGAGATGGCGGTCGCGAGGCGTCGGTTCGGTCTTGGCCGTCTCGCTCGGCACCGCCGTCGCACGCGGCGGGACGATGACGGCCGCCTCGGGGTGGCGCGCTGCGACGCTGTCGTAGATGCGATCTTGATCGTACCCACCATCGCCGATGAACGAGGCCAGCGTGCCCGCCACCTGGTCGAGCAAGGGGTCGGCCTGGGCGCCGTCGTCCACCTCGCGGCCGGTCGGTGCCGAGGCCACGATCCGGCCCGTGTCGGCATCCACGCCGAGGTGGAGCTTGCGCCAGGGACGGCGCTTGCGCGTGTCGTGCTTCTCGGCCAGCCATTCGCCCGCGCCACACAGCTTGAGGCCCGTGCTGTCCACGAGACGATGCAAGGGCTCGGCCTCGCCGCCACCGCCGGCGTGCGGCCGCGGTCATGCTACCTCCAGTGTTGCGGCCTGGCGACATGGGGTCGTATGGTCCGGTACGGGAAGCGCCAACCCGAGCAGGCCGACAATGGAGCCGATCAGCCCCTCGGCTTGGCGGTAGGCCAGGCGGAACACGGCCCTGAGCGTGAGGGCCGTCAGGACAGCGAGCGCCGAGCACCAGGGCTGCCCACCCCGGGTGGTGCGTGGTTCAGCAGCCCAGGCTTCGATCGCCTCGTCGGTGAACCAGACCGTCAAGCTGCCGCGCTGCCGCGAGCTGGCATCATATGCCGGCCAGCTCGTGACTCTGTGCGTCTGCCTTGGAATGTGATGGCGGCGGTCCTGGTTCAGTTTGAAAGGCAAGGCGGGCATCCGGGGGCAGCAAGGCAGTGCTTCCCTACGCCACCCGACGCCCATCACCAACCAGCAGACCGATCCGTGCACCACGCTGGACGGCGGGCAATGTTGTGCTTAAACGGCAAGAGGCGGTGCTCCTGGTCGGCGGGCGCCGCCTGCCTACGGCGCCCATAGCTCCTCTGCCAGCCTCCATGCACGCCGCTCGCTACGCCTTCTGTAGAGGACTTCCACCTCCTACCGGTCTCCTGGCGCACACGTCCACATCAAGACCTTAAGGCTCGCCACCGGGAATCGTCGTCTTACCTGCCGCTGCCGCCTCCACCTCGGCGCGCGTGAAGGCTTCCGGCTTGAGCTCGAACGCCTCGAACAGGCCGAGCTGATCGTCGTAGTGCGGTGAGCGCGTGCCGTCCGGGGCGACGAAGCCGCTCTGGCCCGGCGGGGTCACGTCGAAGCTGCGCACCCCCGCGGCGGAGAGGCTGACGAGATTGTTCTCGCTGCCGCGGTTCATGTAGACCGGCAGCCGCAGGAACTCGTCCTCGCCCGCCTGCGGCACGCCCACGAAGTTGTGCGAGTTGAACTCGTGCGGCACCACCCTGTCGCGCCAGCGCGCCATGTCCGGCCCCTGCTCCCGGGCCAGGACGTCGAGCGCCTGGCGCAGCGCCCGGATAGTCACGGCGCTCGGCTTCTCGCCGTTGAAGAAGTCGTGGCGCTGCGGCACGGGAGCCGCCTCACCCAGCAGCGCGTTGACGAGCAGCCGCGAGCCGAGGCCGACATTGGTCGAGCCGAGCTGCGGTCGCGGCGGCACGCCGGGCGCCGGGTAGCCGGTGGCGAAGATCGCGGCCGTGAGCGGCGAGCTCGTGTCGAACTCGTCGGCGAAGGTCTCGCGCAGCATGGTCGCGAGCCAGGTGCGGAAGACCGGCAGGGCGGCCGCGTCGTAGAAGCCGTCTCCGTCCTGATCGATGCGCTGCTTGCCCGCAGCGCGCCAGTCGCGAACCATGGCCACCGCCTTCTGCTCCCGCTCGTCGGCCCGGGACAGGGCGATCGCCTGCTCGAGATAGGGCAGGAAGACGTCGACGTTGAGGTCGACGAACGAGATCCGCCGGTTGATCGCCTGGAGATCCTCGCCGCTCAGCCGCTCGCGGCCCTGGAACTCGTCGTAGATCGCGTTGACGCGGTCGAGCCGGCTGAACAGCCAGACGTCGTTGTTGGCGTAGTCGGGCGAGGGACGGTTGTTCCAGTTGACGAGAAAGCCGTGCGCCGGGTTGAAGGCCTGTGGGTTGCGCTCGAACGGCAGCATCCCGCGCCACTCCATGTCGCCCGTGCCCGATGCCGGTAGCGACAGGGGCTGGCGCTCCTGCCGGTCGGGGACCAGACCGCAGGAGACGTAGCCGATGTTGCCGTCCCGGTCGGCATAGTACCAGTTGATCGACAGGGCGTAGTGCGCCGCCTGGGCCCGCCACTCCTCGAAGCTCTGCGCCCGCATCGAGCGGATCCAGGCTAGGAGCGAGGCGATCTCGCGGCCTTCCCAGGAGCGCTTCCTGGCATAGGCGACGCCGTTCTTGGCGTCCACCTGCGCCACGAGCCCGTGGACCGTGCGGAACACCTCGAGCGTGACGGGCTCGCCGCCCTTGACGCGGATCGTGTCGACGCGCCGCTCCATGTCGCGGTAGGCGCCCTCGAAGCGGTACCGGGTGGGGTCGGCCGGGTCGAGCTGCTCCTCGTAGATGTCGACCACGTGGCTCGCACCCGCGGTCGCACCCCAGGCGATCCGGCCGTTGTGCCCGAACAGCACGACGGGATAGGCAAAGGGCGTGTTGCCGACCAGGTCGAAGCCGGCGCCGTGCAACCCGACGGCGTAGACATAGGACGGGTTGAACGAGGCGAACTGCGGACCGTTGAGCAGCAGCGCCTGCGCTCCCTGGGCCTTGCGCGCGCCGACGACCATCATGTTGCTGGCCGTCGCGGGCTCGAGCGGCAGATGGTCCGCATCCGCCAGCATCGGCCGCGGATAGCCGCGCAGATGCTCGGAGCTCCAGGCGATCCGCGCCGGCCGGTAGGGGTCCGCCGCGCGGTCGGTCGTGGTCGTGGGCGCCAGGGGATCGCCCGGCCAGAACATCTGGGCGAAGATCTCGTCGCCGCGCTCCTTGCCGTGCTGGCCTTCGAGCGCGCGCATGAGGGCGAGGTTGTTGATCTCGCTGGAGGCGTCGCTGAAGCGGTTGGCCATGGTGCCGACGAAGATCATCGCCACGTCGAGCTCGGTCCAGGGCTCGGGCTCGAAGCCCTGGTCGACGAACTGCTTGGGCAGCAGGCGCTCCCGGTTCCCCGGCGCCAGGACCTCGGCGATCCGGCGGTTCACGCCGGCGGCGTAGCCCGCGAGGATCGCGCGGTCGTCGGGCCCCAGCTCTTCGATCTGTCGTTGGATGCGCTCCGGGCTGCTGAGCGAGCGGGTGCCCTTGTCGTGCGCCACGAAGTCCGGCCCCAGCACCTCGGCCACCCGACCGGTGAAGCTGCGCTTGGCCATCTCCATCTGGAACAGCCGGTCCTCGGCGACGGCGTAGCCGTAGCCGAGGAAGAGGTCGTGGGTCGTGGCCGCGTAGACGTGGGGCACGCCGTAATGGTCGCGGACGATCTCGACCTCGGCGGCGCGGACGGCCGTGGCCGTCGTGAGCGCCAGCGAGGCGGCGAGACCGAGAGCCAGTACCCCAAGACGTCCGATCAATTGTCCCTGCCGCATGGCGTTATCCCCTGCTGCGGTGTTTGTCCTCGCCGGCCGGGGTACAGGCGCGTCGCCGCTGCCTGCCGCCCGCTCCACGGCCCTTCCGTTCAGCGCGTCGGCTCGCCAGCGACGCCCGGATCGCGCGCGCCGATCTCGGGATGCTCGCGCAAATGCTCGTCGTGCACCTCCCGGTCGTTGAGGTCCACGCCCATCGGGTCCTTGACCAGGGAGACTGCGACGAAGGAGATCGCCGAGAGGATGACGATGTAGACGCCGATCAGCCACGACTGGCCCCAGGTCGAGACGATCCATTGCGCGATCGTCGCGGCGAACGCGCCGCCGAGGACCGAGCCCAGCGCGTAGCCGACCGAGACGCCCGAATAGCGCACCTTTGCCGGGAACATTTCCGCGTACAGCGCCGCCTGCGGGCCGTAGGTGATGCCCAGCGTGCACCCGAGCACGAACGTCGCGACGAAGAACAGGACGAGATCGCGGGTGTCGATGAGGAACCACATCGGGATGGCCCACAAGGCGAGGGCGATGAAGCCGAGCTGGAACGTGCGCACGCGCCCGAGCCGGTCGCTGAGACGGCCGCCGATGAGGGTGAAGACCAGCCAGCCGATGGCGGCGAGCGTGCAGACCGTAAGCAGCGGGCCCGGCGGCAGCTGCAGGGTTTTCTGGCCGTAGCTGATGAAGAACGCGATCAACAGATAGCCGGCCGCGTTGGTGGCGACGAAGATGAGCGCCGTCAGCACGACCTGCCGGGTGTGGTTCCTGAAGAGCTGCGCCAGCGGGGCGGAGGACTCCTTGCGGCGCTGGTGCATCTGCTCGAACACCGGCGATTCCTCGACGGTGCGGCGGATGAGCGAGCCGACGACGATCAGCGCGATCGAGAGCAGGAACGGGATGCGCCAGCCCCACTCGAGGAAGCGTTCCTGACCGATCGTGGTCGTCAGGCCCAGAAGGACGAGGGTCGCGATGATCATGCCGAGCGGCACGCCGATCTGCGGGAACGCCCCGAAGAAGCCGCGCCGATCGACCGGCGCGTGCTCGACCGCCATGAGCGCAGCACCGCCCCACTCGCCACCGGCGGAGAAGCCCTGCGCGAGGCGCAGCAGGACCAGCAGGATCGGCGCCCAGACGCCGATCTGGGCGTAGGTCGGCAGGAGGCCGATCAGCACCGTCGACGCGCCCATGAGGACGAGGGTCAGGACCAGGATCACCTTGCGGCCGTACCGGTCACCCAGATAGCCGCAGACGATGGCACCCAGCGGGCGGAACAGGAACGAGATCCCGACCGTGGCGAACGAGAGGATCTGCGCCAAGCCCGGATTGTTCTGCGCGATCGGCGCGAAGAACAGAGCGCCCAGCACCAGGCCTGCCGCCTGAGCGTAGATGAAGTAGTCGTACCACTCGATGGCGGTGCCGACCAGGGTGGCCGCGAGAACCTTCCTCTCCTCGCGGGTAACGTGGCCCACGGGCGGGGCGAGATCTGCGCGCATGTCGTCCTCTGGGTTGCGGTGGCTTGGGTTGCCGATGCTCGGCTGCTTGTGCTCGGTCGCGCTCGTCATGGGTTGCTGCTCCCCGCCCGATCGCGCGCGGCGGCGCAGAACATCGGGCCGCCTTTCCGGCGCGGAAAGCCGTAGCCGTGGATCTCCACGAGATCGATGTCGGCGGGCGCGGCGGCGATGCCTTCGGCGAGGATCGCCTCGCCCTCGGCGGCCATCTCGCCGACGAGGTGGCCGGCGATGTCGGCCGGGGCCTCGCCCGTGCCGACATGCGCGGCGAGCAGGACCGCGGCCGTGGGCGAGGGGTGGGGAGTGCGGTCGCCCTCTTGGTAGTCGTACCAGCCGCCGCCGGTCTTCTGGCCCTTGCGGCCGGCGCGGACGAGCAGGTCGCCCAAGGTTTCTGGGACCTGCTCGCCGCGGGCGCGCGCGCCCTCGCGCTGCAGGAAGGCGATGTCGAGGCCGCCCAGATCCTGCGCCTCGAACGGGCCCATCGCGAAGCCGAAGCCGCGCATGGCGGCGTCGACCGCGGCGATTGCGACGCCCTGGCGGACGAGATCCTCGGCGGCGGCACGGTAGCGTTTGAGGATGCGGTTGCCGATGAAGCCGTCGCAGATGCCGGCGCGCACCGGGGTCTTGCCCAGCCTCGCAGCGAGGGCGAAGCCGGTGGCCAAGGTCTCGGCGCTGGTTGCCGGCGTCGGGACGATCTCAAGCAGCTTCATCACGTTGGCTGGGCTGAAGAAATGCAGGCCGATGAAGCGGCCGGGGTTCGACAGCCCCTCCGCGATGGCGCGCGGATCGAGATAGGAGGTGTTGGTGGCGAGGATCGCGTCCGGACGGCAGGCCGCGTCCAGGGCGGCGAACACTGCCCGCTTGACCGAGAGCTCCTCGAACACCGCCTCGATCACGAGGTCGGTTCCGGCAAGTGCTTCATAGTCGGTGGTGGCGGTCACGCCGGCCATGCGCTCGACAGCGGCGGCCTGGCTCAGGCGGCCGCGCTTCACCGCCCCATCAACGATGCGGCGCAGATTGACTAGGCCGCGCTCGAGGCCGTCCGCGTCGCGCTCGATCAGCGTCACCGGGATGCCGGCGTCGCGCAGCGCTGCGGCGATCCCCGCCCCCATGGTGCCGCCGCCGACCACCGCGGCGGTGCGGACCGGCCGCGGCTCCACGCCCTTCAGCGCGGCGGGCCGGAGTGCCGCGCGCTCGGCGAAGAAGATGTGGCGCAGTGCTGCCGCCTCAGGCGAGGCGCGCAGCTCGAGGAAGGTCGCACGCTCCAACGCCATCGCCGAAGCGAAGTCGCTCTCGCAGGCCTGGCGCAGGCAGGCGAGCGCCCGCAGGGGCGCCGCCTCACCACGCGCGGCCTTGCGCACCGAGTTCTCGGCCTCGTCCCAGAATCCTGCCGGCGCCGGCAGCGGTGCCTGCTCGCGCAGCGGGGCGGGCGTCGATCCTGCTTCGCATGCAATGCGTCATGCGCTCGCGCCGCTGCCACGAGCCCTCGACGCGCCACTAGCGCTGCACGGCGCCGCGATCGGCCT
>JBGAKU010000120.1:0-15998 GCA_044224255.1 Geminicoccaceae bacterium
TGGACCCTAGCCAGCAGACTGTTAGCGCATTTTCCATATGCGGACGCTATCCGATGGAGGCTTCAGCAGGCAAGCTCTTTCGCGCGATGGTTGTGGGTTTGAACCGCTGCACAACGGGAACAAGCGATCGATGCTCCTAGTCGCTGGAACTCAGGCGCCGTGGGTTTTGCCGGGCTTCGGAGCGAGACCTCTTGACGGCAGCTTCGGGGTAGACAATCGCGTCGACCCTCCTCCGAATGCGGTTCGGGCGCTCAATCGGCTAGATGTGTGCGAGAGTAAGTCTTGACCAGCAATGAGCGGCGCTACTTCCAGATGGGCCTCCCCGACCCAGGCAGCCCATAGCGGCCCCAATGCGCTGTTACTTTCTCCACTACCTCCTCCGCCATCCTGAGCTTCGTGCCCCACTCGCGCTTGGTCTCGGGCGGCCATTTGTCGGTGGCGTCGATGCCGAGCTTGCCGCCGAGGCCGGATTCGGGGGAGGCGAAGTCGAGATAGTCGATGGGCGTGTTCTCGACCACGAGCAGGTCGCGGCCGGGGTCGACGCGGGTGCTGATCGCCCAGATGACGTCGTTCCAGTCGCGGCAGTCGATATCGTCGTCCACCACGATCACGAACTTGGTGTACATGAACTGGCGCAGGTAGGACCACACGCCCATCATCACCCGCCGGGCATGGCCGGGATAAGCCTTCCTGATCGAGACTACGGCAACCCTGTAGCTGCAGCCCTCGGGCGGCAGCCAGAAATCGACGATCTCGGGGAACTGCTGGCGCAGGAGCGGCACGAACACGTCGTTGAGCGCCTCGCCCAGCACCGAGGGCTCGTCGGGCGGGCGGCCGGTGAAGGTGGAGAGGTAGATCGGGTCCTTGCGCATGGTGATCGCCGAGACCGTGAACACCGGGAACGGCTCGACCGCGTTGTAGTAGCCGGTGTGGTCGCCGTAGGGCCCCTCGTCGCCGTGCTCGTCGAGGCTGACATGGCCCTCGAGCACGATCTCGGCCGTGGCCGGGACCTTGATCGGGACGGTGACGCAGTCGACCAGCTCGACCCGCTTGCCGCGCAGCAGCCCGGCGAACTGGTACTCGGACATGGTGTCGGGGACGGGCGTGACGGCGGCCAGGGTGATGCCGGGATCGGCACCAAGGACAACGGCGCAGGGCAGGGGGTCCGTGCGGCTCTGGCCCCAGCGGCGATGATGCTGCGCCCCACCGCGATGCTTCAGCCAGCGCATCAGCGTGCGGTCGCGGCCCAGCACCTGCATGCGGTAGATGCCGAGATTGAACTTGTCCTCGCGCGCCTCGGTCGGGCCCTTGGTGACCACCAGCGGCCAGGTGATCAAGGGTGCCGGCTCGCCGGGCCAGCAGGTCTGGATCGGCAGCCGGCCGAGGTCGATGTCCGCACCCTTGAGCACCACCTCCTGGCACGGAGCGCGGCTCACCGACTTGGGCTTCATCGCCAGCGCCACCTTGACCAGCGGCAGCAGCTCCCAGGCCTGGCCCAGACTCTCGGGCGGCACCGGCTGGCGGAAGAAGGCCAGGGTCTCACCCAGCTCGCGCAGCTGGTGCGGCTCGCGGTCCATGCCCCAGGCCACCCGCTCGACCGTGCCGAACAGGTTGGTCAGGACCGGCATCGAGAATCCCTCGACGTTCTCGAACAGCACTGCCGGCCCCTTGTCGGCCAGCAGCCGGGTGTGGATCTCGGTGATCTCGAGCACCGGCGAGACCGGCTCGCGCACCCGGACCAGCGCACCGCGCGCCTCGAGATGGCCCATGAACTCGCGCAGGGAATCGAACGGCAAGGGTCCTCCAGGATCATTGACCGGAATGCGGGCACCATGCGATGTAACCTCATAGGTTACAACCGGGATCATCGCCATGGCGCTGGCGCACTCGCCTGCGGTACGGCCTCTCAAGGACGGTCTGCTGCCGCACGGCCGGTTTCTGGTAGAGCGGGCGATGGAGAGGCATGGGCTGACGATTACGGGCCTCGCGCTCAAGCTTGGCATCTCACGCAAGCATCTCTCGAACATTCTGGGCACCAAGGTGCCGCTCGGCGAGGCTCTGGTGGAGCGCCTCGCCGCGACGCTTGATCTCAATCCCACTCACCTCGCCGTTCTGCGCCATGACGGAATCGTTCCGCGGCCTCTTGCCAACATGTCACCGATGAGCATCGAGATCATCGGCGATCCTACCGAGCCGATCGAGGGCTGGTTCGAGGACTGAGCCGCCCAGGAATGCTGGTCCTCGACACCTGTGCTCTGCTCGACCTCGCCTGGGCCAAGCCATTCCCGCCGGATGCGCGTCGCCAGCTTGATGCTGCCATCCAGAGAAGGCAGGCTCTGGTGCCTGTGATCGTTGCGGTCGAGATCGCCCAGAAGGTCTGGTCAGGTCGGCTTCGGCTGCCTGCCCAGCCTGCTGGATGGTTCGCAGCGGCGCTCCGGAACTTCGACCTGCGGGTGCTTCCATTCAACGCCGCCGCCGCATTCGGTGCATACAACCTGCCCGAGCCGTTCCACCGCGACCCTGCCGATCGGATCGTGGTCGCAGAGGCGCGGAGCATGGGGGCGCCCGTCCTCACCTGCGACCGCAGGATCCTCGCCTACGCCGCCGCTGGCCACGTGGAGGCTATCGGCTACTGAGCGCGCAGGCGCACCGCTGCCCGCACAATGTCCGTATTGTCGGCGGCGACCGTCCCGTCGGGGAGGATGGCACCATCCTCGAGACCGACGCGGGTCGACAGGCCGAGGGCGAAGGCGCGCTCGACGAGCGGCCAGACCGTCGCATCAATGCCGTGAAGAAGGATGGGTTTGCGCACGCCCGCCGCGCCCAGGAGCGTCAGGATGGCGTCGGCCTGGGCCAGGGCCGCGCCGAGATCCTGCTCACCGATCTCGATCAGGATGCGCAGGCTCAGCGCTGCGAGCCCCAGCCGCACGAGCCGCTCGGCGTCGGCCGCTGTGGCGAGCCCCGCCTCGATCGCGATGCCGCGGCGGTGGAGCAGCTCGGCGACGGCGGGGGCACCGGGCTCGGACAGGTTGACCGAGGCGTGGTCCGGCAGCTCGCGCCAGGCGGCGATGTGCGCGAGCCGGCGGTCCTCGTCGCGCTCGATCCACTCGCCGGTGCTGACGCCGACCAGCGTGCCCGGCACCGCCGCCCGGACGGCGGCGAGGGTCGCGTCGACGGCGGCCGGGGCCAGACTCTCGCCGCCGGCGTCGTCGCGGACATGCAGGTGGATCTCCCCCGCGCCGGCGCGGACCACCGCCGACGCATCCTCGGCCAGCCGGGCCGCCGAGACGGGCAGGTGCGGATGGTAGCCCATGGGGCGGGCGCCATTGAGACAGGCCTGGACGATCATGGCCGCCTCATGTCGCCTGTTTCCACTTGATCGAGCAGCCCATCGAGGGCGTCTGCTCGGCTGGCCCCCGGCCGGTCTCGGCGACCTGCTTCATCGCTTCGAACAGCTCGCGCCGGGCGCCCTCGACCAGCGTGGTCTTGGAGGCGTCGAGTCGGCCGCGATATTGCAGCTCGAGGTCGGCATTGTAGCCGAAGAAGTCGGGCGTGCAGATCGCGTCGTAGGCGCGCGCGATGGCCTGACTCTCGTCGTGCAGATACTTGAACGGGAACACCTTCTCCGTAGCCCAACGCTTCATGCTGTCGAAGCCGTCGGCAGGATAGGTCGTGGCGTCGTTGCTGCAGATCGCGACGACGTTGACCCCGAGCGCCTGCAGCTCCTTCGCATCGCGGATCAGCCGGTCGATCACCGTCTTCACGTAGGGGCAGTGATTGCACATGAAGACGATCACCGTGCCCTTTGGCCCCTTGAGCTCCGCGAGGCGGTAGCTCCTGCCGTCGGTCGCCGGCAGCGTGAAGTCGTGGGCCTTCTCGCCGAAATTGCACACCGGAGGGGTGGCGGCCATCGTGACTCTCCCGTGGGCGAGGTTGCGGGCGAACCGCTTGAGGATGGCGAGCATGTGCGGCCTCTGCTAGGCGCGGTCCGACACCGGATCGGACGATATCTGGCTCTGCCGTCGGGAGAAGCAACCTTGAGCAGCCTCGCTCCGCCGGGCCGCCGGAACGCCACCACGCGCCAGATGATCGCCTGGGCGACGTTCGACTGGGCGAGCTCGCCCTTCTTTGCCGTGGTCATCACCTTCGTCTTCGCCACCTACGTCACCACCGTGGTCGCGCCGAACGAGATCGCGGGCACGGCCGAGTGGAGCCGGATGACGGTGATCGCGGCGCTCTTGATCGCCGTGATCAGCCCGGTGCTGGGGGCGATCGCGGATGCCGGCGGCCCGCGCAAGCCGTGGCTGCTGACCTTCATGCTGCTGAGCTGTGCCGCGACCGCCTGCCTGTGGTTCGTGGCGCCCGAGCACGACTATCTCCTGCTGGCGCTGACCCTCGTGCTGGTGGCCAACGTCTGCAACGAGATCGCCCAGGCCTTCTACAACGCCATGCTGCCCGACCTCGCCGAGCAGGACCAGCTCGGCCGCTGGTCGGGCTGGGGCTGGGGCCTCGGCTACATCGCCGGGATCGTCGCCCTGGCCCTGATCCTGGTCGTGTTCGTCCAGCCGAAGCCGCCTTTGTTCGGGTTGAACGCGGACGAGGCGGAGCAGGTCCGGATCACGGGGCCGCTGCTCGCGATCTGGTTTCTCCTGTTCTCGCTGCCCCTGTTCCTGCTCACCCCCGACCGGACGAGCCATGCAAGGTCCTTCGCGAGCAGCGTCCGGCAGGGCCTCACCACACTGGTCGAGACCTTCAAGGACGTCCGCCGCAGCGCCAACATCGCCCGGTTCCTGCTCGCGCGGCTGATCTACAATGACGGGCTGAACACGCTCTTCGCGTTCGGCGGCATCTATGCCGCCGGCACCTTCGGCATGACGCTGAACGAGGTCCTGCTGTTCGGCATCGCGCTCAACGTCACCGCCGGCCTTGGCGCCTTCTCCTTCGCCTTCCTCGACGACCGGATCGGCTCCAAGCGCACCATCCTGATCGCCATTTGCGGCCTGTTCCTCGCCGGCACGGTGGCCCTGCTGGCGGAGGAGAAGACGACCTTCTGGCTGGTGGCGCTGGTGATCGGCATCTTCGTCGGCCCAGCGCAGTCGGCGAGCCGCACGCTCATGGCGCGCCTGGCGCCCGCCGACCAGCGGACCGAGATGTTCGGCATCTACGCGCTCACCGGCAAGGTGACGGCCTTCATCGGCCCATTCCTGTTCGGGACCGCCACCGCATGGTTCCAGTGGCAGCGCGCCGGAATGGCCACCGTCCTGGTGATGTTCGTGATCGGCGGCCTGCTGCTGGCGCGGGTCCGCGAGCCCGCCCGCGGCTGACGCTCAGATCGCGACCTTCATCGACTGCACGAGTGACGGCGTGAGATAGCCGGTCCGCGGCAGACCCTGCGAGGCCTCGAACTGCATGATCGCCGAGCGGGTCGCGGAGCCGTAGACCCCGTCGATCGGGCCGCGATAGTAGCCGAGGCCAGTCAGCAGCCGCTGCGCCTCGGTGATGTCCGCCTGGGTGGTCACAGCTGCGGTTTGCGTCCCGCCGGCACGCTGCGCCTTCCACTGCTCAAACTCTTTCTGATCCTCGATCTGCTGCTGGGTCTGCGCCTGCTGGAGCTGGCTCTGGCGCTGGAAGTCGAGCTGCCGCTGCTGCTCCGCGTTCGCCGCCGCCGTCGCCTCGTTTTGGCCGCGGAGCTGGTTGGGTCGGTCGACCGCGACATTGCCGGCGATGCCGCCCAGCAGCGCGCCGCCCAGCATGGCCAGCGTGTTGTTGTGGCTACCCGCGATCGCCCGGCCGGCGAGCGCACCCGCGGCAGCACCGGCACCGGTGCCCAATCCGACCCCGCCGAGTGAGGTGGTGCCCGTATCGTAGTTCTGGCCGCTGGCGCAGGCCGCAAGGGCCATCAGCCCGCACAAGGCGGCGATCCTGAGGCTGCTGGAATTGGGGAAGCGCATGGTCTCCGACATGGGCGAAGCCTCACTGGGCCTCGGAAGCGAGGCATTCCAAATGTGGCGCGCAACCTGAACGGCGGCTTGCCCAGAAATGTCGTTTGCATTGCCCGCTGCTCGCCACCCGAGGCACGCTGCTCCCGTCGAGGGTGGTCGGGAGGGCCTCATGATCGTTCGAGCGCACACAGCATGGCCCCGTCGCGACGTGCTGCGGTCGCTGGCGGCAGCCGGCGGTGCCGTCGCCGCACCCGCCATCGTGCGTGCCCAGTCCCTGCGCCCCGCCTCGACCTATGGTGTGCAGATCGGCGACGTGCTGGGCGACCGCGCCATCGTCTGGTCCGCCACCGACCGCCCGGCGCGCATGCGGGTGCGCTGGTCGACCACCGAGAGCATGAGCCAGATCGGTGGGGTCTCGACGGTCGATGCGCTGGAGGATCGGGAGTACGCGGCCAAGGTCGACGTTGCCGGGCTGCCGGCCGGCCAGCGCGTGTTCGTCGCGGTGGACTTCCTGGACCTCGGCGATCTCCAGACGAGCAGCGAGCCCGTGCGCGGCAGCTTCGTCATGCCGCCTTCGGCCAAGCGCAACATCCGCTTCGTCTGGTCGGCCGACACGGTCGGGCAGGGCTGGGGGATCAATCCCGGCCTTGGCGGCATGCGCATCTACGAGACGATGCGCCAGGTCGAGCCGGACTTCTTCATCCACTCCGGTGACACGATCTACGCCGACAACCCGGTCTATCCGGAGGCGCGGACGCGGGACGGCAAGACCTGGCTCGGCCCCGACGCCCAGCCGTGGCGCAACCTGACCATCCCCGAGAAGGAGAAGGTGGCCGAGACGCTGCACGAGTTCCGGATGAACTACGCCTACAACCTGCTCGACGAGAACCTGCGTCGGTTCAATGCCGCGGTGCCGATGTACGCGCAGTGGGACGATCACGAGGTCGTCGACAACTGGTACTGGGAACTGCGCAAGGACAAGGACCGGCGCTACCAGGAGGGCAGCGTCGCGATCCTCGCGGCGCGGGCGATGCGGGCGTTTCACGACTTCATGCCCACCCGCCTGCACCCGCTGGAGCAGGACCGCCTCTTCACGAGCTTCGCCTACGGCCCCTCGCTCGAGGTGTTCCGGATCGACCTGCGCTCCTATCGCGGCCCGAACTCGGACGGCATGCAGACCGAGCTTTCACCCGAGTCGCGGATCATCGGCGAGCGGCAGCTTGCGTGGCTGATGCAGGGGCTCGCGGACAGTCGGGCGACCTGGAAGGTGATCGCCTGCGACATGCCGATCGGGCTGATCGTCTGGGACGATTGGATGAATCGCAGGGGTGCGGAGGCGGTGGCGCAGGGCGACATGGGACCGCCGCGCGGTCGCGAGCTGGAGTTCGCCGAGCTGTTCCGGTTCGTCCGCGACCGGAAGATCAAGAACCTCGTCTGGCTGACCGCCGACGTGCACTACACGGCGGCGCACCGCTACGACCCGAACCAGGCCCGATCCCAGGACTTCCTGCCGTTTTGGGAGTTCGTCTCGGGCCCGCTCAACGCCGGCACCTTCGGCCCGAACGGTCTGGACGCGACGTTCGGGCCGGAGGTGGTGTTCATGAAGGCGCCGGAGCCCGGCCAGGCCAATCTGCCGCCTTCGGCCGGGCTCCAGTTCTTCGGCCAGGTCGACATCGACGGACGTACGGAGGTGATGACGGTCCGGCTGAAGGACATTTCCGGTGCCACCCTGTTCACCCAGGAGCTGACGCCGGAGGCGTGAGGTCAGTCGGTGAGCCTGCCTGGTCAGCATCAGGGCGTTGTTCGGATCGGGCGTGCCGGGCGAATTGCTGGCGAGGTTCCCTGCGGTGCGCGCGGCCGGGCTCAGCCGCGCAGCGGCCAACGCCCAAGGACATCATGCCGGCGGGGGCTCGTCTGGCCGTGGATCAGCACGAATTCGCGCGCATGCCAGCCGATCGCCGGAACGGCCCGATGCCCGACGGGCCGCTCGCCGTAGAACAAGGTCAAGTGCGGCGTGAACCGCGAGCACGCCCGCCGCGCGAGGACGAAGCGCTCGATCCGCGCCTCGAGAGCGGCATGAAGCTGGGACAAGGCTGCCACGCCGCTGTCGCCGCGGAGGACCACCGGCAACCTACCCGGCTTGCCGTTGTAGGTCGCGACCTGGTCGAGCTCGACCTCGATTGGGACCAGGCCTACGGCCGCCGCAGCGTCACTCATTGCTGCGACGAGTTCGGGGCGTGGCGGCGCGGCCATGCCGAACCCGATCAGCGATATGTGCAGGGACGCTGGAATGGACGGTTCGCGCCGCGAGCCAAGCTCGCGATGCAGCGACCAGGCGAGCCGCCTGGCGCGGTGGCGGTCCGGTCCGGAAGAATCGCGAAATAGAGGTTGTGTGACGACACGGGTACGAGGTCGAACCCTGGCAAGGATAGCTGCACCAGCGTGCTGTGGCTCCTCGAAGAGCTTGCCCAGACGGCAGTCCTCACCGACCCCACTCTCTCAGTCCATCCCGAGCTCACCAGAGCCACGTGACCGGATATCGCTGCAACGCCCGGTCGGCTGTTACCAGAACCAGACCTTCTTCCATCGCCTGCGCCACCAGCAAGCGGTCGAACGGGTCACGATGCACAGGCGGCAAGTGCTCCAGGCGGTCGAAGTGTCGCAATTCTATGGGCAGGAGGCCCAGCGCCGCCTCCACCGCCATCGCGACAGGAGACGCATCCAGTTCGAGCCGCCCCAGGCTCCGCTTGATCGTCAATTCCCAGATCGACGCCAGGCTGACATAGGCGTCCTCCGCGTCGATGATTGCATCCCTGGCAACGCGTGAGAGCTTCGGCGCGTCGACCATGAACCAAAGGAACGTGTGACTATCCAATAGAAGACGCATCATCCGGCTCGATCGGGTTCTCGCCTTCCAGGGCGCAGCGGATGTCCTCGGGCCAGGGAGCGTCGAAGTCGTCGGCGATGTGGACCCTGCCCGCGAACAACCCAGGTCGACGCCGCACGCGTGCGGGCCGCCCCAGCGGCACCAGCCGGGCACGCGGCTTGCCATTCTTCGCGATGATGATCTCTTCGCCGGCCGCCGCCTCCTCGACCAATGCGGAAAGCTTGGTCTTGGCATCATAGAGACTGATAGTGCGGGTCAAGGGTCACCTCTCGAACCGAGAAGCTAGCAATCTTGACCAGATTGGTCAATTCGGGCCTTCAGATCTCCGCGTAGCTCAGCACCTCGGCCTTGCCGCCCGGATGGGTCACCGCCCCCTTTTCTGCCGGGCCGACCGTCTGCGCGTACTTCCACAGCGTGCCGGAGGTGTACATCGAGGCCCGCGGCTCCCAGCCGGCCCGCCGCGCCGCAAGGTCGGTGGCGCTCAGCTCCACGTCGAGACGGCCGGCCTCGGCGTCGATGTCGATGACGTCGCCGTCCTTGAGCAGGCCGATCGGCCCGCCGACCGCGGCCTCGGGCCCGACATGGCCGATACAGAAGCCGCGCGTGGCGCCTGAGAACCGCCCGTCCGTGATCAGCGCCACCTTGTCGCCCATGCCCTGGCCGTAGATCGCCGAGGTGACGCCGAGCATCTCGCGCATCCCCGGGCCGCCCTTGGGACCCTCGTAACGGATCACGATCACCTCGCCCTCGCGATAGTCGCGCGCCTGAACCGCGGCCATCGCGTCCTCCTCGCACTCGAAGACGCGCGCAGGGCCACGGAACTTGAGGCTCTTGAGCCCGGCCACCTTCACGATCGCACCCTCCGGCGCCAGCGTGCCCCTGAGGCCCACCACGCCGCCCCAGCTCGTGATCGGCGCGCTGGTCGGGCGGACCACGTCCTGGCCCCGGTCGAACGGCACGTCGGCCAGATTCTCGGCGATCGTCCGGCCGGTGACGGTGATGCAGTCGCCGTGCAGGAAGCCGCCGTCGAGCAGCGCCTTCATCAGCAGCGGCACCCCGCCGGCCTCGGCGAGATCCTTCATCACATAACGCCCGGCCGGCTTGAGATCCGCGATATAGGGCGTCTCGCGGAAGATCGCGGCGACGTCGTGCAGGTCGAAATCGATCCCGCACTCGTGGGCGATCGCCGGCAGGTGCAAGCCTCCATTGGTCGAGCCGCCGGAAGCGGCGACCACGCGGGCCGCGTTCTCCAGGCTCTTGCGGGTGACGATGTCGCGCGGGCGGATGCCGGAGGCCAGCAGGCTCATCACCGCCTCGCCCGACTCCTCAGCCCACTTGTCGCGCGCCTCGTAGGGCGCCGGCGTGCCGGCGGAGCCGGGCAGCGCGAGCCCGATCGCCTCGGAGACGCAGGCCATGGTGTTGGCGGTGAACTGCCCACCGCAGGAACCCGCCGACGGGCAGGCGTGCCGCTCGAGCTCCTCGAGCTCCGCGTCGCTCAGATCGCCGACCGCATGCCTGCCGACCGCCTCGAACACGTCCTGGATCGTGACGTCGCGGCCCTGCCACTTTCCAGGCAGGATCGAGCCGCCATACATGAACACCGAGGGCACGTTCAGCCGGACCATCGCCATCATCAGCCCCGGCAGCGACTTGTCGCAGCCGGCGAGGCCGACCAGCGCGTCGTAGGCGTGGCCGCGCACGGTCAGCTCGACCGAATCCGCGATCACCTCGCGGCTGACCAGCGAGGACTTCATGCCCTGGTGGCCCATGGCGATGCCGTCGGTCACCGTGATGGTCGTGAACTCGCGCGGGGTGCCGCCGGCCTTCGCCACACCGCGCTTGACCGCCTGGGCCTGCCGGCCGAGCGCGATGTTGCAGGGTGCCGCCTCGTTCCAGGTGGTCACGACGCCGACGAACGGGCGGGCGATGTCGTCGCCGGAAAGGCCCATGGCGTAGTAGTAGGATCGGTGCGGCGCCCGCTCCGGACCTACCGAGCTGTGCCGGCTCGGCAGCTTCGACTTGTCGAACACGGTGATCTTGGCCATCGGCGTCACGCCTCTCCCCGGGCGGCAACGAGGCGGCGACCATAGCCAGCCGGACCGCACCCCGCCAGCGCGCCGCAGTTGGACATTTCGCGGTCGGGCGAAACCCGCTAGGACACGGCCCGCCAAGCAAAAGGGCCAGCCTTGTCGATCCCATCCGTTCAGCTCCGCCCGGAGGAACCAGGCGACGTCGGCGCGATCACCGAGGTGATCGATGCCGCCTTCCAGACGGCCGCCGAATCCCGGCTGGTCGTGGCGCTTCGCGAGGCGGGCGCGCTCTCCGTCTCCCTGGTGGCGGCGACGGAGGAGCGCATCGTCGGCCACGTCGCGCTGAGCCCGGTGGCGGTCAACGGCATCACGGCGGGCCAGCGCTGGCTCGGCCTTGCGCCGCTCGCGGTGCTGCCGGAATGGCAGCGACGCGGCATCGGCGCCGACCTGGTCCAAGCCGCGCTTGCGATCGCCGGCGCCCGCCAAGCGGCGCTCGTGTTCGTGCTTGGTCGGCCCAGCTACTACGATCGTCTCGGCTTCGAGGCCGCGACGCCACTCGGCTGGCGCTGCATCTACGAGGTGCCCGAGCCGGCCTTCCGCGTCCATCGCCTGGCCGACGGCCATCGCTCGCCGCCGCCCGGCACGGTCACCTACCATCCGGCTTTCGACGCGCTATGAGCCGGGGTGTGGCGCTGTCCGACTAGGCGACCGCCGGCTGGCGTTGATAGGTAGCGCGCGCAACGGATTGGGCGAGGACGTGGCGGGTCGGACGCGCGTGCGGGATCGGGGCAGACGGGCCGAAGGGGTGTTCCGCCTCGCACGACGCCTGCTCTGGCAGAGCTATTACAATTTCGACAAGGACAATGGCTGGATGATGGCCGGCCACATCGCCTACATGGGCCTGTTCGCCCTGTTCCCGTTCCTGATCTTTGTCGTGGCGCTGGCCGGCTTTCTGGGTCAGGGCGAAGCGGCCGACCATTCCGTCGCGCTCGGCCTCGAGCTTCTGCCCGACGACGTCGCCTCGGCGCTCAAGCCGGCCATCAACGAGGTGCGGAGCGCGCCGCATGCCAGCCTGATGACCTTCAGCATCCTGGTGACCCTGTGGGCCGCCTCCTCCGGCCTCGAGGCGTTGCGGCACGCCCTGAACCGAGCCTATGCGGTCGCCGACCAACCCTCCTTCTGGCGCACCAGGATCGAGAGCCTGCTGCTGACCGTCCTCGCCGCGGTCGTCCTCCTGATCGTCACGGTCCTGCTCGTCATCGTGCCGCTGGTGCTCGAGACGATCCAGATCCTGTTTCAACGTCAGGCCGGGGCGCCCGTCACCCAAGACTATTTCGCCGGGTCTCGCGATGCCCTGGGCTTCTTCCTGCTGCTCGGCCTCCTGATGCTGCTCTATCGCGTGCTCCCCAATGTCAGGCTGCGTGCCACCGAGGTGATCCCCGGCGCCGTGCTGGCCTGGCTCCTGTGGCTCGCCGCCGTGTGGGGCTACACCGTCTATCTGCGCGCGGTGCCGAGCTTCAGCGTCACCTACGGCAGCCTGGGCGGCATCGTGGTCACGCTGTTCTTCTTCTACATCTCTGCCCTGCTGTTCGTGTTCGGGGCCGAGTTCAACAGCGTGCTGCGGCGGCGTCACGAGCACAAGCTTCAGGCATCCGGCAAGTCCCTGGGCCCACACCGACGCGTCTAGAACGCGCCGTCGCAATCGGAGCGCCCCGCGCTTTCCGCCACGAGGCGGCGCGTCGCGCCGATGCCTCAGCTTGACCTGAGCAAAGGCCTGCGACAATACTGAGAGAATAAACGAACTATGCTCCTCGGCTCTCGGATATCTGTGCACCATGGAGTTGCAGAGGAAAGACATGCAGGTGAATATTTCTTCCGGGCTTGCAGCCGCCATGGCGATCGGATGCGCTGCAACCGCACACGCGGCAACCGCATCGTGGGCGCCGGGCACACCGAACATCGCCGTCGAGGCCAAGGCGCTGCGCCAGACCGTTGCCGGCATCACCATTCGAGCGCGGGGCTACGTCGCCGAGCTGCACGGAGCAACCGTCCGGGTGCTAGGCCCATTCCCTACAGGCCGCGGGGAAAGAGGTCTGCGAGTTTTGGCGATCGATCCCAGGAATCTCGGCCAGGCTGCCGGCGAGGATCTTGGGCTCCTTGCGCAACCGATAGGAGGCATCGCCACGGCCGGATCGGATCTCGGCCCTGGTGTGGTCGCGCCCGGGTTCAACAACAAGTTCTATCTCTCGGGCGACCGGACGGTGCGGAAGGTCGACTTCGCTGTGTTCGAGTTCTCCAGGCCGGTGACCGTCACCTCGGTCACGGTCGACCAGGTGTCGAACGCCGACCGGGACGTATGGCTTGCCGCTGGCGGCACCGCGCCGGTCTTTGCCAACGGGCTCGCCAATGCCCTCGGGGCCTTCAGGGTCAAGAACAGCCCGGACGTGCAAGGTGGTGCCTTCTTCACCCACCGGCTCAGCGCCCAGAACGTCCGCTACCTCATGGTGGGGGCCCGCCCGAACGGATTTGCGATCGGGCCTGTCACCGGTGACCACCCCAGCCTTGGAGAGGATGCGTTCTTCATCCAAAGCCTCGTGTTCACACCCTGAAGGCGCGGCGCCCAGGCCCGCGGCGGCAACGCTGTCGGCGCGAGGTGGTGCCTGTGTCACTTCCGGCACAGGCACTCTCGCACTAGGATGCGGCGCGATCTGCCGTCGCCGCAACCTTCCGGAGCCCTCGTCGATGACCGTTCCGATCCCGCTCATGCAGGGCAAGAAGGGCCTGATCATGGGCATTGCCAACGATCGGTCCCTGGCCTGGGGAATCGCGAAGACCCTGCACGCGCATGGGGCCGAGATCGCGGTGACCTATCAGGGCGAAGCCTTGCTGAAGCGGGTGCGCCCGCTGGCGGAGCAGCTCGGCTCGGAGCTGGTGTTGCCGGCCGATGTCGCCGACCCGGCCAGCCTGGACGCCATGTTCGCCGAGATCGCATCGGCCTGGGGCCGGCTGGACTTCCTGGTCCACGCGGTCGCGTACTCGGACAAGGAGGAGCTCAAAGGCCGCTACATCGCGACCACGCTCGAGAACTTCCAGCGGACGATGCTGATCTCCTGCTTCTCGTTCACGGACCTCGCCCGCCGCGCCGAGCCACTGATGAGCCAAGGCAGCTCGCTGGTCACCCTCAGCTACATCGGCGCCGAACGGGTCACCCCGCACTACAATGTCATGGGGGTCGCCAAGGCCGCGCTCGAGGCGTCCGTGCGCTATCTGGCGGTCGATCTGGGCGGCGCGGGCATCAGGGTGAACGCCATCTCGGCGGGACCCGTGCGCACCCTGGCCGCATCCGGGATCGGCGATTTCCGCTACATCCTCAAGTGGAACGAGTTCAACGCGCCGCTGAAGCGGAACACCACCATCGAGGACGTCGGCGGCGCCGGGCTCTACCTCCTGTCCGACCTGGGCGCCGGCACGACCGGCGAGGTGCTCCACGTCGATTCCGGCTACCACGTCGTCGGCATGAAGGCCGTGGACGCACCCGACATCAGCACCGTCTAGCGTCGGGACCATGGCTGGCTCCTCCTTCGGCGAGCTGTTCCGCTTCACGACCTGGGGCGAGAGCCACGGCCCGGCGATCGGTGTCGTGGTCGACGGCGTGCCCTCACGCCTCCCGCTCACAGCACCCGAGATCCAGCACTGGCTCGACCGCCGGCGTCCCGGTCAGTCGAAGTTCACCACCCAGCGGCGCGAGCCGGACCGGGTGGAGATCCTTTCCGGCGTGTTCGAGGGCCTGACCACCGGCACGCCAGTGTCTTTGCTGATCCGCAACGAGGACCAGCGGTCGAAGGACTATGGCGAGATCAAGGACGTCTACCGACCGGGCCATGCCGACCTGACCTACGACGCCAAGTACGGCATCCGCGACTATCGAGGCGGCGGCCGCTCGAGCGCCCGCGAGACCGCCTCGCGCGTCGCCGCCGGTGCGGTCGCCCGCAAGATCCTGGGACCCGACGTCAGGATCACCGGCTACATGGTGCAGATGGGTCGTGATTTTGTCGACCGGGACCTGTGCGATCTGGCCGAGATCGAGCGCAACCCGTTCTGGTGCCCCGATCCCGTCGCCGCCGAGCGCTGGGAGAGGCAGCTTGCCGGGATTCGCAAGCAGGGCTCATCGGTCGGGGCGGTGGTCGAGGTGGTGGCGGCCGGCGTTCCGGCCGGACTGGGCGAGCCGATCTACGACAAGCTCGATGCCGATCTCGCCAAGGCGATGATGTCGATCAACGCGGTGAAGGGTGTGGAGATCGGCGACGGCTTCGCCGCGGCCGCCTTGACCGGCGAGGAGAATGCGGACGAGATCCGCTCGGGCAACGAGGGGCCACGGTTCCTGTCCAACCACGCGGGCGGGATCCTGGGCGGCATCAGCTCGGGCCAGGAGGTCGTGGTCCGATTCGCGGTCAAGCCGACCTCCTCGATCCTGACCCCGCGCCGCACCATCGACCGCCACGGCAACGAGACCGAGATCGTCACCAAGGGCCGCCACGACCCCTGCGTCGGCATTCGCGCCGTTCCGGTGGGCGAAGCGATGATGGCCTGCGTGCTCGCCGACCATCTTCTGCGGCACCGCGGGATCTACGGGGGCCGCTGAGGTCTATCGGGCGAGCGCAGCTTCGATTGGCGGCAGGACCGACCAGAGGCCGAGCTTGGCCGCGGTATCGCGAACGGTGAGCAAAGCCTGCCGACACTCAGCGTCCGCCGGCGCGCGGCCGTGATTCGCGAGCGCCTTGGCACGCGCGACGAAAAAGGTGGTCCAGCGCAGGGATTCCGCGGCCGCGTAGACCTCGAGGGCATCGGTCTGGCGGCCGATCTCCGCCCAGTCGCCCAGGGCGAGGGCGGCCTCAATCGCGTAACACCGGAACATGAAGTGATTGTGGCTTACGGAGCCGACCCCAAGCAGCGTCTCGACCTCCGCGATCGCTGCGGTGCAGGCCTCGCGATTGATGGCAGACCAAGCAACCATGCCGAGCCGGGTCGACGCCCTGGCGATGGCGGGCTTGCCCTTCTAGATGTTGGGGTGGATGGCTCCCGTGAGGCGACCTGCGAAGGCCGCCAGCTTGGCACAGCGGTGCCGTGAGGGGGCCATCC
>JBGAKU010000121.1:0-16021 GCA_044224255.1 Geminicoccaceae bacterium
GTCGATCCCTGCCAGATCGCGGCTATAGCGCCGGCGCATGAAGGACAACGCACCCGCATAGGCCACCTCGAGCGAGCCGCCCATGAGCGGCCCCAGGAACGCGTTGTCGGTCGGGCGGCTCGTGCCGTCGCCAGCGCCCATGTCGATCTCCTCGTGCGGCCATGACCGACGGCTAGCGACGACGGTTGCCGGGGCGCAGTCAAGGACGCCGTCGGTGCGCTGGGCGCGTTGACAGCCATCCGCAACGCGAGCAGGGCTGTGCGCCGATCCCATCGGCCACCGGAGAGCCGCGTGTCGCCTCGTGCTTTCGCAACGGCAAGCCTGGCGCTGCTGTCCCTGCTCGCTGCCTGCGCCGACGACCGGAAGCCGGTCGACGAGACCGCCACCATCCAGCCCGTCGGCTGGGGCTGCCTCGATCGCGTCGGCGAGGTCGCGGACGACCCGCTCGATCCGACAGCACCGGCCTTCTGCCGCATCGGCCTGCTGTCCGGGCTGCAGCATGGCGGCCACGCGCTGCCGGTGACCGCGATCGTGGACCGTGGCGCGGAATGCCGACCGACCGCACAGGGCTTCGCGGTCGATATCGCCCCCGGCGTGGCGGCTCGCTTCCATAGCGCCTTCATCGACAATCCGAGCTTCGTGCCGCTGGCCGACAGCCCCGCCTGCCCGCCCGAGGGCGACACCGGCCCTCTGCCGGCCCTGCCCGGTGGCGCGCAGACGGCGATTGATTTCGTCACCACGTCTTCGGCACCGGCCCAGGACGCCGCCGGCAACCAGCTGATCCTGCCGGCGGAGGTCGGTGCCCGGCTGGTCGACGCGGTCACCGGCCGGACGATCTGGCAGGAGCGCTGCCGCACCGATCTTGCCGGCCTGCAGGCCGCGGCGAGCCTCCCGGGCGATCAGAGCCTCCGCGAGATGCTGAGCGACGAAGCGCTGCGCTGCGCTAGGGGCTTTGCCGCATCCCTAGGCGCGCCTGCGCCAATCTAGCCGCCATGGCCGTCCATCGCGACTGACCGCAGGGCGCGCCGGGACCGATGCCGCTCTACACCACCGTCCCCCCGGCCGAAGGTCGACGCCAGCTCCGCGAGTGGCGGATCTCCGTGGCGAAGGCGGCGGGACTGCTTCTGCTGACCCTGCTCGGCTGCATGGCCGGCCTTCTGCTCCTGGACGGGATCGATCGCCCGATGCCCGAGCGGTACTTGCGGGCGTTGTGGAACGCGGCCAACACGATCTCGACCCTGGGCGACCTCAAGCCGCTGAACCGCCAGCAGGAATGGTTCATGATCGGCGCCATGTTCACGCTGGTGACCGTCGGCGGCTTCGCGATCAGCAATCTCACCGGCATCATCTCCGCCAGCGACGTGCGGGCCTATCGGGAGTATCGCCGCGTGGAACGCAAGCTCGCGCGCCTGTCCGGCCACGTGCTCGTCGCGGGCTATGGCGCGTTCGGCCGTCGGGTAGCCAATCTGATGCGCGCCCGCGGCAGTACGGTTGTCGTGCTGGAGTTCGAGGAGGAGCGCGCCAACGCCGCCTCCGACGCGGGCTACGTCACCGCGCTCCTGCAGGCTGGACGCGACGAGGCGCTGAGCAAGGTCGGCATCGAGGTCGCCTCGGCCATGTTCGTCCTCGTCACCAACCCCGACCGCAAGCTCGCCCTGACGCTGATCGCCCGCAACCTGAACCCCAAGCTGCCGATCCTGGTCGCCGACGACAGCGACACGGACGAATCCTGGCTGCCGCACGCGGGCGCATCGCGGGTCGTGCTCGTCGACGACCTCGTTGCCCAGGCCATGGTCGACGAGCTGGGAAAACTGCAGAACGGCCCTTGAGCTGCATGCTGCACTGCACCATCTACCATCCAGATGGATGGCATGTGGATGGTGCGAGATGCGGCCCGTGGACAGCGAGAAGATCACGATCAACCTCGGCCATGTCGATCTCGGCCAGATCGATCTCCTCGTGGCCGAGGGCTTCTACGGCAATCGCACCGATCTGATCCGCACCGCCATCCGCTCCCTGCTCGACCGTCACCACGACACCGTCAAAGGCTCCGTCGCCCGCAAGGGGCTCGATCTCGGACTACGGCGCTACGGCCGCGCCGAGCTCGAGGCCGCGCGCGACACAGGCACCCCGCTCGTGATCAACGTGCTCGGATTGGCCAGCATCGCGGCCGACGTCACACCCGAGCTCGCCCGCGAGGCGATCGCCTCGATCCAGGTCTTGGGCACGCTGCATGCGAGTCCCGCCGTGCGCGCCGCTCTCGCCGACCGTATGCGCTGACCTCTTTCCGATTGGACCTGCCCCGATGGACGATAAGCATGCCGGCGGCTTCGCCGAGGCCACCAGCCTGACCCGTGCCGGCCGTCTGGCCGAGGCCACCGCGCTGATTCAGCGCCTCCTGCGCGGCGACACCGTCCCGGTGGAGGAAGCCGAGGCGCAGCAGGGACGCGGCCGCTTCCAGCGCTTCCTCGACGGCCTGCTGCGCCGCGCCCCCGCCGGGCCGCCGCCGGCCGAGAGCATGACCTCCGCCCGCTACAGCGGCGCCGAGGGCAGCCGCGCCTATCGCCTGTTCGCGCCCTCGCGGGCGGGCAGCCGGCCGCTGCCGCTCCTGGTCATGCTGCATGGCTGCACGCAGTCGCCGGAGGACTTCGCCGCCGGGACGCGCATGAACGCCCTGGCCGAGCGGCACGGCCTCTACGTCATCTGGCCCGAGCAGGACCAGGGCGCCAATGCCCAACGCTGCTGGAACTGGTTCCAGCCCGGCGACCAGGCCCGGGACGCGGGCGAGCCGGCGATCATCGCCGGCATCGTGCGCGAGGTGGCCTCGGGCCATCGGGTCGACCCCGCCCGGGTCTATGTCGCCGGGCTCTCCGCCGGCGGCGCCCAAGCCGCGATCATGGCCGAGGCCTATCCCGACCTGTTCGCCGCCGCGGGCATCCATTCCGGGCTCGCCCGCGGCGTCGCCCGCGATCTCCCATCGGCAATCGCCGCCATGAAGCGTGGCCCCGCCGCCGTCCCGCCCGCCGCCGGCCCTGGCGTGCCCACCATCCTGTTCCACGGCGATGACGACCGGATCGTCAACCCCGCCAACAGCGACGCCCTGGCCGCACGCGCCCTCGCGGGTAGCGTCGGCCTGCGCACCGAGATCGAGGAGGGCCGCAGCGCGGGTGGTCTCGCCTGGCACCGGACCCGCTACCTCGACGCCAACGATGGCGCTCGCCTCGAGCGTTGGACCATCGCGGGCGCGGGTCATGCCTGGTCCGGTGGCAGCCCCGACGGAAGCTTCACGGAGCCACACGGTCCCGACGCCTCGAGCGAGATGCTGCGCTTTTTCCTGAGCACGGCGAGGAGGCGGGAATAGGGCGCCGGCTCATGTGTTGACTCCCGCACAGGACCTTTCGGCCGCAGACGATCGCGAGCGAGGTCCGGTGATCCGGAGTCGAACCCATGCAGGTCAGCGATTCTCGCCAGGCATCGTCGCCTCGCGCCCGAGATCGACGCACCTTCCTTCAGGCGGCCGGCCAGGTCGCGGTCGGCGGTCTGGCGGCAGCGCCCGCAATCGCGCTGACGCTGCCCGCGGCCGCTGAGGCCCTGGACGTGGCTGCGACGGGAGGTCCGAGCCGGCGCGACGTGGCCGTGCTGAGATTCCTCGCCGCCGCGGAGCTGATCGAGACCGATCTTTGGCAGCAGTATGCCGAGCTGGCGCAAAACAATCATGGCTTCTCGGAAGCATTGGAGAAGATCGACGACGATCTCGGCCTCTACAGCGTGGACGTCACCGAGGACGAGCTGAGCCACGCCCGCTTCATCAACGCCTATCTGAAGAGCATCGGTGAGTATCCCGTCGATCTGAGCCGATTCGCCACCATCATGCCACCGGCGGTCGACGGCCTGCGTCAGGTCGGGCGATTGACCAACCTGACTCGGCTCACCATCGATACGAGCTACTATCTGCGCTATCGCAGCGCCGAGAATCCCGACTTCGGCTTCGTGCCGCCGCAGATCGCGACCATCCGCCGGCGGCCGGCGATCCCCACCCGGAACGGGCTCGGCGACCAGGAGCTGTCCGGCATCGCGCAGACCGCGGCGTTCCATTTTCCGTCGATCGAGCAGGGCGGCACCAGCCTCTACGATCAATTCACCCCCGTGATCCGCAGCAACGAGGTCCTGCGGATCGTCAGCTCGATCTATGCGACGGAAGCGATCCATTATGCTATCTTCCGCGATTCGCTGACCGGCGTCACCGGTTTCGACAGCGGCGACGGCACATTGATGATCCCGAACCTCACCGAGGGCCGCCACCAATCCAATCGCGTCATGCCGCTCCCGTGCGACTTCCTGCGCCGCGACCTGCCGAAATGCGCGGTGATCCGGCCCTCCTCGACGGCCCTCGCCGGCGCCCGCGCCGCAGCCGGCGTGCTCAGGCGATCGGGCCTGTTCACCGGCCAGTCGCCGGCCTTCTTCGCGGCGCTCGGCGCCCTGGCCGATGCCGCCGATGGCGTCGCCTGAGCCGGTACCGCGGAAAGGCGACTGGCGGGCGGAGGACGCATGGACTTCCTCGCGGATGTCGAGAGCTGCATCCCAAGTCTCCGGCGCTATGCCCGGGCGCTGCTGCACCATGCGGCCGATGCGGACGATCTGGTGCAGGACTGTCTCGAGCGGGCGATCGGGCGGCGCCATCTTTGGCTCGGCGGTGAGACGGTGCGGCCGTGGCTGTTCCGCATCGCCTTCACGGCGGGCCGGCGTTCGAGCCCATCGAGGCCACGGAGGCGGAGCCGGCCGATGCCGAGGCGCAGACCGCCGGCGTGGCGCTGCGCGAGATGGGGACCGCGCTGGCACGGCTGCCCGACGAGCAGCGGCAGGTCGTGCTCATGGTGGCGCTGTCCGGCATGTCCTATCGCGACTGCGCCGCGGCACTGGATCTGCCCATCGGCACGGTGATGTCGCGGTTGGCGCGCGGCCGGGAGCGCCTGCGGCGGGCGCTCGAGGGCGAGGTCGTCCATCGCCGCGAGCCCCAGCTGCGACGCGTGAAATGATGATCGACCAAGCCGTCGACGAAGGCGAGCTGCACGCCTATGCGGACGGGCAGCTCGCCGCCGGCCGTGTTCCCGCGATCGAGGCGTTGCTCGCGGCCGACGCGACCGCGCAGGCGCGGGTTGCCGCATGGCGGACGCAGAACGAGCTCATCGGCCGCCTCTATGACCCACCCGAGGGCGACCGCTGGCCGGAGCGCCTGACGCCGCGCCGCCTCCATGCGCGAGTGCGCCGGAGGTGGCTACCGATGGCCATCGCCGCGATCCTGGCGCTCACCGTGGGCCTGGCCGGCGGCTGGTGGGCGCACGGCATGCGGCCGGCGACGCCCCCGGCCATGGCGACGCTCGCTCAGCTGGGTGCGGACCTGCACCGCCTGGCGCTGCAGGGCAGGCTCGACACGCCGTTGGAAGCCGATCCGCGCCGCCTCGCGACCGGTCTCTCGCAGGCGCTCGCCCATCCGATGGCGATCCCCGACTTGGCGGATGCCGGCCTGCGGCTCGTCGGCGGCCGCGCCCTGCCGATCGCCACCGCCAGCACCGCCGCACAGCTGGTCTACGTCGACGCGACGGGCCTTCGCTTCACGCTCTATCTCGTCCGCCCCGAGAGCATCCGCGATCCCTTGAGCGAGCCGCTGCGCGCCGACGACCTCGCGGGCCTCGCCTGGTCCTATGAGGAGTTCCACTGCCTCCTGATCGCCGACGCTGCGCCGGAGCGCCTGCGCGAGGTCTCGCGCGCGATCCAGGCCCAGCTGGATGCTGCCGACGACACCGGCTGAGACTCGGCCGCTGCCACAGCGCACCCGCGCCAGCTTGGCCAGCGCCGCGCTGTTGATCCCCTCCGCTCCGATGGAGAGGTCAGACAGGGCCGCGATGGGATCTCCCGCTATGCAACAACCCTGTCTGACCATTCGGTACTGCAGCGTCAGATCAGATTCAGCGACCCGCTCAAGTCGCCGAGCGGCTCTTGGCCGCGCGCTGCCATGGCAGCATCGCGTGTCTTGATACCTTCCAGGTTCGGCAGATCGAAGCGGTGGATGATGAAGCGCAGGATCGAGTTGGTGTCGTAGAGTGTGTGATCGACATAGCCGTGCTTGGCATAGGGCGAGACGATGATGGCCGGGATGCGCGTGCCGGGCCCCCAGCGGTCACCCTTGGGCGGCGCGACATGATCCCAAATGCCCCCGTTCTCGTCGTAGGTCACGACGACCAGCATGTGGCCCCATTGCGGGCTGTGCTCGAGGTGATGGATCACGTCGGCGATGTGATGATCGCCGGAGAGGATATCGGCGTAGCCGGAGTGCTGGTTGAGATTGCCTTGGGGCTTGTAGAAAGCGACCGCGGGGAGCTTGCCTGCGTCGATCGTCTTGATGAGCTCGACGCCATCCATGCCGCCATCGCGCAGATGCTCGGCGCGGGCAGCCGTGCCCGGAGCATAGTTCGCGTAATAGTTGAAGGGCTGGTGGTGGTACTGGAATGCCGGTATCGGCGTCGCGTTGCCGTGATCGAGCACTGCCTGCCAGGCGCCACTGTAATAGGCCCAGTTCACCCCCTTGGCGCTGAGCAGATCGCCGATCGTCGTATCGGTCTGCGGTGGCATGGTGGTGGGCTCGGCCGGGTCGGCGTAGGCTGGATCGCCGCCTTTGGCTGGCAGATTCTTGCTCGGCTGATAGGGCGGCTGCATCGTGTTGACGGCGTAGAAGTCCGGCGTGAGGTTGCCATCGCTCACGAATTTCGGGATGCCCTCCATCGCGGATTTGGGCGAGTTGGCAGCCACGGTAAGGGTGACGCCGTCCGGATCGACCACCGCGATCGTCGGCTTGGCCGGGCTCTTATCGGCGTTCGGATAGTAGGGGGTGCAGGCACAGATCAGGCGGATGTGGTTGTAGAACGAGCCGCCAAAACCGCTCATGAAGAAATTATCGGCCAGCGTGTACTCCTTTGCAATGTTCCACATCTCCATCTTTGAGCCGTCCCAGTAGCTCATGACGAGTGCACCGGTGTCGCCCCAGGCAACGAACCCGTTGTTCTTGCCACCAGCGATCTGCATCTGATTCTGATAAAAGCGATGCCACAGATCGGTGGTCATGGTGCCAAGGGACAGGTTGAAGCCCTTGGGATCGTCCACGGCGAAAGGCTGGTTCGGGAGATGCTCGGTCTCGGCCTGCGTCACCGGTGGCGTGACGCCTTTTGCGGTCAGGCCGCCCCAAATCGGCGGCAGCTCGCTGAGCACCGTGCCGTCTCGATCGAGTTGCTGCTTGCTGACGGCGGTCGCGTTGGCAAGCCCGTTGGCGCCGGGAAAATTGCCATATAGATTGTCGAAGCTACGGTTCTCCGCGAAGATTACGACCACCGTGTCGATGTCTTTGATGCTCCGGGCCGTCTTTTCCTCGGCGCCGGGGCCATGCTCGGCGGTCTGCATCGCGCAGCCCGCGAGAGCCGAGATCAAGGCGCCACCGGCGACGGTATTCAGAAATCTTGATTTCCTCATCGGACCTCCCCAGAATCCCGGCATAGCTCAACCGGCGGCCATCGTTTGGCGTGTGGAACGATGATTAAAGCGGCAATTGCGTGCCTCCGCAATGGGTTTAGAATGCTTCTAATGTTTAAGACCGCAGGGTAGCGTCGGGGACGGATCGCGAAGGAGCAGGGACCGCCGAACCAAGGCGAGCCCGTCCGGGAGGAAGCGCATGCATATTGGCAAAGCCATCGTCGCTTCGTTGCTGTTCGTCCTCGGTCTTGGGCTGCTGCCAGGCGGCATTGCGGCCCATGGCCCCATGCTCATGCACCAGGCCATGGCTGCCCCGATGAGTCGTGCGGAGGCTCGCCGACAGGCGGCCGAGTTGAGCGCGCTCGGCCGCGCCCTGTTCTTCGATCCGGCGCTTTCCGAGTCCGGCCAGATGGCTTGTGCGACCTGCCACAGCCCGGACCACGCCTTCGGACCGGCGAATGCGCTTCCCGTCCAGCTCGGTGGTGGCGATATGCGCCAGCCCGGGCTCAGGGCCGTGCCGTCGCTCAAATACCTCCAGGTGGTGCCGCAGTTCACCGAGCATTTCTTCGACAACGAGGATGATGCCGACGAGTCCGTCGACAACGGGCCCAGTGGCGGGCTGATGTGGGACGGCCGCGCCGATTCGGGCCATGCCCAGGCGAGCTTCCCGCTGCTGTCGCCATTCGAGATGGGGAACTCGACGCCCGAGGAGGTCGTCGCCAGCGCCCTCCGTGCCGGCTACGGCGCGCGCCTGCAGGCGATCTACGGCAACGGCATCCTCGACGACCCGAAGGCGAGCTTCGCCGGCCTCCTGAAAGCCCTCGAGGTCTTCCAGCAGGACTATCGCACGTTCTATCCCTACAGCAGCAAGTACGACGCCTACCTCGCCGGCAGGGCCACGCTGACGCCGCAGGAGGCGCGAGGTCTGGAGCTTTTCAACGAGCCGACCAAGGGCAATTGTGCGGCCTGCCACATCAGTCAGCGCGGCAATGACGGCACGCCGCCGCAGTTCACAGATTTCGGCCTGATCGCCATCGGCGTGCCGCGCAATCCCGCGATCCCGGCCAATGCCGACCAGACCTATTTCGATCTCGGCCTCTGCGGCCCGCTACGGGCGGATCTGCAGGACCACAAGGACTATTGCGGCTTGTTCCGCACGCCGAGTCTGCGCAACGTCGCCACGCGGCAGACCTTCTTCCACAACGGCGTGTTCCACGATCTGCGCAAGGTCGTGCAGTTCTATGTCCAACGCGACACCAATCCGGAGCGCTGGTACCCGCGCAACCCGGACGGCAGCGTGCGCAAGTTCGACGATCTGCCCACCGCCTACCACGAGAACATCAATGTCGACCCGCCGTTCGATCGGCAGCCGGGCGAGCCGCCGGCTCTGTCGGAGGCGGAGATCGACGACGTGGTTGCTTTCATGCGGACGCTGACCGACGGCTACGGCGGCTTCGACTACTAGCGGCGAAGCGTTACCCAGGCCGTGCCGCGGTGGCCGAGCGTTGACGCCAAGGACAGGCGACACCGATGGCGCGACATGTCGGCCCGCCGATCCTGCACGGCGCTGCCACGCTAGTTGTTCCCACGCTCGCCTGTTACACGGCCTGCCTGCAGATCGACGGGAGGAGGTCGGGCATGTCCGAAGGCAGGCGTGGTGGTCGCGAGGCGCGGCGTGCGGTGCGCACGTCGGTGGCGGTCCGCTCGCTCCCGGCCCTGCGGCGTCGGCTGCCGCACTACGAGGTGCTGACGCCGGAGCAGCTCGACCGCATCCACGACACGGCCATGCGGGTGCTCGAGCAGATCGGCATCGACTTCCGCGAGGACGAGGCGCTGGCCCTTTGGGTCAAGGCCGGGGCCAAGGTCGACGGTGCCCGCGTCCGCATCCCGCGCGAGCTCCTCATGGGTCTCGTCGCCCAGGCACCGGAGCGCTTCACCCTCCACGCCCGCGACCCGGCGAAGTCGGCCGAGATCGGCGGCGACACGCAGATGTTCGGCCCGACCTACGGCTCGCCCTTCGTGCGCGGCTTCGACGGCGAGCGCCGCTACGGCACGATCGAGGACCTGAACCAGCTCCACAAGCTGGCCTACATGGCCCCGGCCCTGCAGAACACGGGTGCGGTGATCTGCGAGCCGGTCGACGTCGCCATCCCCAAGCGGCATCTGCACATCACCGCCTCGGCGATCCGCCACAGCGACAAGAGCTTCATGGGCCCCGTCACCCACCCCTCGCGGGCTGAGGACGCGGTCCGCATGTGCGAGATCGTCTTCGGCGAGCAGTTCGTCCACGACAACGCGGTCATGGTCGGCCTGGTCAACGGCAACTCGCCCCTGGTCTGGGACGCCACCATGATCGGGGCCTTGCGGGTCTACGCCCGCTCCGGCCAGGCCCTGGTCGTCGCCCCCTTCACGCTTGCCGGCGCCAACACCCCCGCCTCGGCCACCGCCACCGTCGCCGAACTGATGGCCGAGGCTCTCTCGGCCATCGCCTACGCCCAGCTCGAGCGGCCCGGCGCCAAGATGATCCTCGGCAGCTTCCTCGCCGCGGTCTCGATGAAGTCCGGCGCGCCGATGGCCGGCACCGGCGAGCTCGGCCTGATGAACCTGATGATCGGCCAGCTCGCCCGCCGCTACAAGCTGCCCTGGCGCTCCTCGGGCATGCTCACCGGCTCGAAGCTCACCGACGCCCAGGCCGGCTACGAGAGCGCGTTCAACATGTTCCCGATCATGCTGGCAGGTGCCAACTACGTCATGCACTGCGCCGGCTGGACCGAGGCCGGCCTCACCGCGTCGTTCGCCAAGTTCATGCTCGACGCCGAGCAGATGGAGATGCTCTGGAAGTTCGGCCACGGCCCCCGCTTCGAGGATTTCGACGAGGCCGTCGCCACCATCGGCCAGGTCGGCCCTGGCGGCCATTTCCTCGGCACCGCCCACACCCAGGCGCACTTCCAGGACGCCTTCTTCATGTCCGACCTGTTCGACAACAACAGCTTCGAGCAGTGGCTCGCCGACGGCGCCAAGGAAGCCGACGCGAGGGGGTTGGAGGCCGCTCGCCGGGCGCTCGACGGCTACGTCGCCCCTGCCCTCGACCCCGGCGTGGAGGCAGCACTGGCCGACTTCATCGCCAGGCGCGAGAGTGAGCTGCCCGACAAGCAGGACTGACGCACCGGCGATCATCCCTGGCAGAGGAGTTGCTGGGCTAGCCGCAGCGGTTGGGCTTGGATTGACGCACGTTAACCTCACGGTTAGCGTCCCTCAAGGCGCTTGGAAACGTGCGGCAAACCAGCGAGAACCCGATCCGCGCGGCGTGACCGCGCGACCGGAAGCGCATTTGGAGGGAACCTCGGAATGCGCGTGACTGCCTGCTCCTGCTGCTGATGCAGGCTTGCCCGAGCTGGGCGATCGACTGGAACGCCGTACCCCTCAACAATCGGGAACAAGTCAGGCCGGCACAGACCAAGGTCTTCCTCGATACTCTCGCCGCCGAATACCAGCGTCTGGCCAACTCACCCGGTCGGCAGCCGCCTGCATTGAGCTCCACGATACAGGGAAACGGGGTGCAGCGGGCCGCGTTCGTGGTTCTCCTCTCCGAATCCGAGCGCCAGAACATCCCGCAGAATGCCGGCTACCTGACGCCTAAATTCATCGTGGAGAGCTACGTCCAGAACATTCTCCAGCAACCCGTGAGCACTGATCCGAAGGTCCAATCGCAACAGTCCAAAGATGCCTTGGACTATCTGCTGAGCGTGTACGCGGAGACGGATCAGATCAAGGAATACACCGCCCCGACCTCGGATCCTTCGCCGAGACGCACGATCGAGTCCGCCGCTGCGCTGTTGGGCGGCTGCCAGCTGACCGTGCAATCCCAGGCCTCGAGCACCGCCGGTCCGCCGACCTTCCCGGGGATCGAAACCACGCGGCAGCTTACCCAGGCCATGGATCGCCTGATCGAGCGCTACGACGCCGAGGTCGCCAAGGCCCAGAAACTGCCCACCTACAAGTCGGCGAAGACCATGGGCCTGTCCTTGTTCACGGAAACGTCGAAAGCCGTGAATGCCCTGCCGGACCCGGCCAAGTCGAACGCGCGGCGCGCGAACGGACTTTATGACATTGCGCAGATTCCAGCGACGGCGATGCCGCTCGGCGAGTACGACGACCGGATCGACGATGCGCAGGAGCATCAGCCATGAGCCTGGACTTCCGTTCTGGACGATGGCTGATCGCCGGCCTGCTGTGGCTTGCGGTTGCCGCACCCGTGTCTGCCGGAGACCTGGCCTTCGACGGCAAGCGCGAGGCGGAGGCGCTGGATTCGGTTTCGGATCATTTCACCGGCGGCGATGTGGCAACCATCCTGCTGGCGGTCGACCTGTCCTGGCAGCCCGATGACGGCGCGGTCGACCCGGCCTTCAGCCAACCAGACACCACGCTGTTCCAGCTCTCGGCGGTGAACGACGCCCTCCTCCTCAGCGTCGGGGAGCGCGCGGGCGTGCTGAACCTGTCCAACGCCCTGCCGACCGGCGCGCTCGACCTGCAGCTCGACCCGACCGCCAATCGGGTGACGACCCTGGAGATCGCGCGCCAAGCCGACCGAAGCTGGGCGGTCCGCGCCGACGGCAAGCCGGCAGGCTCGCTGGCCAAGGACTTCTTCGCCTCCGCCGGGCAGGATCGGCTGCATCTGCAGCTGGGCGGCCCGGGCTTGATCGGGCGGATCGACGGCTTCGAGATCCGCGGGCCGTCCGGCCAGCCCGTGGTGGCGGTGAACGCGGCGGGGCGGCTCGCGCTGGCCAAGCCGTTCGCGCCGCAACTCGGCAGCTATTTCCTGGTCGACGGCCTGGCCAACATTCCAGCGAAGCTCTCGATCGGGGGGCAGGAGCAGCAAGGCCTGTTCGCGCGCGAGCCCTATTTCGCGCTGGTCCGGCGCAACGACGAGCTCGGGCTGGTGTTCGACTGGGGCGGCTACCTCGCCCTCGAGCACGACCCGGCCGAGCCGAACGTCCTGGTGCCGAAGAAGCCCGGCGAGGCCTGGGCCGGCCGGCTGCGCTTCCCCCAGGACCCGAGCGGGGCGTTCAGCGACAGCGTCTTCATCGCCGAGCAAGTGAAGGCGTGGTCCAGCGTCCCGTTCCTCCGCACCGGCAAGCGCTACCAACGGATCGAGGACCGGCAGAACGTCGTCGCGCAGACCCCCGTCGGCCAGAAGCTGGGCGAGGTGTGGGCGACCGATCAGCTGCCGTCCAACTTCCAGTTCAGCCAGGAGGGCTGCTTCGACGTCAGGACGATGGACCTCGCCAACCTGCAGGACACCGGCTGCCGCTCGTCCCTGTTCGAGTACCCGCCGATCGCCTCGTCGGACTATTCTACCCCCGACAAGAAGGTGGTGCCGAGCGGCTGGCGCTATCAGAGCTACCGGGACTTCGTCGGCGGCTTCACCTCCAGCATCGCGACCTCGAGCGACGAGATCGAGGACCTGCGCAGCGGCGGCATCAGCGCCGGCCTGAACATCATGGGCATCAAGGTCCATCACAACAGCTCGGTCGAGAAGCTGCGCGGCGAGACCGTCGACCAGGAGACCTCGGTCTCCCTGCACCAGTTCTCGACCTCGTCCTTCGTGACGATCCTCAATCCGCTCAAGGTCTACCTGAACCACTGCTTCATCCGCCACGTCGCCCGGGCGGTGCCGGGTGCCGCCCTGCCGAGCTATTTCTCGCCGAGCGTCACCGAGAAGTACGGCTACGACGACCGGATCGGCGAGGCCTGCCCGGAGGAGCTCTGGCTGCCCTTGGCCGATGCCGGCACGCCGGCCGCCGAGCTGATGGCCGCCAACGCCGAGAAGCTGATCGAGCTGCACAGCACGCACTACGCCTACGCGATCACCTACGGCGCGCGCGGCGAGCAGCAGGCGACCTTCAGCAAGTCGGCGCTGGCGAGCCTCGCGAGCGACAAGACCAATGTCGAGGACGGCATCGGCATCGAGGTCGAGCGGCAGATCGCGGGGGTCCCGGTCAAGGCCGGTGCCAGCTTCGACCAGACCGCGGGCAACGCCGCCACCACGAGGCTCCTGGCCACGTCGGGCTTCACCCAGACGCGCTACGAGTGCGTCGGCGGCAGCAGCTGCACCGAAGGCAAGCCGGACATCGGCGACGCCGCGATCCCCATCTACCTGCAGCTGCGGCCGATCGACGAGCTGCTCGCACCCCCCTATTTCGACGACCCCGAGATCGTCGTCGACTTCCGGCAGGCGGTCCGTGCCGCCCTCGCCCGCAAGCTGCAGGCCGCGCCGGCCGCGGCGCCGACCGCGATCAGGCTGGTGAGGATCACCGTCGACGGGGTCCACTGCGCCAACGACCAGTGGTGGCTGGGCGAGCTGCTCTGTCGCGGCGACGCCCTGAAGCTCGCGCTCGAGAGCATGGCGCTGGCCGTCTACGGCCTCCATGCCGACGGAACGGCCGTGTTGCTGGGCGACACGCCGATCGTCCTGCCGCTGGCGACCGCGGCCAGCGGGTTCGTGGTGCCTGTGGTGCTCAACCCAAGGCAGGGCAGCGAGGTGGTCAAGGTCGGCTTCAGGCTGGTGCCGGCCGGCTATCGGCCGGGCACCGCCGAGCAGATGGCCAGTTGCGGCACGCCGGGTTGTCAGGAGCTGGGCATCAAGGTGCAGTACGACGGCACCATCGCCCGCAGCGCCAATATCTCGGTCTACGTCGTGGGCCCGAACAAACGACCGCCGGTGCTCGTGCCGGATCTCGTTGGCGTGGACCCGCGCGCGCTGGCCCGCGATGCGCCGATCGTCCTGCAGGATACGCAGGCCTTGTCGCTGGTCACTGCCCCCGGGGACTACTACCGGCCCCTCGCCATGAATGTGACGGCCAGGTTCGAGGTGGTCGATGCCGCAGCCGCCTTGGGCTTCGCCGCGCGTGGCGGCGCCGACCCCTTGCCGCTGTTCGAGCCTGCGAGCCTGTCCGACGCCGCACCCCCGGACGACCGCCCCTTGCTCGGCTTCGTCAGCTTCTTCAACCAGTCCGGCTACGTCGCAGAGTTCAGCGTCCTCTATCGGCAGGGCGGCAACGCGCGTCGGCTGCCGACCGGCAGGATGACGCTCGGCCAGCGACGCAGCCTTCCCCTGCCGGCGGACGCGACCGACATCCAGGTCGTGGGCGACGTGGTCGGCACGCTCGGCAATCCGCGCTTCCTGCAAGTGCCGCTGCCGAATCCGCGGGGTGCCGTCTGCTTCAAGAGCTACGGGACCGTCTTCCGTCCGGCCTGGGATCACAATTGCTGACCGGCGCGCCGGTGACTGCGCCGGTTCGGCGCGCCATCCCGCGCGCGCGGTGCTAGGCTCTCTCCCGCCGGGTCGGGGAACGGGAGGCGCCCACGTGGCCGACATCTTCTATCTCTCGCACATCCGCTTCGGCGAGAACGCCCTGGCCGAGCTCGGCCCCGCGCTTTCCGGCCTCGGCGTGACGCGGCCGCTCGTCGTCACCGACCAGGGTGTGCGCGCCGCGGGCCTGCTCGACCGCGTCCTCGCCGCCTGCCCGGCGCCCCCCGCCGTCTTCGCCGGCACGCCCGCCAACCCGACCGAGGAAGCGGTCCTGGCCGCGCTCGAGCTCTACCGTGCCGAGGGCTGCGACGGCGTGATCGGCCTCGGCGGCGGCTCGCCGATCGACCTCGCCAAGGGTGTCGCCCTGCTCGCCACCCACGCAGGCCCGCTCGCGACCTATGCGGCCATCCTGGGCGGCATCCCCAGGATCACCGCCGCCACCGCCCCGGTGATCGCGATCCCCACCACCGCCGGCACCGGCAGCGAGGTCGGCCGTGCCGCCCTGATCACGCTCGCCGACGGCCGCAAGCTCGGCTTCATCGCCCCGCACCTGATCCCCAAGGCCGCCATCTGCGACCCCGAGCTGACCGTCGGCCTGCCGCCCCGGCTCACCGCCGCCACCGGCATGGACGCCGTCACCCACTGCGTCGAGACCTACCTCTCGCCGCGCTACAACCCGCCCGCCGAGGCGATTGCGCTGGACGGTCTCGCCCGCGCCGTCGCCTGGATCGAGCGCGCCGCCGCCGACGGCGCCGACCGTGCCGCGCGCCAGGAGATGATGATGGCGGCCCTGCAGGGCGGCCTGACCTTCCAAAAGGGCCTGGGTGCGGTCCACGCCCTCTCGCACCCGCTCGGCGGCCTGACGGAGCCGTCCCTCCACCACGGCACGCTGAACGCCGTCCTCCTCCCCACCGTCCTGCGCTTCAACGAGCCCTCCGCCCCGGAGAAGTACCGCACTCTGCGCCGCACCCTGGGCCTGGCCGAGCACGCCTCTCTCCCCGACTGGTTCGCGGCCCTGACCGCCCGCCTCGGCCTGCCGACCAGCCTGCGCGCCATGGGCGTGCCCGAATCCTGCCTCCCCACCATCGCCCACCACGCCACCCTCGACCACTCCGCCGCCACCAACCCGCGCCCGGCGAGCGAGGCGGATTTCCTGGCGATGCTGCAGGAGGCGATGGCCGGCTGAGC
>JBGAKU010000122.1:0-15907 GCA_044224255.1 Geminicoccaceae bacterium
CGTGGCGTCACGCACCTTGAGCTGGCGCAGCTTCGCCGCGGCCGAGCCACCCGCCTCGAGCAGGTCCCGCTGGCTCACGCCCTCGGACTTCCCGAGCGGCAGCAGGAGCAGCCGCTCCACCTGCAGGCCGTGCGGCAGCAGCAGCTCGATGGCGCGGCCGTGCTTGGCGCCACCCTCGACCGCCTTCAGCGCCCGGGCGATCAGCCCCGCGGCGGCGCGATCGAGCGTGGCGGCGGCGTCGCTCAGCGTGCCGTCATGGCCCACCGGCACGATCAGGGTGCCGTGCTCCGGCAGGGCGCCGGATTCGACCAGAAGTTCCATCTGCGCGCATCCGCCTCCAGGCAACGCCCCGCCTGCGCCCAGGAGCCGCGGGCACGGACTGCTATCCCTGCGTGCGCCACCCTGCCTTGTCAACGTTGCGCCACCGTCATGGACGCTGGCGGTGGCCGTGACTAGAACGGCGTGCTTGCCCAAGAGAGACGACCGGGGACGGACCCGTGCCGATGAGCCAAGACCGAGCGCGCCGACGACCGGTGGCGGCGCCCGCGCTCGCCGCGGCGCTGCTGCTCGCGGCGCAGACCGCGCCGGCCCAGACCCCCGATCCCAACTCGCCCGAGCAGGCGCCCTCGGTGCTGACGTCGGACACCCTGACCTACGACACCGAGAACGAGACCGTCACCGCCAGCGGCAATGTCGAGATCAGCACCGGCAAGCGGCGCCTGCTGGCGGACGAGGTGCGCTACGATCAGCGCGCCGACAAGATGCGCGCCACCGGCAATGTGGTGCTGATCGAGCCCAATGGCGACGCGATCTTCGGCAAGGAGGTCGAGGTCACGGGCGACCTCCAGGAGGGTTTCGTCCAGGCGGTCGGCATGCTGCTCGAGGACGATTCGCGCATCGCCGCCAACCGGGCCGACCGCTCGGGCGGCAACAGGGTCGACTTCGACCGCGCGGTCTATTCGCCCTGCCCGCTGTGCGAGAACGGCGAGAGCGGGCCCCTGTGGCAGATCAAGGCGCGGCACGTCGTCCTCGACGAGAAGGCCCAGACCGTCACCTATCGCGATGCGCGCATGGAGCTGTTCGGCGTGCCGATCGCCTACACGCCGTGGTTCCGGCACCCGGCACCGGGCGTGGCACGGCAGTCGGGGTTCCTGACCCCGACCTTCGGCTCCACCTCCGAGCTCGGCCTGACGACGCAGATACCCTACTACTACGTCATCGACCAAAGCTCGGACGCCACCATCGCACCCATCTTCACCCAGAAGGGCGGAACCGTGCTCGCCGGCGAGTACCGCCGTCTGCACCGGGCCGGCTACACCCAGCTCGCCGGGGCCGGCACCTATGCCGTGCGCGACGAGAGCGACGTCGACAGCGAGCAGGGGCACGGGTTCCGCGGCTATTTTCGCGGCCTCGGCGGCTACTCGGTCAGCGATCACTCCCAGGCCGGCTTCGACGCCTATCTGAGCTCGGACAACACCTTTCTCGACCGCTATCAGATCGACGATGCCAGCCTGCTGCGCAGCAGGGCCTTTCTCGAGGGCTTCGAGCGGCGTAATTTCTGGTCGCTGAACGGCTACTACTTCCAGGGTCTGGCGCCGTTCTACGATCAGGACACGATCCCGGTCGCCCTGCCTCTCGGCGAGAGCCGCTTCGTCAGCGAGCGCTATTGGGGCGGCTCCTACTTCACCGCCGACTCGAACATGCTTGCCCTGACCCGCAAGAAGGGCCTCGACACGCGGCGCGTGTCCAACCGGATCGGCTGGACGCTGCCCTATGTCGGGCCGATTGGCGATGTCTACTCGCTCGACGTCAGCATGCGCGGTGACGTCTACAACACCGACGGCGATCCCAGCAGCTTCAGCTCGGAGGGCGGCGACAAGTCGGAAGGGCGCATCCTGCCGCGGATCACCGGCAACTGGAGCTGGCCGCTCGCCGACTGGACCGGCCCCTGGGTGCACGAGGTCGAGCCGACGTTGAGCCTGAACCTCGCCCCGACCTGGGGCAACACGCAGAAGATCCCCAACGAGGACAGCTCGGACTTCGAGTTCGACGAGACCAACCTGTTCGAGCCCGACCGCTTCGCCGGCCTCGACCGGATCGACACCGGCAGCCGCGTCGCCTACGGCCTGCGCTTCAGCTCCTACGGCCCCCGCGCCACCGAGTTCAGCGGCGCATTCGGTCAGAGCTACTCCTTCACCGAGAACAAGTACGTCCCGCCGGAATCGGGCGTGCAGGACAATCTCTCGGATTTCGTCGGCGCGTTCTATGTGCGACCGAGCCCGTGGCTGGACCTGTCCTACCGCTACCGTCTGGGCAAGAGCGACCTCAAATTCCGGCGCCAGGAGGCGATCGCCACCTTCGGGCCGAGCTTCCTGCGGTTCAACGTCAACTATGTGAACCTGTCGCGCGAGCCCGAGGCCTTCGACGACGAGCGCAATTCGGGAGCGAACCCGTTTGGGTTTGAGTCGCGCGAGGAGATCACGCTGGGCGTGCGCGTCAAGCTCACCGACCAGATCGCGATCGGCGGCCAGACCCGCCGCGACCTGAGCGCCGGCGAGACCATCGCCAACCAGGCGGGTCTGATCTATACGCACCCCTGCCTGATCCTGGCGGCCGGCTTCGAGCAGCGGTTCACGCCGGATGCGGAGCTGGGCGACGAGACCGCCTTCATGGTTCGGATCGCGTTCAAGAATCTCGCCGACTTCGAGACCGGGGGCTCGCTGTTCGGCTCGGAATCGGACAGTGGGGGGTGAGTCGCGCCGTGCGTCTGCTTGAGTCCTGGAGCCGCCGCCTCGTCCTGGCCCTGCTCGCCGGCCTCGCGCCGCTGGCGGCGCAGGCGCAGGTGCCGACCCAGCGCATCGCCGCGGTGGTCAACGACGATGTGATCACCTCGGGCGACCTGATCGACCGCATCAATCTCGGCATCGCCACGAGCGGGCTGCCGAACGACGACGCCACGCGCCAGCGCCTGGCGCCGCAGGTCCTGCGCAGCTTCATCGACGAGAAGCTGCAGCTGCAGGAGGCCAAGCGGCTCGGGATCGACGTCACCGACGCCGACCTGAACCAGGCGCTGCAGACGATCGCCCAGCGCAACAAGACGACCGCAGCGGAGCTGCTGCGGTTCCTGTCCGACCGCGGCCTGAACCCCCGCGCCCTGCAGGACCAGCTGCGCGCTCAGATCGCCTGGATCAAGATCGTCACCCGCGAGCTGCGCCCGAAGGTGGTCGTCACCCAGGAGCAGATCGAGCTCGCGCTGACCCGCAGCTCGGGCGACCAGGATCGTGAGGTGCAGCTCAGCGAGATCCTCCTGCCCGTCTACGATCGCAATCAGGAGGACACTGTGCTCGCCGACGCGCAGGGCCTGGTCGCCTCGCTGCGCGGCGGCGCCGGCTTCGCCGACCTGGCACGCCAGGTGTCGGCCGCGGCCAGCGCCGAGAACGGCGGCGATCTCGGCTGGGTGCCGCTCGGCGCCGTCGTGCCCGATATCCGCGACCGGATCGCTGCCCTGGCGGTCGGCCAAGTGTCGGATCCGATCCTGAGCCAGGCCGGCGTGCACATCTTTCTCGTCCGCGCCCAGCGGGCCCGGTCCCAGGGCGCGCCCGACCGGGACGCGGTACGCCAGCAGCTCGAGCAGCAGCAGCTCGAGCGCCAGGCCAGCCGCTATCTGCGCGACCTGCGCCGGGAGGCGTTCGTCGACGTCCGCATCTGACCCACACCCGGCCCCGGCTCGCCCCCGGGCCGACAAGCGCCTCGGGCAGCATTTCCTGTTCGATCCCTCGATCCTGCGCAAGATCGCGGCCGCGGCGGGCGATCTGGCCGGGCGGACCGTGGTCGAGGTCGGGCCGGGCCCCGGCGGCCTGACCCGTGCCCTGCTCGCGGCCGGCGCTGCCCGCGTCGTGGCGATCGAGCGCGACCCGCGCTTCGTGGCGCATCTGCGCACGCTCGAGATCGAGGCCGAGGGGCGGCTGAGGGTGATCGAGGCCGATGCGCTGACCGTCGATCCGAGCGACTGGGCCGAGGGTGCACCGGTCCGGATCGTCGCCAACCTGCCCTACAACGTCGCCACGCCCCTCCTGTTCGGCTGGCTCGACCGCCTCGACGCGATCGACCTCATGGTCCTGATGTTCCAGAAGGAGGTGGCGCTGCGGCTGGTCGCCCCGCCCGGCGGCGCCGACTATGGCCGGCTCGCCGTGATGGCCCAGCTCCTGTGTCGGGTCGAGCGCCTGTTCGACCTGCCGCCGGCCGCCTTCACCCCGCCGCCCAAGGTCAGCTCCAGCGTGGTCCGGCTGACCCCGCGCCCCGATCGCCCGCCGCTCGAGCTGAGCCGCGCCGTCGCCGCGGTCGCCCGCGCCGCCTTCGGCCAGCGCCGCAAGATGCTGCGCGCGAGCCTGCGCGGCCTCGGCGACCCGGCTCCGCTCCTGGCCGCGGCCAGCATCGACGACAGCCGCCGCGCGGAGACCCTATCAGTCGCCGAGTTCCTGGCACTCGCCGGGCCCTATCTGGCACGGCACCCCGGACTGGCATCTAGCGGGTCGAGATCTTGATGTTGCGATAGGCGGCGTGGCGACCATTGATCTGGCGGAAGCCGACATAGCCGAGCCTGCTCACCTGGCTGCCGGGCAAGCTCGGGTTCAAGATGGCGGTGACGGACGCGACCGCCGTGGTACCCCGCTTGACCACCGCGGTCAGCGTATTGCCGATGCGCGTGGCCGTGACGCGATAGTAAACCCCCGACTGCAGCATGGGCCGGATGATCGTGGCCATGTCGTGGTAGCCCGGATTCTGCCGGACCGTTGTCCGCTGAATAGTGCCACCATCGAGATTGTCGAAGCCCACGGTCTGGTTGGTCATGCAATATTGATAGAAGGCATAGGTGGCGACCGGCCGCGCCCAGGTCCGGATATCGAGCGGATGGACGGTGTTGTCCACCCGGCAGACGGTGGTCAGTCCCCAGCCGTTAAGGACCAGCAACGATGCCTCGGAGACACCAACGCGAGGTATGTCGAGGCGCTTGTAGTCGAACTCGACCTTGATGTCACCACTGAAGCTGGTTTTGGTCCAAACGACGGTCGCGCCGCCCACCCGATTTGGTGCGTTGATGTCGAGGCCGCTCGCCGTGTAGCTGACGGTGCCGACGCTGCCGTCCTTGAAATACTTGGTGACCGCTGCGCCTGGCGTTGTCGTGGTGTCGCTGAACTTGAGGACCCACGGAGGCGCAGTCTGCGCCACGGCCGCACCGGCCATGCACAGACCCAGGCCAAGCACTGCAGCGACGACATGCCGCCGACCTGGGATCGCACGCGGCACGCCCCAGATACGCCGTAAAGTAAATAGCGACATAATTTCACCTCCCACGATGGCAGTTGCCAAATGGGCAAGTAATACCAACTGAATTTATAGCATTTTCGGTTTCCGGCCGCAACAACCTGCGCACGGCCGACCCGATTAATCGTACTCGGCAGCCCCAACTTTGGCCGTCGCCAGATCATTCGGCACTCTGGCGGCCACCCGCTCACCTCGTCGCATCGAGCATGTACGACGCGGCCTCGCTCGCCGGCATCGCGTCCTTGGCATAGCCGAAGGTACCGTTTTCCTTGACCTCGCGGGCGGCGCGCATGAGGGCGCCGAGGGCAGCCCGGGCGAAAGAGCCGCCGACGCTGATCCGCCTCACCCCCGCCTCGGCCAGCTCGGCAACCGTGAAGGTGGGGCCGGTCAGCCCCATGACGACGTTCACCGGCCGATCGACCGAGGCGCAGACCAGCCGGATCGCCGCGAGGTCCGGCAGGCCCGGGGCATAGAGCACGTCCGCACCGGCCCGCGCGAAGGCCTGCAGCCGGCGGATGGTGTCGTCCAGGTCCGGCCGCCGGTGCAGGAAATTCTCCGTCCGCGCGGTCAGCAGGAACGGGTGCCGCCGCGCCTCCTCCGCAGCCGCTGCGACCCGCTCCACCGCAAGGCCGAACTCGAAGATAGGGTCCGCGGAATCGCCCGTGGCGTCCTCGATCGAGCCGCCGACCAGGCCGATCCCGGCCGCCAGGGCGATCGTCTCGGCACAGGCTTGCGGCGCCGCCCCGAAGCCGTCCTCCAGATCGGCCGAGACCGGCAGATCCGTCGCCTCGACGATGCTGCGCGCATTGGCGAGCACCGCCTCGCCTGGCAGGGCGGCCGCCGAGTCCCGTCGCCCAATGGCGAAGGCGAAGCCGGCACTCGTGGTCGCCAGGGCCTCGAAGCCCACCGCGGTGAGGATGCGCGCCGAGCCGGCATCCCAGGGATTGGGCATGACGAACGCCCCCACCCGCGCGTGCAGCGCAACGAAGGCCCGATGCTTGTCCGTCTGGCTGACCATGGCGTCCTCCGGCAGAGGCGGCATCCTAGCGCAACGAACAAAGAGTGAACAGACCTCGCCTCCCTGCACCCTGAAGCTGCCCGGTGGTGCCCTCTATTGCGGCCCAATGGACCCCCCTACTGCCCAGCCAGGTCCTCGCGGAGCGCCGCTTCGAGCCCGGCGGCTTCGCTTGGCCGCGGGGCTTCGGGGTGCGGGAGCAATGCGGTTGAGGTCAGCGCAGGCGCCTGGCCACGTCCTCGGCCAGCGCCCGCACCTCGTCGGCGGCAGCGCTCTTGGGCTCGCTCTCGACCACGCCCAGGCCCTGGGCGATGCTGGTGACGAACGCCTGACGGTTGCCGAGCTGGGTGCCCAGCGCCGGCGCCCCCAGCTCCATGAGAGCCTGGCGGGCCTCCTCGATGGCACGGCCGCGCGGCGGGACCCGGTTCAGCACGAGCGCCAGCTTGCGCTTCTCGCGGGCCGCCAGCTCGACCGTGCCCTGGCTCGCCCAGACGTCGAGCGAGCTCGGCTGGACCGGCACCAGCACGAGGTCGGCGCCCCGCACCGCGGCCTTGGCGTCGATCTCGGTGTGCGGCGGGGTGTCGACCAGGATCACGTCGCTCTCGCGCTTGAGCCGGTCGACCTCGACCCCGAGGCGCCAGCCGCCGATCATGGCGAAGCGCAGCTCGGGCGCGTCGCGCTGGCGGTGCTCGCGCAGGCGCATCCACCCCGTGAGGCTGCCCTGCGGGTCGATGTCGACCACCGCCACCCGCCGCCCGAGCGCCTTCAGCGCCGTCGCGAGCTGGATGACCAGGGTGGTCTTGCCCGCCCCGCCCTTCTGCTGGGCCACCGTCACCACCGCTGCCATGGGGCCTCCCTCGTTCCCGCCGTCAGTAGCCGCGCGCCCGGTCGACCAGATGCAGGAGCGGCCGGCCGTCGCGCAGCCGGCGCAGATTGTCCGCGACCGCATCGACCGCGCTGTCGGGGTCGGCGAACGCCGCGACGTGCGGGGTGATGTCGATGCCCGGATGCGACCAGAACGGATGCCCCGGCGGCAGCGGCTCCTCGGCAAAGCAGTCGAGGCTCGCATGGGCCAGCCGGCCGCTCTCCAGCGCCGCGAGCAGGTCGCGCTCGACCAGATGCGCGCCGCGGCCGACATTGATCAGCCGGGCACCCTCGGGCAGGCCGGCAAACAGGCGCGCGTCGAGGACGCCGCGGGTCGCCGCGGTCAGGGGCAAGAGGCAGACCAGGATGTCGCTGCCGGTCAGGAACGGCGTCAGCCCGTCCGCCCCGGCAAAGGTGGTGCATCCAGGCAGTTCCTTGGCGCCGCGGCTCCAGCCCCGGACGGTGAAGCCCTGCGCCGCCAGCACGCCCGCGGCATGGGTGCCGAGCTCGCCCAACCCCATGATCCCGACCCGGGTCGCGGCGGGCAGCGCCGGCAGCTCGAACGCCCACGTCCCGGCGCGCTGCGCCCGGGCGAACAGGTCGAGTCGGCGGTGGTATTTGAGCACCAGCGCCAGCACGAACTCGCTCATGCTGCGCGTCATCGAGCCGTCGACCAGCCGGCACAGCGGCACCTCGGGCAGGCTGGGGTCGGCAAGCAGCCCGTCGACGCCAGCACCCAGCGACTGGATCAGCCGCAGGTTGGGCAAGGTGCGCAGCATGCCCGGCGGCGGGCGCCAGACCAGCGCCGCCTCGATCCCCGCCGGGTCGCCGATCTCCGGCGAGATGCGCAGCTCGATCCCGGGCAGCCGCGCCTCCAGCGCCCGGCGCCAGGCGTGCGCGTCCTCGTCCGGGCTGTGGAACAGGACAGCCAAGGGGCCGGTCTCCCGCGGCCATGGTCGCGGCCTTGTCGCCCGTTTGACGCGCAACAGCAAGTCGACCGCACTGGGAACCGGCACGGAGCGCAAGGTCGGCCGGCATCCCGGCGTATCGCCGCCTTAACGGGCCGTTCAGCTCACCGACCTAGCCTGGGCGCCAGCGGCTCTCTTGGAGGTTGCACGCCGATATGGCCGAGCCCGGCCCACCCGACCGGCCGCCACCAGGTGCGCCCGGCGTCTTGCTGGCCCATCCGCACCCCGAGCGGCTCGGGACGGCCGCCGCGGCGCTCGGCCGGGAATATGCCGTCGAGGTCACCGGCGACGGGGGCGTGGCCTACGAGGCGCTCGCCTGCGGCCGCTGCGAGCTGGCGCTGGTCGCCATGGCGCTGCCTGGGCTCAGCGGCCTCGAGGCGCTGCGCCGGCTCGACGACCTCGCCTTGGGCCGCCGGCCGCTGGTCATCGCCGCCGGGGCCGAGGACGATGTCCGGCTGCAGGTGGTGCGGACCCGTGGGCTGGCCGACATGCTTCTGCCGCTGCCCTGCGCCGACGGGGTGCTGCTGCGCGCGGTCTGGGCCCTGCTCGACCGTGCCGTGGAACGGCGCTGGGCACAGCTGCCGCCGCTGCCCAAGTCGATGGTGCGAACCAGCCGCGGGCTTCTGGGCGCTGCAGGCAGCGCGGTCGCGGGAGGCGGAACGATCCCGGCCGAGCAGGCCAGATTGGCCGGCCGGCAGGTGGTCGAGGCGCTGTGCGCCCGTCTCATGGGCGAGGTGCTGGACGATCTGCGCCGCCACCACGACTACACCTTCGCCCACTCGTTCCGCGTCGCCAGCCATCTCGCCACCTTCGCGCTCGCAACCGGCATGCGCCGGGACGACGCCGAGCTTTTGGCCCAGGCCGGGCTGCTGCACGACATCGGCAAGACCGCGATCCCGGTCGGCATCCTCGACAAGCCGGGACCGCTGGATAGCGGCGAGTGGGGCGTGATCCAGCGCCACCCGCAGATCGCCGCCGAGGTGCTGCAACGGACAGACGGGCTCCCTGCGCATCTGATCCGGATCGCCCTGCGGCATCACGAGCGGCTGGACGGCTCGGGCTATCCCAACGGGCTCACGGGTACGGAGATCGACGAGCCGAGCCTGCTCTGCGCGATCGCCGACGTGCATACCGCGCTCACCGACCGCCGTGCATACCGCAGCCCGGTCGAGGAGGAGGCGGCGTTCGCCCGGATGCGGCCGCTCGCCGGCCGCCATCTCGAGCCGGGGCTGCTCAGGCGCTACGAGGCGGTGATGCTCGACGCGCGACCGAGGAACCGCCCGCCGGCGCGTAGCGGATCACCTTGACCTGATCGCCCGGGGTCAGCGTTCGCCCGCGGTCGAGCCCGTTGAGCAGGACGAACAGCGCGCGCGAGTCGGGGACGCCCTGCATCTGGCGCACGAAACTGTCGAGCGTGTCACCCGCCTTGACCGGGACGAGCTCGACCCGCAGGCCGCGGATGCCCGCGGCCTCGGCTGCCGACAGCGTGCGCAGGCTGTGCAGGCTGCGCTCGAAGGCGTCGACGTCCGCGCGGTCGAGCCCGCGCCGGTCGCCGAAGACGAATCGGAACGCCTTGCCGCCGCCGGCATCGGCGACGGCGAACATCGCCTGGGCCGACTGCCCGTCAATCGCGACCCGGCCGAACCCGACCGCCCCCGCCCGCTGGCCGAGCTGGACGGCCTGCAGATCCTGCAGCCGCTGGTTGGTCACCCAGCCCTGCTGGAGGTATCCGCGCAGATCGCCGCCGGCGCCGGAGGCCATGTCGAAGACCATGAAGCGACCGGCCCCGTCGCTGCCGGCCACGGCGTCGGGCGAGTTCTGCAGGCGGAAGCCGGCCGGCGCGTCGAAGGCGATCTTGAGCCCCGGATGCCGGAAGGTCGTCCCCTCGATCACGCCCTGCGCCGGGTCCTCGCCATAGAGAACGCCGTCGATCGCCGCGAGCAGCTCGGGCCGGTCGGTCTCGCGCGCGCCGGGCATCTCGCTGCTCGTCGCCTCGGCCGCGCGCGCGACCCGGTCCGGGGTGCGCGGATGGCTGCGGAACCAGTCGCCGACCAGGCTCGCCTCGTCCGTGCCGCCGCCCTGTGTTCTCTGCCGGTAGGCATCGTCGGCACCCAGCGTGGCGAGGAAGCTCGCCATGGCCGCGGGATCGTAGCCGGCACGGCCGAGATAGCGGACGCCGAGCTGATCTGCCTCGAACTCCTGCTCGCGCGAATAGCCCTGGACGTAGAGCGCAGCCCCCGTCGAGCCGAGCTGGCCGCCCGCCTCGCCACCCAGGCGCGCGCCTTCCGCGCCACCGAGATAGCCACCGAGCAGCATGCCGCCGAGCTGGGCTGCGACCGCGCCGATCTGGCCGATCTGGGTCTGATCGTAACGCTGGGCAGTGTGGCGCGCGGTGACGTGGCCGACCTCGTGGCCGAGCACGCCGGCCAGCTCCGCCTCGTTGTTGGTCAGCGCGATCAGGCCGCGCGTGACGTAAATGTAGCCGCCGGGCAGAGCGAAGGCGTTGACGATGTCGGAATCCAAGACGGTGAAGGTGAAGCTCTCGCCGCTCAGCTCCGAGGCGTTCTTGACCCGGTTGCCGACCTTGTCGACATAGGCCTGCAGCCTCGCATTGTCGTATTGCCCGCCGAACTGCTGGAGCGCCTTGGGGTGCTCTTCCCGGCCGAGCTTCTTCTCGTCCGTCGGGCTGAGCGAGGTGTATTGCAGCTCGCCGGTGGCGGGATTGCGCACCTGCGTGCAGCCTACCGTTCCCAGGCTCAGAGCGGTCGCCAGGACGGCGGCGAGAAGCTGTCTCATTCCTCCACCTCGATCTGCGCCGGGTGCACGAGCTCGATCATCGGCCCGGCACTCTCGAACAACCAGCCCCGGGCGAGGATCCGCCTGCCCGCCAGCGCGGCGACGTCGAGGCCGGCGCGCCGGAACGGGGCGAGATCGCGGTTCTCCGCCCGCAAGGTGAAGTCCTGCCGCCAGTCGGTGCCGAAGTCGAGGAAGGTGAAGGCGCCGCGCCGCGCCACCGCCGCCACCGTGCCGCGCACGAGCACGTACTCGCCGCGCCGGGCCGCCACCCGCTCGGCGGGCCAGGGCCCGTGCCGACCGTCCGCCCAGACGCCCTGCCGCTCCTCCCGGGCGGCCCGCTCCAGCGCCAGCAGGCTCGCCAGATCCGTCGCCGACAGGTCGCCGGCCGGCGCCACGATCGCCTGCCCGCTCGCCACCAGCGCCGCCTGCAGCCATGCCCCGTCCGCCGCCTGGAGCTGCGCCCGCACCCGGCCATGCCGGTCGAGCACCACCGCGGCAGGATCCATGGGCACGAGGCCGGCCACCACCGGCACGGCACCGGTCACGAAGATCCCTGCCGCCACCGCCTCGCGCCCGTCGGCCAGCCGCAGCTCCTGCGCCGACGCGCTCTCGGCGACCGCCACCGCGCACCCCAGCGCGAGCCAAGCCCAGCTTGCTTGCCGCCTCAGCATGGCCGCTGCTATAGCACGAGCGGGCGCCCGTAGCTCAGCAGGATAGAGCACAGGATTCCTAATCCTGGGGTCGTGGGTTCGAATCCCGCCGGGCGCACCATCAGGTTATGCCCAGAGCACCTCTGGGCGGCGCGGACCGGCACCTGCAGGCGCTGGAAGATTACCATCTCGGCGTTGATACCCTCGGCGAGGTGCTCGCCCGTTTCCCGGGCGAAGGCCATGCCGACGCTCGCGAAACTGCTGCGGCGCGTGCCTAGTAGACGATGCGTCGGGTGAACAGCGTGGTTCGGTCGGGACCGGTCGCGAGCCCGAACACGGGGTGCAGGACGCGGCCGGCGCGGACCAGGCCCATATAGTCGCCGAGGAAGTGACCGCGGGCGATTGGCGCGTCCAGCATGTCGAAGGAGCGCCTGGTCAACCGCTGCACTCCGCCCCAGCTCGCCCGGCGCGTGCAGTCGCCGGGGCACGATACCGACCAGTAGTCCGTGCCCTCGCCGCTTCCCGCCGTGTCGTTCTGGAAGTTGTAGTAGGTGACGACGAGCCCGCCGCCCGGGGCCACCTCGATCGAGGGAACGAACGCCTGCTCGCGCAAGGGATTGCGGTTGGGCGGCGTGCGGTCGATCCGGATCGGGGTCGACCAAGTGGCGCCGTTGTCGCTCGATTGCGAGAACGCGACCTGGTCGACGCCATGGAACCGGGTGTCCTGCCAGACGAGATAGAGCCGGCCGCTGCCCCGGTCGACGGCCACGTCGAACAGGATCGCGGCGTCGCGCACGGGCTGCTGCTCGTCGGGGGTGATTGTCCCCGACAGGCTGAACGCGATCACCTCCGCGATGGTCGGGCGGCGCTCCCAGGTCGCGCCCTTGTCGAGCGAGCGCAGGAGCGCGATCCGCGGCGTGCCGTTGGGCAGGATGTCGGTGAAGACATCGATGACATTGCCGTTCGGCGGCACCACCACGAGGTTGTTGATGGTCTGCGCGTTCGGTCCGGGGTCGTAGATCTTGCGCGCCGGTTGCCACGACGCACCGCCGTTGATCGTGCGCGCCAGGTAGGTCGGCCCCTCGAAGGACACCTCGAGTTGCGTCGGCTCCGGCTCGGCGCGGGCCGCCCGCTCCGCGGCCTCGCGCTTCTGCCGCCGGACCCGCTCGCGGGCGATCTCGACGCCGTCCATGCCGCGCGCCACGCCATCGGCCGATGCCACGGCGGCCTTCTCGCCTACGACGGGCGGCAGCGTGAATTCGCGCAGCCGGTCCCACACCGCGTAGGCATAGGACGGGTTGGTCGGGTCCGCGGTCAGCGAATTCTTGTCGTTCAGCACCTGTCCGTTGGTGTCGAGGATCAGGGTCTTGGGCGGCCCCCAGCTCGCTCCGCCATCGGTGGAGCGGTTGACGAGCATGGCGTTGGCCCCGAAACCGCCGTCCGTCCGGTCGGGCTGGAAGGCCAGCGTCATGAAGTAGGCGGTGCCGTTCGGCGCGATGCTGACCCAGGGGTCGGAATTGCGCGCGTACAGGCCTCCCGTGCACAAGCTCGTCCCCGGGACCCGGACCTTGGTCCAGGACCGGCCGCCATCCCGACTGTAGGCGGAGTAGTTGGTGCGCGCGCCGCCGTTCGACCAGCGATCCTGCTGCCAGCCGGTGATCAGGTTGCGGGCGTCGGTCGGGTTCGCGTCGACCCAAGGCTCGATCTCGGTATTCGGGTAGACGACGCAGGGCGCACCGACGGACTCGCAGACCGCCTCCTGCAGGGCGACGTCATCGGCGGTGCAGCCGGCGATCGGGCTCGGCCCGGGGCTGACCGCGACCAGCGGGCCGAGCTCGGCCGCAGACGCACCCCCGCCAACGATCAGCCCCAGCACACTGGCGCTCCCGATCAATGCCGCCCATCGGATGCCTAGAGCAGACACGGCAACCGAGAAGTCATCCTCGGCCATCTCCCCTCCCCGTCTTGGCTGTCGCAGCAGCGTCGCCGAGGCAGTCAAGAACCAGCTACGACTCGCTGATCATATCTTCCCCTATGGCCCGCAAGTTGCAAGGAAAAGATTTCCGCTCAATCTATGGAATCCGAGCGGGGTCCTGGCGTTCAAGCACCTCGGTGACTACGGGGGCGCTCGTCGACCAAGAGCATCCGCGTCCCCACCCCGAGCCATGGTGCCCCAGCGAATGCGCGGTCGCATCCGCTCGCGCCGCAGACCTTACGCCCGGAGCGCCTCCTGGGCGGCGCGGACCGGGACCGGCAGGCGGTCGAGCATCTCCTTGGGCACCACCTGCCAGAACCGCCCGAGCTCGCGGTCGAAGTCGCGCAGGATGCGCTCGGCGAGCGGGCTCTGGGTGGCCTTGTGGTGCGCGAGGATCAGGCCGCGCAGGCGGTCGATCCAGTGCGGCACCTCAGGCCGCTGGAAGATCACCATGTCGGCGTTGATGCGCTCGCCGAGCCGGCTCTCCAGGTCCCAGACATAGGCCATGCCGCCGCTCATACCGGCGGCGAAATTGTCGCCGATCGGGCCCAGGATCACCGCCACGCCACCGGTCATGTACTCGCAGCCATTGTCACCACAGCCCTCGACCACGGTTACGGCACCGGAGTTGCGGACAGCGAAGCGCTCGCCCGCACGGCCCGCGGCGAACAGCTCGCCGGCGGTAGCACCGTAGAGGCAGGTGTTGCCGATGATCGCGTTCTCCGACCAGACGATGGGTGCGGAGGGCAGCGGCCGGACGACGATGGTGCCGCCGGACAGGCCCTTGCCGACATAGTCGTTGGCGTCGCCATAGACCTCGAGCCGCAGGCCCTGCACGGCGAAAGCACCCAGCGACTGGCCGGTCGAGCCACGCAGGCGGACGGTCAGGTGGCCGGGGGTGAGCTGGTCCATGCCGTAGCGGCGGGTGATCTCGGCCGAGATGCGCGTGCCCACCGCCCGGTGCACATTACGGACATTGTAGGCGAGCTGCATCTTCTCGCCCTCCTCGAGCAGCGGCCGCGCGTCCTTGACCATCTGCGCGTCGAGCGTCTCGGGAACCTCGTTGCGCCAGTCGATCGAGCTGGTGCGGCCGTGCGGACCGGGATCGATCTGGGCGAGTAGCGGATTGAGGTCGAGATCGTCGAGATCGGGGTCGCCGCGGCCGACCTGGCGCAGGAGATCGGCGCGGCCGACCGCCTCCTGCAAGGAACGCAGGCCGAGCGAGGCCAATACCTCGCGCACCTCCTCGGCGATGAAGCTCATCAGCGCGATGACCTTCTCCGGCGTGCCGGTGAAGCGCTCGCGCAGATCGGGGCGCTGAGTGCAGACGCCGACCGGGCAGGTGTTGGAGTGGCACTGCCGGACCAGGATGCAGCCCATCGCGACCAGGGACAGCGTGCCGATGCCGTACTCCTCGGCCCCCAGCAAGGCGGCGATGACGATATCCCGGCCGGTCTTGAGCCCGCCATCGGCGCGCAGGGTGACCCGATGGCGCAGCCGGTTGAGGGTGAGGATCTGGTTGACCTCGCTCAGCCCCATCTCCCAGGGCGTGCCGGCAAACTTGATCGAGGTCTGCGGGCTGGCGCCGGTGCCACCGACATGGCCGGAAACCAGGATCACGTCGGCCTTGGCCTTGGCCACGCCGGCCGCGATGGTACCGATGCCGGCCTCCGAAACCAGCTTCACGCAGACCCGGGCGTCGGGGTTGATCTGCTTCAGGTCGTAGATGAGCTGGGCCAGATCCTCGATCGAGTAGATGTCGTGGTGCGGCGGCGGCGAGATCAGTGTGACGCCCTCGGTGGCGTGGCGCAGGCGAGCGATCTCGGCCGTGACCTTGAAGCCCGGAAGCTGGCCACCCTCGCCGGGCTTCGCACCCTGGGCGACCTTGATCTCGAGCTCCCTGGCGGCGTTGAGATACTCGGCCGTGACGCCGAAGCGGCCGGAAGCCACCTGCTTGATCGGCGAGTTGGCGTTGTCGCCGTTCGGCCGCGGCGTGAAGCGCTCCTTGCCCTCGCCACCTTCGCCGGAATCGGATCGTGCGCCGATCCGGTTCATGGCGATGGTCAAGGTCTCGTGCGCCTCGGGCGACAGCGCGCCCAGCGACATGCCGGGCGTGACGAAGCGCTTCCGGATCTCGGTGATGCTCTCGACCTCGTCGAGCGGCACGGGCGGCAGCCGGCGGTTGAAATCGAGCAGGTCGCGGATCGAGATCGGATCCTGCGCATGCAGCATCTCCACGAACTTCTTGTAGTCGTGGTAGCTGTCGACCGTGACCGCATGCTGCAGCTGGTGGAGGACCTTGGCCTCGAGCGTG
>JBGAKU010000123.1:0-16040 GCA_044224255.1 Geminicoccaceae bacterium
GTTCGGTCACACCGAACATGCTCTAGGCTCAGGCGGTGGGTCCGGGCGGCAGCCGGCGCGGTCGGTTGTGGCCGCGCCCGGGTCCGAGCGGGCGGATCTCGACATTGCCGAACGGCCGCCGCTCGACCGCCTGCGACGGCCGCTCCGGCCTGACCCGGGCCGCGGGGGCGGGCGCTGCTACCGCCTCGGGCGCCGCCCGCGCTTCCAGCTCGGCCTTCTTCACCAGCCTGGCCGGCCCGATGCCGGCAAGCGGATGCCGGGAAACGGTGGGCTGGGCGGTGACCGCTTTCGGCGGGCGGCCTCGGCGCTTCGGCGTCGCGACGCCGCCATCGACAGCACGTCCCGCAGCACGGCGGCCACGCACGGTCCCTTCCGGCCCGGCGGCCGACGGCGGCACATCCGGCGCCGGCGCGTCGGCCTCCGTGCTCCGCGGCGCCCGTCCGGCCTTGGCCGCGGGCCGCAGCCTGACGGCCCCGTCGACCAGCTCGGCCTCGATCCGATCCCCGCTGCTCAGGCCGAGCGCCTCGCGCAGGCCGGCGGGCAACGCGATCCAGCCGTCATAGTGCAGCTTCAGGGTTGGCATATGAGCAAGCTCTCAGTGTGAGCAGGTTGTCGTCGTCTTCAAGTCGGTAGAGCACGATCGGTTTCAACGCCCCATGTCGCACGGACCTGCCGATGGCGGGGTCATGGCGATCGGGTTGCCGGGATGAGCTGCTCTCCAATGGTTGATATACATCGCGCCATGTCCGCCTCGCGTCACCAAAACCTTAGCCACCACGCCTCGAGCTCGCACTGGCCCCGCTCGCCGAACCGTGATCCCTGTCGGTGGCTGGTTCTACTGAAGAATTACATCGACCGAAACCCGGTCATCATCGCGGCTGCAATATTATAACGACAAAGTTTGCCAAGGGCCAACGGGATGGCGACGCTCCCAGTGACGACGACGGCGGACGTGGCGAATGCCGGCGATGGTGCTCACGTTCTGGTCGTTCAGCAGCACAACCACCCTACCACGGGACCGGCCGCGGGAGGTGCGCCAGATCAGGTGTGACCGAGCTGCACCTGGTGCGCCCAGTCGCGAACGTGTGAGTTTTGTCTCTCTCCCTTTCCGCGCTCGATGACAGCATGAGAACGCGTCATAGGAGGGTCCTGACATGTTCATTAATGGCAATCGCTTCGATAACGAGCTGCGCGGTACTGACGAGGCCGATCAGATCTATGGCCGGGCCGGTAACGACGCTCTCTATGGTGAAGGCGGCAAGGACTGGCTCTACGGTGGCGAGGGCGACGACGCCCTGAGAGGCGGCAACGGCAATGACCGCCTGTTCGGGGGGGATGGCCGCGACCTTCTCGAAGGTGGAGATGGGTTCGACGAGCTCCACGGTGGGGCCGGTGACGACACCCTATCCGCGGGTGTCCATGGGGGCAGGCTCTACGGTGATCGTGGTGAGGATTATCTGATTCTGACGAAAGGCCGTGCCGAAGGTGGCTGGGGAAACGATCTGATCAGAACCGGCGATCTTACGCTGTTTGGTTTTGCGTCGGGTAACGTTGACATTGTGACGGGTCGAGGAAGCGATACGGTTGTCTTCAGAGGAACATTAGGTCTTGCTCACACGACGGCGAACGTGCTCGACTTCGGCCAATATGGGGCCGATCGCTTGATCCTGACGGCCAGCAGCCCCGACGGCATTGTCTATGCCGATGGGAAACAGCTTGCGGCAGCCTTCGACCGAAATGCGGATGGCATGCTCGATGCTCGAGACACACCCCTCGGGTCCGGGGTCAGCGTGGACGAGGCGGCGAACACGATCACCCTCAACGTCGCGGGAGACCGCCTCACGCTGCACGGTCTGACCGCGCTCCCGACGGATTGGATTTCCTGACCGCCGACGGCCCGGAGCAGCATCCTATGGCGCTGCTCCCCCACCGAGCTGCTGGCCGCATCTTGCATCAGCTCGGGCCCGCCACGGCCTGGCCCAGGGTCAGGGCGGTATGACCATCGAAGCTCAGTCGCCCGGCCAGCGAAAATCGCGTAAAGTGCGAGCCCACGTCGAGATATTGCCGCAACTAAACTAGTACATTTGGCGAATAGGCGACGGGACCACACCTAGCTATGGAGGTCTCAGGAGCGCAATAGTTCGGGGACCGGGTCATGGCGATACTGATAGTCAATACTCTTACGGATGTGGTCGATGCCAACGATGGCAAGCTGAGCCTGCGCGAGGCGGTCGCCCAGGCCAATGGCACGGTAGCGGCGGACACGATCCTATTTGCGAGCGCGCTCGAAGGGCAGACGCTGACGCTGACTGGCGGCGAGCTGGTGCTGCGACAGGACGCGACGATCGACGGTGACTCCGACAACAATGGGACTCGCGTCACTCTTGATGGGGACGACTCTAGCAGGATCTTTCGGGTCCAATCGGAGGTATCAATCTCAGATCTGACCTTAGTGAATGGCCAGGGGTCTGGAGGCGACGGTGGTGCCATCCTGTTGGGAGCATACAACACCCTAACAGTCAACAATTGCACGATCAAAGACAACGAGTGTGGCGAGTTTGGCTACTATGGCGGTGGAGGAGCTATTTCTGCCGGAATGGGCGCACGGTTGATCGTGGGGAACACGACTATAAGCGACAATGATGCACTCGGTGGTGGAGGCATACTCGCAGATGTCGGCTCCATTGTTATCATCTAGAGAAGTCAAATTGAGGATAATTACGCCCGAGACGGAGGCAGAGGTATTTCCGCATTTAATGATTCAACAATAGTGATTGAAGATAGTGTAATTGCAAATAATGGAGCGGATACGCTTTACGGCAGCGACGGTGGTGGTATTATCGCGTATGGCAGCTCGGTTTCAATTTCACGAAGCACCGTCAATGACAATTTCGCATCGGATGGCGGGGGAATTTGCTCATTGGGCGGTGCTCTGTCGATCCTCGACTCCACAATCGCAGGTAACGCGGCACTATACGGCCGTGGCTCAGGCGACGGGGTGGGCTTCTGATTCGCGATGGCTCGCTCGTCTGTCGCAACACCACCATAACGGCCAATCGTGCTGGGAGCGACTATGGTTATGGCGGTGGCATCCTCACGACGGGAAATGTCAATGTGGATTTTGCCAATACAATAGTCGTCGGCAATGTAGAGGCTGATTTTGACCAGGGATGGGTGGCAAGCGACTTCATCGGTAGCTTGGCTGTCAGCAACGGCCGGAACATCTTCGGCAGCCCCGCCTACGGCATCGTGCCCGGCGATCGGATCGGCGTGGCACCTGCTACTTTGTTCGCCGCACTCGACTCCTACACCGGCGGTGGACTCGTCAACGCCAGCGGCGTCGTTCCACTCAGGAGTAGCGCGCTCAACCCTGCCCTGACCTCGGCCGATCCGCTCGCCGCCTCGGCCACGGACCAGATCGGCACCGGCCGGCCGCTGCCCGCCGGCAGCCTGCCGGACATCGGTTCGGCCGAGTTCAACCAGCCGCGATTCTCGACCGTCCGCTCGGCGGGCAACGACGTGATCACCGGCACCGCGGCTGCGAACGCGCTCTCCGGCGGCTCGCTCAACGATATCGTCAACGGCCTGGGCGGCAATGACACGCTGCTCGGAGAGGATGGCCACGACCGGCTGGACGGCGGCGCGGGCAAGGACAAGCTCGACGGCGGGCAGGGCTGCGACCTGCTGATCGGCGGCGACGGCAACGACACGCTGATTGGCGGCACCGGCATCGATCTCGTCTTCTATGGCGGCAGCAAGAAGGTCACGGTCGACCTTAGCCTGGCCAAGGACAAGGCGACCCGCGGCACCGAGGTCGACACGCTCGACGGCATCGAGGGGGCGATCGGCTCGAGCGCCGGCGACGTGTTCAAGGGCGATGCCGGGGCCAACTTCTTCCAGGGCGGCCTCGGCAAGGACACCTTCTCGGGCGGCAGCGACCGCGATCTCTACGACTTCAACGCCGTTGCCGACAGCGAGGCGGGTGCGGCCACGCGCGACGTGATCACCGACTTCGACCACCTGGTCGACAAGATCGACCTTTCCGGGATCGACGCGGACGCCGCCGTCGCCGGCAACCAGGTCTTCCGCTGGGTCGGGACGTCGGCACTGACCGGCCCCGGCGAGGTCGGCTTCTTCACCTCGGGCGGCATCACGGTCATCCGCGCCAGCACGGATGCCGACGCGGCGGCGGAATTCGAGATCCAGCTCACCGGGATCAAGCCGCTGACCGCGGTGGACTTCTACCTGTAGCGCCGCCGGGCGAGGCGTTTAGACCGCTCCCACCTCGCGGGCCTCGTCGCGGGCTTCCGACCAGCCGTTCTCCCAGGCGAGATGGTCGGGGGTGTCGCTGGGGTGGGGGTTGGCGTCGATCGGTCGGCCCGCGCCGAAGGCGTGCAGGCCGGCTCTGTAGGCACGAGGCCGCGGATCGTCGTGGGCGGATGCCGCGGAGGACGGCACGCCGACCGGCCACAGCATCGTCTCGTCGACTCCTTCAGGGTGCTCGGCGAGCAGCTTGGCACCCGCGGCGGTGAGCCGGAAGCGCCCCTCCCCGGCCGGGGCCACGGCACCCGCCCGATCGAGGCTCGCGAGCGCATGCGCGAGCCGCAGGCGCAGCTCGGCCGGATCGGCCGGAGCCGGCTCGCCGGCCAAAGCGAGGTTGGCCCGCAGCCGGGCGAGGGCGTCCTCGATGCCGGCCGCGGCGGAGGCCGCCGAGCGCAGGAGCGCCAGCATCAGATTCGGCTCGTGCAGCAGGACCGGTTCCTCGTCCATGGCCCATGCTCCTTGCGCTGGCGCGCCCTGGTCGCGCCGGAGTCGCGGCGGCCGAGGGCGCCTGCATGGGCAACGCTCGCCCACGGCCATCGTTCCGGCCCCATGCCGCAGGTCTTGGAATTTCTTCCTAGTCATGCTATGCTCCGGCTCCCTGTGTGGTGGAGCCATGGGCATGAGCGAGGCGGCGAGCGGCGCGCAGGCGCGGCGCAAGGGTGCGGCGGAGCCGCGGCTCTGGCTTGCGGTGGCGGGGCTGGAGCACGGGCTCAGAGCGCGCGCGTTCGGGCTGCTGCCGGAGGAGGCGTCGGCCGAGTGGCAGCGCAAGCTCGATCAGGTGCGGACGGGGCTGGCGCCGCAGGACCCGCTCGAGGAGATGCTGGCCGCGGCGGTGGCGGCAGCACTGTGGCAGGCGGTCCGGGCCGACCGGATCGAGTGCGAGGTGCTGGCCGACATCGCGCCCCGTGCCACCCGCCACCACGGCAGCGACCTGCAGGAGCGCCACCACGCCGCGGCGCTGACGACGGCGCTGCGCTACCAGGCCGCGGCCGGCGCCGCGGTGCTGCGCGCCCAGCGCGCGTTTCTGGCCCATCGCAAGGCCCGCCTCGACGGCCTCCTGCCCGACCAGCCCGTGCCGGCACCCGCCGGGCTGCACGAGGCGTCGGCCGCCTTCGAGCCGCAGGCGGCAGAACCCACCGTGGCACCGGAGGTCGGCTGCCCCGTCGTCGGCAGCGGCCTTGGCCTGGACGAGGCGAGCTGGCTCGCCACCCTGCCGGTGGTGGAGGAGGACCCGAAGCGCGAGGCGAGGCGGCGCGAGCTGCTGCCCGAGGTCGAGCCGCCGGAGCTGCGCCGGGCGATCGGCCATGCCCCGCTGAGCGCGATCGAGAACCTGCTCCTGCCCGACATGGCGGCCTACGAGGAGTGGTTCGCGCGCCAGCCCAAGCCCGAGCGGGTGCCGGCGAAAAGCCTGACCGCGGCGGACGCGGCCCTGGTCGAGCACGTCACCCGCCACAACCCGCCCTGGCTCAAGGGCGAGTATCTGTCCTACTGGCGCCCGCCGGTGCCGAGGGAGCTGCTCGGCCAGCCCGGCACGATGCCCGAGTGCACCCCCGCCCCGGCGGCGCCTGCCAGCATCACCACCCCGCTCGCAGCACTGCGCGCCCGGCTGGCCCGGCTCCTCGACCGCGGCGCCCCGCGCCGGCAGGACGAGCTCGCGCTGGCCGAGGCGGTCTGCGCGGTGAGGTGGCCGCATTGGGGCCCCTATCGCGGCACCATCGACCTCGACCTCCTGCGCCGTGCGCTCGACGGCCGGGCCATCGACGGCAAGACCCTGACCTGGCTCGACAGCCACGCCTTCGCCGAGCAGTGCAGGAACGGGGAAGGCTGAAACCGCCGGCCGGATCGGCCCTTTCCTTGGTTGGGCGATCGGCCTATCTACCGCGGCGAGGATCGCCGGACACAACAGACTTGCGAGGCTGCCATGGCATTTGAGCTTCCCGACCTGCCTTACGACTACGAGGCGCTCGCCCCGTATATGTCGGCCAAGACCCTCCACCTGCATCACGACAAGCATCATCAGGCCTACGTCACCAACCTGAACAACCTGATCGAGGGGACCGAGTTCGCGGGCAAGTCGCTCGAGGACATCGTCACCGGCTCGTATGGCGACGCGGCCAAGCAGGGCATCTTCAACAATGCCGGCCAGCACTGGAACCACAACCTGTTCTGGCGGATCATGCGGAAGGGCGGCGGCGGCAGCCCCGGCGGCGAGCTGGCCAAGCGGATCGACGACGCGTTCGGCTCGTTCGACGCCTTCAAGGAGCAGTTCAAGACCGCCGGCGTGACCCAGTTCGGCTCGGGCTGGGCCTGGCTCGCGGTGCAGGACGACCAGCTCAAGATCATGAAGACGCCGAACGGCGAGAACCCGCTGGTGCACGGCATGCGGCCGATCCTCGGCGTCGATGTCTGGGAGCACGCCTACTACGTCGACTATGAGAACCGCCGGCCGGAATATCTGGCGGCGTTCCTCAACAATCTGGTCAACTGGGACGAGGTCGAGGCCGAGTTGCACAAGGCCGTCGCCTGAACCACATGACGCCGGGGGCGGTGCGGTGCCGCCTCCGAGCCATGCGGGAACAGATGTGACCATGCCGTTCGCCGTCGCCCGGGCCGCCGCCGTCGCGGCATGTCTTGGGCTCGCGCTGTCGGGTTGCGCCGCCACCAGCACGGCGGTCGCCAAGCGCAATCTCGACGTCCAGACCAAGATGAGCGACAGCATCTTCCTGGACCCGGTCACGCCCGACGAGCGTACGGTCTATGTCGACGTGCGCAACACCTCCGACCAGCCGGCGCTCGACATCGCGCCGCAGGTCCGCCAGGCGGTCGAGGCACGCGGCTACCGCGTGGTCGACGACCCGAAGGCGGCGCGCTTCGTGCTCCAGGCCAATGTGCTGCAGGCCGGGCGCAGCTCCGAGACCGCGGCCGAGGCCGCGTCGGGCTCCGGCTTCGGCGGGACACTGCTGGGCGGTGCGGCCGGCGGTGCCGCGGGCTACGGGCTCGGCAGTGCCGGGATCGGCGTTAACGACGCGGTCGGCACGGTCGTGGGTGCGCTGGCCGGGGCCGCGATCTCGACCATCGCCGACGCCTATGTCCAGGACACGACCTACACCCTGATCACCGACGTCCAGATCTCCGAGCGGGTGCCGGGCACGGTGATCAGCCAGAGCGAGCAGGCGAACCTGCAGCAGGGCAGCTCGGGGACGATCACCCAGTCGAGCAGCGGGACCTCCGACGCCAAGCGCTACCGCACGCGCATCGTCAGCACCGCGAACCAGGCCAATCTCGCCTGGCCCGACGCCGAGCCGCAGCTCGTGGCGGGGCTCACGCGAAGTATTGGCGGAATGTTCTAAGCTACTGAGATCGCCCGCTAAATCGGCATCGCGATCAGGGCCGCCGCCACCCGGCGGCCCTCGCTGAGCAGGACATTGTAGGTCCGGCAGCCGGCCGGCGTGGTCATGACCTCGACCACCGGCCCCCAGGCCCGGATCGCTTGGCGCAGGGCATGCGGCAGCAGCACGAACGCCGCACCGGTGCCGACCACGAGGATGTCCGGCACGGGCTCGACCGCGCGCAGCGGGGCGAAGGCGGCCTCATCCAGCACCTCCGGATCGGTGGCCGCCCAGGGCAGCACCCGGTCGGGCAGGACCAGCAGCGAGCCGGCATGGCGCACGCCGGAGATCGTGAACCCGCCCGGGCGGTAGGCCTGGACGAGCTGCAGGCCGGGAGCGAGCTGCGGCTTCCGCCCTTCCACTCAGCGCGCCGGCTGGGTGGTTGTCGGAGCCTGCGCCCTCTCCTTGTCCGCCGCGGTGCGCAGGTTGAGGTAGTAGAGGACCGGCGTGGCGATGTAGATCGTCGAGTAGGTGCCGATCACCACGCCCCAGATCATGATGATCGTGAAGCCCTGGATCACGTCGCCGCCGAACAGCCACAGAGGAACCAGGGCGACCAACGTGGTGAGCGAGGTCATCATCGTCCGCGCCAGGGTCTCGTTGATGCTGCGGTCGAGCAGCTGCGGCAGCGGCATCGCCTTGTAGCGCCGCAGGTTCTCGCGCACCCGGTCGTAGATCACCACGGTGTCGTTGAGCGAGTAGCCGACGATGGTCAGCACCGCGGCGACGCTCGTCAGGTTGAACTCGATCCCGCTCACGGCGTAGATGCCGATGGTGGCCGAGACGTCGTGGATCAGCGACGCGATGGCGCCGATGCCGTATTGCCACTCGAATCTAAACCACAGGTAGAGCAACACCCCGACCAGCGAGATCAGCACCGCCCAGATGCTGTTGACCAGCAGCTCCTCGCTGACCCGCGGCCCGACGAACTCGGCCCGCTGGTAGTTGAGCCCGGCGCCGAGCTTGGCGTCGAGCGCGCCTTTGATCTGCTCGACCGCGGCCCGCTGCGCGTTCTCGTCGCCCTCGGGCGCCTTGGCGCGGATCATCACCTGGTCGTCGGCACCCGCGGTCTGCAACGACACCTCGCCCAGGTCGAGCGCATCGAGGGTCGAGCGCATGGTCGCGAGATCGGCGGGGCCAGGCGTGCGGACCTCGAGCAGCACGCCGCCCTTGAAGTCGATGCCGAGGTTCAGGCCGCTGGTCGCGACCAGAAGGATGGTGGCGAGCAGCACGAGCAGCGACCAGCCGAAGGCGATCCAGCGGTAGCGGAAGAACGGGATGTTCGTGCCGTCGGGAACGAGACGCGGGCGACGCATGGGAGCCTCAGAGCGGCAGCGTGGCGGGCCTGGCACGATCGTACCAGAGCCCGACCAAAAAGCGGCTGAAATAGACCGAGGTGAACATGTTGGTGACGATGCCCAGCCCCAGCGTGACGGCGAACCCCTTGACCGGCCCGGAGCCGAACTGGAACAGCGCCAGGGCCGCGATCAGGGAGGTCAGGTTCGCGTCGACGATGGTGCGCATCGCCTCGGCGAAGCCGGTGTTGATCGCGGACAAGGGCGTTCGCCCGGCGCGCCGCTCCTCCCGGATCCGCTCGTAGATCAGGACGTTGGAGTCGACCGACTGCCCAATCGTCAGCACGATGCCGGCGATGCCGGGCAAGGTCAGGGTGGCCCCGAGCATCGACATGATCCCCAGGATCAGCGCCACATTGAGATAGAGCGCGATATCGGCGATCCCGCCGAAGACGCCATAGTAGACAAGCATCAGGGCGGTCACGAGCACGGCCGCGACGAGGCAGGCGATGGTCCCCGCGCGGATGGAGTCGGCACCGAGCTCAGCACCGACCGTGCGTTCCTCGACGACGTTGAGGGGTGCGGGCAAGGCGCCGGCGCGCAGCAGGACGGCCAGCTCGTTGGCCGTCTCGACCGTGAAATTGCCGGAGATGATCCCCGAGCCACCGAGGATCGGCTCGCGGATGTTGGGGGCCGAGATCACCTTGTCGTCGAGCACGATCGCGAACGGCTTGCCGACGTTCTCCTGCGTGATCCGGCCGAACTTGCGCGCCCCCTGATTGTCGAGACGGAAGCTGACGACCGGCTGGTTGTCCTGGAACGAGGGCTGCGCGTCGGTCAGGTTCTCGCCGCTGAGGTCGACCTCGCGCTTCACGACATAGTGAGTGAGCCCGCCGCGGTCGCGCTCGGCGGACTCGAGCAGCACCGAGCCGGGCGGCACCCGGCCCTGCAGCGCGTCCTGCACGCTCGCGTTGATGTCGACCATGTGGAAGGTCAGACGCGCGGTGCGGCCGAGCAAGCGCTTGATGTTCTCGGGATTCTTCTCGCCCGGCACCTGGACCAGGATCCGGTCGGAGCCCTGGCGCTGGATCGACGCCTCGCGGGTGCCGAGCTCGTCGATCCGGCGGCGGACCACCTCGAGCGACTGGTTGATCGCCGCCTGGCGCAGCTCGGTCTCTTTGCCCGTGGTCAGGCGCAGCACGATTCGGCCGGCCGCGTCGGTCACGTCGAAGTCGCGCACGCGGCCGCCGGAGGCGAGGCTCGCCGGGTTGAGCCGGTCGATCTCCGCGAGCGCCTGCTCGCGCTGCGCCGGATCGACCAGGGTCAGGGTGACCGTGTCACCCTGCACGCCGAGACCGCGATAGTTGACCCGGGCCGCACGCAGGGCGGCCCGGATGTCGCCGACCATGCTCTCCAGGCGCTCCTTGAACACCGGCGCCACATCGACCTCCAGTAGGAGGTAGGAGCCGCCCTGAAGGTCCAGGCCGAGCGTGATGGCACGACTGGGGAGAAAACCGGGCAGGCTGTCGCGCGCCGACTGAGGCAGGAAGTTCGGCAGGAGCGAGAGCACCGCGAGCAGGAGGACCGCCGCCACGGCGGTCGCACGCCAGGAAAGGCCCTTGGGCATGATCGCGCGGGCTTACTTCTTGCCGAACAGCTTGCCGAGGAAGCCGCCGACCGCGGCACCGGGTGCTGGCCGGTTGTCGTTGCCCGTCGCTGCCGGGACCGTCTTGTTCAGCACGTCCTGAACCGTCCCGCGGACGATCTTGACCTGAACATTGGGGGCAATCTCGACCAGGAGCGAGCTGTCGCTCTGCTCGACGCGCACGATCTTCCCGACGATACCGCCGCCGGTCACGACCTGGTCGCCCTTTTTGAGGTTCTCGAGCATCGCCCGATGCGCCTTCATCTTCGCCTGCTGCGGCCGGATCAGCAGGAAGTAGAAGATGGCGAACACCATGACCAGGGGAAGGAGCGACATGAAGATATCGCCGCCGCCTCCGGGCGCGGCCGCCTGGGCATAGGCCGGTGAGATGAACATGGGGAAACCTCGATGAGATGGGGCGGCGGATCGCGGCGGGACTATAGTCGCGGCGACCCGCATTGCAACCGACCGCGGATGTGACGTCAGGCCGTTGACGGGCGCGCGCCCAAAGCTATGGCCGCCAGGACCAGCAGCATGCCGACGATCTGGGCAAGGCCGATCGCCTCGCCGAGCGCCACGGCCGCCAGGACGAGCGTGGAGACGGGCAGGATCGCCGTGGCGAGCGCGGCCTGCATCCCCGTGAGCCGTGCGGCCCCGGCGTACCAGAGGAGAAACCCGGCGACCGTGGGCACCAAGGCGTAGTAGGCGACGGCGACCAGGGCAACCGGGTCGGGCGATGTGGTCCAGGGTTGCTCGAGCAACGCAAACGGGGTGGCGACCATCAGGCTCAGGCCGGTCATCGCGGTGGACTGGGCCAGGGGTGGCAGCAGTAGGCGAAGACGCTTGTTCAGCAGCAGGAACACGGCCTCACACATCACCGCCGCCAGCACGATCGCGTTACCGAGCAGCACGGTGCGTCCAGGGGCGGGATGAACGCCGCCGGCGTCCCAGGTCACCGCCACAATTCCGCCACCAGCGAGAGCCACCGCCAGGAGACCGCGGCCGGTCGGCCGTTCTCCCAGGAGCAAGATCGCCAGCGCGCCGGCCACGGCGGTCAGCGTTCCGGCGACGACTCCGGCATCGGCAGCGCTGGTGAAACGTAGCCCGACTACGAGCAGCGCGGTGTAGCCCACACTGCCGAGCGCCGCTTGAGCGAGCAGCAAACCAGCATCGCGTCGACCGGGCCAGCGCAGTTGCCCACGGGTCGGGATCATCAGCAGCAGGAACACGGGCAGTGCCATGGCAAAACGCAACGCCGCCGCGGTGAACGGTGGCAGGCCTGTCGCGATGAGCTTGCTTGCCACCACGGCGCTGCCGACCGTCACCATCGCCAGCCCGCACAGGCCGAATCCGAGTGCCGTCGATCGCCGCATCGTATCCCTCCGCTCTGGATGGACGAGCGAAGCGCGGCCGTGAGCAGGCGTCTTGAACGGGATTGCGGGTGGGGCTCAGGCCATGGCCGACGCCCATGCCCGGGGCGTCGCGCCGGTGTGGCGCAGGAAGACGCGGTTCATGTGGCTCTGGTCGGTGAAGCCCGCCGTGAGCGCCGCCTCGGCCAGGGGAACTCCTGCCACGATCAGACGCCGCGCCGCCTGTACCCGGAGCGAGACCTGGTAGGCGTGCGGCGTCAGGCCGGTCTCACGCCGGAACGCGCGAATGAGCTGGAAACGCGACAGCCCACAGTCCGTGGCGAGCTCGGCGAGGCTCACCGAGGCGGCCGGGTCGTCCTGCAGCCGACGACGAGCGCGAATGGTGCGCCCAGGCGCACCCGTACCAGCGGGACGTCGCGAGGCGTAGCGTGCGAGAAGGGTGCCAAGGAGGTAGCTCAGGGCTTCCTCGCGCCGCAGCTCGGCGTCTCCGGGATCGATCGCCGCGTGAAAGAGGCGCAGCATCGCGACGGCAAGCGATTCGTCCCGAATCACGGGCTGCCGCAGCTCGACCATGGCCGGCGAGGGGATTCCGGCCTCGGTCGCGGCCTCGCGCACCAGCGCAGGCTCCAGATAGACCATCTGCCAAGCCCGCGTCCCGTCGACCGGTGCCCCGTCATGCACCTCGCCGGGGTTGACGGTGATCACGTCCCCAGCACCTGCCTCGACCGTCCCGCGCCCGCTGGCCGAGCGCTGGGCGCCGCGGCGGATCACGCCGACGCCGAACACGTCGTGGGTGTGGCGGGCGAAGGTGACGGAGCTGACGGCGGCCGTGGTGTGCAGGCCGGCCATGCAGGCAGGTAGGACCAGAACACGATCGGGAACCATCGGGCGAGGTTAGCATGCGCCACGGCGACTGTCCGCCGATGGCCGGTATTGCGCCCTTGCCCGGCGCTGCTAGCGTCCGCGCGCCACGCATCGGAGCAAGTGTATGGAGGAACATCCGACCATCGAGGAGCTGCGGCGCATTGCCGAGGCCCTGGAGCGGGCCTTTCCGCCGCCGACCGCTGCGGTCGACCTCACCCAGGCGGACGCGTTCGTCTGGGAGGCGCGCGGAGAGCGCCTGCGGCCGGTGCCGCGCGTGGCCGGGGTGCCGTTCGATCTCCTGTGCGGGATCGAGCGGGTCGCCGATTCGCTGTTCGACAACACGCTGCGCTTCGCCCGCGGCCTGCCCGCCAACAACGCGCTGCTGTGGGGTGCGCGCGGGATGGGGAAGAGCTCGCTGGTCAAGGCGATCCACGCCCGGATCAACGAGACCGAGCCGCATGCGCTGGTCCTGATCGAGATCCATCGCGAGGACATCGAGAGCCTGCCGCGGCTGCTCCACCTGCTCGCGGAGGGCGGCCGTCGCTGCCTCCTGTTCTGCGACGACCTGTCCTTCGATGCCGGCGAGAGCAGCTACAAGTCGCTCAAGGCGGTCCTGGAAGGCGGCATCGAGGGGCGGCCGGGCAACGTCCTGTTCTATGCCACCTCGAACCGGCGCCATCTGATGCCGCGCCAGATGATCGACAATGAGCGCAGCACGGCGATCCATCCCGGCGAGGCGGTCGAGGAGAAGGTCTCGCTGTCGGACCGCTTCGGCCTGTGGCTCGGCTTCCACCACTGCGACCAGGACACCTACTTCGCCATGGTCGAGGGTTACGCGCGGCGCTACGGCATCGCGGTCGACCGCGAGACCATCGAGCACGAGGCCAATGAATGGTCGGTCACGCGCGGCTCGCGCTCGGGCCGGGTCGCCTGGCAGTTCATCCAGGACCTCGCCGGCCGGCACGGCACGCGCATCGGCTGAACGCGCTCAGCGCTCCAGATACTCGTTCGGGTTGACCGGCCGCGTTCCGCGCCGCACCTCGAAATGGAGCTGCGGCGTGCGGACGTTGCCGCTCGAGCCGACGCGCGCGATCACCTGGCCGCGGCGGACATGCGCGCCGCGGCGGACGAGAAGCTGCTCGCAATGGCCGTAGGCCGTCACCCAGCCGTCGGCATGGCGCACCAGCAGCAGGTTGCCGAAGCCGCGCAGCTCGTTGCCGGCATAGACGACGACGCCGTTTTCGGCGGCACGGATCGGGGTGTTGCGCGCCGCCGCGATGTTGATGCCGTCGTTGTGCAGGCCGCCGGGCTTCGGCCCGAAATCGAGACGATGTTGCCCTGCAGCGGCCACGCGAACCCAGACGGCCGGCGCGCGGCGGCGTGGCGCCGCTGTCGTCGCTTGCCGGCGCCGCGGCAGCGGCGCCTGATCGATCGCGGGTCAGGTGACGCCGATGCGGCCGTTCCGCGCCGCCGGCGGCGCTGACGATGGTGGCGCCAGGGTCTGCCGCTCGACGCGATCGCCGCTCGGCGCGCTTGCCGGCGCATCCGCACCGTTCGCAGGCGGCGCCGTCCGCGCGGCTGCCGGCGCCTCGGCCACCCGCGGCGCCTCGGCGCGCGGAACCGCCAGGCGCTGGCCGGGGCGGACGACATAGGGCGGCCGCAGATTGTTGGCCTCCGCCATCGCGCGGGTGGAAACGCCCTGGCGCTGGGCGATGAGCGACAGGTTCTCGCCCGAGCGCACGACGACCTCCTGCGCTGCCGGCGTGGCGCTGGCCGGCTGACTGCGCGTGCGCAGATAGGTATCGGGCACGCAGCCCGCAAGTGCCGCGAGCGCCGCCACCAGGGCGCCCGCACGCAATCCGCTCCGCAACGTCATGTCATCGTCCTCCCTCCGCGGCATCGGGCATGCCCTCCACCAGCGGGACGAAGCGCACCATCGTCAGTTCTTCGGTGGTGAACAGCAGGTCCGCTTCGCCGCGGCGGATGCGCAGCAGGCGCTGATCGCCCGCGGGACCGACCGGAATCACCATGATACCGCCCGGCGCGAGCTGGTCGAGCAGCGCCTGCGGCACTTCTTCAGGAGCAGCGGTTACGATGATTCGCTCGAACGGCGCAAGCTCGGGCCAACCCTTCCACCCGTCGCCGAAGCGCGAGGTGACGTTGTGGATTGACATCTGGCGGAAACGCTTCTCGGCCTCCCCCAGCAGCGGCCGGTGGCGTTCGATCGTGTAGACCCGGCGCGCGAGCAGCGCGAGGACCGAGGTCTGGTAGCCGCTTCCGGTGCCGATCTCCAGCACCTTCGATTTCGGCTGCAGATCGAGCGCCTGCGTCATCAGGCCGACCACGGTCGGCTGGCTCAAGGTCTGGCCGAGGCCGATCGGCAGCGGCGTGTTTTCATAGGCGCGATCGCGCAGCGACGGCGGCACGAAGATTTCGCGCGGCACGCGTTCGATGGCGGAGAGCACGCGGGTATCGGTCACCCCCGTCCCGCGGAGTTCGAGCAGCAGGCGGATCTTGTGATTGGGCGTGCTCACTTCAACGCCGCGGCGAGCCGGCGCATGGTCGGCCGGTGCGTGAGGTCGAGGTAGAGCGGCGTGACGGTGATGTAGCCGTCCTGGCTCGCCGCGATGTCGCTGCCCTTGCGCGTCGCGTCTTCCTTGCGCATGGCGCCGACCCAGTAATAGGGCACGCCGCGCGGATCGAATTTCTCGACCAGCTCGTCGCCGATCTTGTGACGTCCCTGCGTCGCCACCACGGTGCCCTTGACCGCATCGTGCAGCACGTCGGGAAAATTGATGTTGACCAGCGTGTTTGCCGGCCAGCCGACCTTGGCGAGCTTGCGGATCACCTTCGCCGCATGGTGCTCGGCGGTCGCCCACTTGACCGGATGGCCGTGGGTATGGACCTGGCTCAGCGCGATCGCCGGCACGCCGAGCATCGTCGCTTCCATCGCCGCCGCGACCGTGCCCGAATAGGTCACGTCCTCGCCGAGATTGGCGCCGCGGTTGATGCCCGAAAGGCACAGCGTCGGCCGGTCGTCCTTGAGGATATGGTTGATCGCCAGCAGCACGCAGTCGGTCGGCGTGCCGTCGACGACGAAGCGCCGCGCCCGGTTCTGGCGGATGCGCAGCGGCCGGCGGATGGTGAGCGAATG